>VFHU01000009.1:0-117361 GCA_009391465.1 SAR202 cluster bacterium
ATTGTGACCAAGAGACCCGTGAATCGGCCAGTCGTGCATATCAATCACCTGTATTTTTCTTTCCACGTGGGGATTTTTTTGAACTAGGGACAGATTTAGATTTAGTCGCTGATTTAGTAGAAGCTTTCTTGGTTTTGGTTAGAGCTATATCAGAAAGATAATCAAATGTCTTACGATTAATTATCAAACGTGCAATAGAGTCCCGTCGCTCTGGGTCCGCAAACAAGGATCTCATATCGTCTGCAGAATCCCCATAATTTGCACATAGAGCTTCAATTTCCTCATCAATTTCAACATCGGGTGCTTCAAATTTTTGCTGTGTTGCTAGGGCTCTTAGCACGTGTGCACGCTTTAACCTGTTCTCAACTTTCGGTCGCGCATCTTCGTGGACTTCTTCGTCACTCATACCTTGCCAAGAAAGGAATTCTTGGTATTCCTCCATGTTAGATATGCGACCAGATTTCGCATTATCCTGCCGTTCATGAACATAATGCTCTACTTCATGTTCAATGATTTGTGGTGAGATTTTAATGGTTGAACCATCAACTAATTTTGTCAGTATCTCGTCTTGATGCTTATTTTTTGCAGCTTGTTCTTCACGGGCAATGAGATCTTCCAAAATCCTTGACCTCAAGTCCTTGATGGTGTCAAATCCCTCTCCAACGCCTTTTGCAAATTCGTCATTAGGCTCAGCAAGCTCTTTTCTTTTTATCGAATGGATTTTTACGTCAAAATTAACAGTTTTTCCTGACAATTCAGCATTCTCAAAGTCCTCAGGAACCTGCACTGTAAATTGGGAATCCTGATCGACAGACAATCCAACAAGCCCTTCGTCTAAGCCTGGTACAGGAAAAGTTGTACCTGGCCGTGGAATATAGTCAGTTGCTTCACTTCTGACTACTTCCTTAGGATCGGAGGAATCTTCAACTATTCCTACTATAGTCAAATTAACTAAATCATCCATACGAACTGAATCTTCAACAGGCTCCCAAACAGCAAGCTCATTACGAAGTTGTTCAATTACAGTATCCACCTGCACATCTTCAACTTTAACTTCATCTAGAGGAACTCTGATTGAAGCAAAATTACCTAGGTCAACCTCTGGTTGCAATGGTACTGTCGCGACAAATTTAGGAGGGTCGAATTGCTCTAGCGATACTGAAGGAACCCCTCCAAGATCAATATTTGCATCTTCAATAGCCTTATTAGTGAATTCTTGGATAATTGTATCCATGGCTTCGTTGAGTAGATAACCACGCCCANATAATTTTTCAACAATTTGACGGGGGGCTTTACCTTTCCGAAATCCCGGAATCGATAAACGACGCACTGACTGCTTATATGCTTGAGTTAAATAGGGCTCAATGTCTTCATTATCAAGCTCTACCGAAACAATTGCCTCACGGGGCTCACGATTTTCTGTAGAAAACTTCACTAGTCAACCTATTCTTAAGGGAATTTTGTTATCCATTTATAGCATGAAAATAGATTTTCTGAAAGGATTTACTCGTAAATCCTAATTTATAAATACCAATCAATCTAGCAACTCCATAGCGAATTGCGATAAAGTTTACATATTAACGAGGAGGGGTTCGTGATTTCTCTCATACGACTGTTACTAAGAGTAGTTTGGCTGGTGCTTATGGTATTAGGAATCAAGAGGGCATTAGAAATTGCTGAGCGTGGAACTGATTCTCTGGCAGAGAAATTAGAATCTGGAGAGGGAGGGCAATTGGAATCATCAATAGCCAGGCTCCACTCAGCTCTACATAGATCAGAATTTAATGAAGATGAAAATCACGTATCCAACTCCTAAGTTAAATCTATTCATATCGGAATTTAATTATTTTGTATAAATCCAATACATGCGGCGAGCTTCGGACTAGTAATATAGGGAATGATGTCACTCTATCTGGATGGGTGCACAAAAGAAGGGATCATGGCGGCCTCATCTTCATTGATTTGCGTGATAGGACTGGATTAGTTCAAGTTGTGTTTCACCCTGAAGAAGGGCCAGAAGCATTCAAAGTTTCAGAAACATTTCGCGCTGAATGGGTAGTCCAAATTCAAGGATATGTTAGGCAACGGCCAGCCGGAACTATTAACCCGAATCTTGGAACAGGTGAAATAGAAATTGTAGCCCATTCAACNAGGGTATTAAATGCATCAAAGACTCCTCCTTTTGATGTGAGCCAGGATGCACAAGTTGATGAACTACTTCGTATGCGTTACAGGTACCTTGATCTTCGTAGGCCATTCATGAGAGACAACCTCCAGCTTCGCCACGAGGTTGTCAAATTCATACGCACCTACCTCGATGCGCAAGACTTCCTTGAAATAGAAACTCCCATACTAATCAAAAGTACGCCTGAGGGGGCAAGAGATTATTTGGTGCCTAGTAGAATTCACCCCGGAAGCTTTTATGCACTACCACAATCACCCCAGCAATTAAAGCAATTACTGATGGTTTCAGGCACAGATCGGTACTTCCAAATTGCAAGGTGCTTTCGTGATGAAGACCCTCGTGCTGATCGTTTACCTGAATTTACGCAATTAGATTTGGAAATGTCTTTTGTCGATAGGGACGACATTGTTGATCTGATGATTGATCTTTACGTAAAGCTAATTCAAGCTGTTAAACCCAATAAAAAAATACCAACCCCCATTCCCCGTTTTTCTTATACAGAGGCTATGGAACGATTTGGTAGTGACAAGCCAGATATTCGTTACGCACTTGAGATATCCGATCTTTCCAACATTGTTGCTAAAAGTGAATTTCAAGTTTTCTCCAAAGTAGTAGGAGCAGGTGGATACGTTAAAGGATTTGCACTCCCTAATATGGCAGATATTCCCCGTAGACAGGCTGATGAATTGATTGAATTAGCCAAGCAATATGGGGCACAAGGACTAGTTACGATTGCTATCGATTCTTCAGTGGAATCAATAGATTCGCTAACCTTGGATAAAGTTCGTACACCTGCACGCGCACTGTCGTTAGAAGAAATTAAACTTATATCCAATCTTTGCAAAGCTTCGCCGGGAGATTTGATTTTGATCGCCGCAGGGGGGAAATTATTAACGGAGACAGTCCTTGGTCAACTTAGAACCACATTAGCTGAAAGGTTAAAGTTAGGAGACCCGGATACTATTGCTCTATGTGTGGTAACCGATTTCCCATTATTTGACTGGAATGAAAATGAACAACGCTGGGACTCCGTGCATCATCCATTCACTGCCCCATTTGATGACTCTTGGGAGGATCTGAGCACGAACCCTGGTAACGCGATATCAAAAGCTTATGATCTGGCTGCAAACGGATACGAATTGGCTGGCGGTAGTATCCGCATACATAATCGTGAAAAACAAGAATTAGTCTTCGAAGTACTTGGTCATAATTCATCAGAGGTAGAATCTCAATTTGGGCATTTACTAGAGGCATTTGAATATGGAGCACCACCTCATGGTGGTTTTGCCGGGGGTATTGATCGTCTAGTAATGATTCTGTCTGATAATGCTGATTCAATAAGAGATACAATTGCGTTCCCAAAGACTCAAGTTGGATCTGATCCTTTGTTTGGATCACCCTCTCAAGTAGATCAGAGGCAATTAAGCGATCTACATTTAAAATTGATTGAAGACGCTAAAGACTAATGTTGCCTGAGCTTACAGTCGCTCAATTTTTACTACTTAGCTCTCTGGGTCTCTCCGTCGGTATAATTGGAGCAATCGTGGGAGTAGGTGGTGGCTTCCTCTTGGTTCCCGCGCTACTTTTTATTTTCCCTGAGGCCAGCCCTGCATCGATAACAAGTATTTCTCTCACAGCTGTATTCTTCAACTCATTATCCGCCAGTATTGGCTATCGAATCAGAAGAAATCAAGATTTCCGTACCGCAGCGCTTCTAATTATTACTGCTGCACCAGCTGCAATCCTAGGTGCCTATATCAATCAGCAAACAGGCAGAGGTCCATTTGAGTTGATATTCGGATTCGCATTAATTTTTGGTGCCGTCTACCTAATAATCAGAAGCATGCTTGAAAATTCGTCTCAAACAGTCTCAGCCACTGGTAAAGCAAGATCCATCATCCAGCGAGATGGTAGAAGCTACGAATATCGGGTCAATGAACCTATCGCAGCAAGTGTCGCGCCTTTAGCTGGATTTGTAGCAGGTTTTTTTGGTATCGGTGGTGGAATCATCAATGTACCATTTATGCTTATAGTCTTACGTATTCCTGCTAATATCGCTGTCGCTACATCACAGCTTGAACTTACTGTCGCTTCAGCAGCAGCCTTGCTTGTTCATGTATTTAGTGGAGTACAAGAATCTAATCAATGGACGATGGCAGCTGTTGTCGGATTTGGCACTTTAATCGGTGCTCAAATAGGCGTACGAATAGCTCCGAAAGTGGGAGGACGGATCGTACTCGGGGTAATCGGATTAGGACTATTAATCGCAGGGACTAGGTTATTAGCCACAAGCTTACTCTAATTTGGCTCAGCAACTTGTGATCCTTGAATCCTTTTCTCTTGGCCTGCCCATTCTTTTTCTCGTAATACGTATTTTTGAATCTTGCCAGTAGCAGTTTTAGGTAAATCTCCAAATTCCACGTACTTCGGGGCCTTAAACCGCGCAATGCGGTCCTTACAAAAGTCGATTATTTCCTGCTCAGTAGATACTGCCCCTACCTTTAGAGAGACGAAGGCTTTGGGAACTTCACCCCATTGCGTATCTGGCACTGCAATAACAGAAACCTCTAGGACGTTTGGGTTTTCCATTATCACCTTTTCGACTTCTTGGCTAGAGATATTCTCTCCCCCTGAGATGATGATATCTTTCGCACGATCTTGAAGTTCAATTTGACCATCAGCGTGCCATACTGCTAAGTCGCCAGAATGAAACCAGCCACCTTCAAATGCCTTGTTAGTAGCATCGATATCATCAAAATAGCCTGACATAACGCCATTAGAACGCATTAAGACTTCACCCATAGATTTACCGTTACGGGGAACATCATTCATATCAGAGTCGACCACTCGGACACCTGTCGATGCATGAATATAAGGAATACCCTGCTTAGATTTGGCATAGGCTTTCTCATCCGGGCCCATATCTTTCCAAGACTCCTGAGGGACGCAAAGAGTGTAGGGCCCATAAGTTTCTGTCAAACCGTAAAGGTGAATTATGTTAGCTCCCATTGTTTCCATGGTCCTTACAACCTGTGGAGCAGGAGGAGCCCCGCCCGTTGCTATTGTTACTCCTGTTAAATCACGACCCTCTGCAGATGGCGAAGAATACATTCCAGTCAGGACAGTAGGTGCTCCGCACATATTTGTAACTTTATACTCTTCAATAAGCTCATAGATTTTCTGAGGATCCACTCTCCGGAGACACAAGTGCGTACCTGAAGCAGCCGTAACTGCCCATGTATTGCACCATCCATTGCAATGGAACATTGGTAAAGTCCACAAGTAAACACTTTGCCAATTCAATCCTGTTTCTATTATTTCACCCATTGCGTTCAAATAGGCACCTCGCGCATGGTACTGAACCCCTTTAGGCATGCCCGTAGTTCCTGATGTGTAGTTGATCGTAATAGTGTCTAGCTCGGAATCAATTGGATCCCGATGCAGGCCTGAGGGAGCAGATTCGAGGAATTCTTCATACTCATAGCTAGGTATTTCATCAGATTTTGGAAATTCATCAACAACCTGCACGTACGTAGTAATCATAGGTAATTGGTCTCTAATTTGGCTAATCACCGGTGCAAATTCTGAATCAAATACCAAAACTTTAGCCTTAGAATGATTCAAAATATAAGATATTTCCCTAGACGATAGCCTAGTATTGATTGCCACTAAAACTGCACCAATACTCATCGGTCCATAGTGCCCTTCAAGTAAAGGAGGAAGGTTGGGTACTATGAAAGCAACTTTATCGCCTTTAGATATACCAGACTGCTTTAAAGCACCTGCTAGTTTGTTTACTCTCGTCATAAACTCTGCATACGAATATTTTTGGTCGCCATAAATTACGGCCGTCTTATTTGGATATACAAGAGCACTACGCTCTAGAAACGTAAACGGTTCTAAATTTTCATAAAAAGCTGATTGCTGCATATTACCTCCCGGTAAAATGGGATTGTACTAATCAATCGTTACATGTAAAGAGGGCTGCTATGATAAAGAGTAAGAGGAGAAGAAAATGAGTACTATAGATGAACGTTTGGCAGCATTAGGTATTAGCCTCCCAGAGGTAGCTACTCCGGCTGCAAATTATCAGCCATCCGTGAAATCAGGAAATTATTTATTCGTTGCAGGGCAATTACCGAGAAATGAATCCGGCGAGGTTCTAACCGGTAAAGTTGGTGTCGACACTGATGTGGAAACGGCATATCAGGCTGCCCGATCATGCGCACTTTATTCACTTGCAGTCGCAAAACTGGCATTAGGGTCTCTAGATAACATAAAGCGTGCTGTACGAGTAATGGGCCTAGTGAACTCAAGCCCTGATTTCACTATGCATCCCGCTGTGATAAATGGTTTTTCAGACCTTATGGTTGAAGTATTTGGGGAACAAGGTAAGCATGCAAGAGTAGCTTACGGAGTAAGCTCTTTACCTGCAGGTGCAATAGTTGAAGTAGAAACGCTTTACGAAATATAACATCCTTAAATCGCCACCATATATTGCGCTGCCTTCAGAGTATTATCGAGAAGCATAGCAATGGTCATTGGACCAACTCCACCTGGAACGGGTGTTATAGCTGAGGCCTTCAAACTGACGTTGTCGTAATCAACATCCCCAACTAAACGGTATCCAGTTTTCCGTGACGAATCCTCAATACGATTAATACCTACATCAATGACTACAGCTCCATCTTGAATCATGTCTGAAGTAAGAGATAAAGGTTTACCAACAGCCGCGATAACGATATCTGCTTGGAGCGTGAGATCTTTAGTGTTTTTTGTACCGGTATGACAGACTGTAACAGTCGAGTTTGCGCCAATGTTTTTTTGTAAAAGCAGGCAAGCCAAAGGCTTCCCTACAATATTACTTCTCCCCAAAATAACAGTATGTTTACCATCAGGATCGTTGCCGCTTCGTATCAGCATCTGCTGAACTCCTGCTGGCGTCGCAGGAACAAACCTAGGGTTTCCTTCCATTAACAATCCACTACTAATCGGATGTAATCCATCAACGTCTTTACTNGGGCTTATAGTCATGATGACTTCACGTTCGTCAATATGCGAAGGAAGAGGGAGCTGAACCAATATTCCATGAAATCGAATATCTACATTCAATTTTTCAACCAATTCAATCAATTCATCTTGCGATGCCGTTTCAGGAAGAGTAAAAGTTTCGCTAAACATTCCGGCCTCATCGCAGGCTCTTCTTTTATTTCTTACATATACTGCTGATGCTGGATCATTACCTACAAGAACTGCAGCAAGCCCTGGGCGTGTCTGATGTGTTTTTGTAAAATCAGCAGTCCTATTTGCAATTTCAAGCCGAATTTCGGCAGACATTATTTTCCCATCAATAATTGCGGCTACCATATTATTACCTCATTAGTTCCATCATCATAACAAGGATATTTACAATCCTCTAATCCCAAACTGATAACATCATATCTATCATGTAATGATAGGAGATAACTTGCAAAGCATATCGGTCGGAATTGACTTAATTGAAATCAACCGAATTGCAAAAACATTGGAGCGCTTCGGTGATCGCTTCTTACAACGCATTTACACTGAAAGTGAAATCCTCTACTGCCGAAGACGTGCACCGCAGCTTGCTGCACGTTTTGCCGCAAAGGAAGCTGTAATGAAAGCATTGGGTACTGGAGCAAGAGGCGTTGCCTGGAAAGAAATAGAAGTGACACGCAAATCCAGTGGGCAACCTCAGGTTAAATTACATGGTAAGGCGGCAAAAATTGCAGAAAAGCTGAATATTCGCAATATAGCAATTAGCCTTAGTCACTCACGTGAATATGCTACAGCGTCAGTTATAGGCCAAAGCCATGAAAATTGTTAATACAGAACAAATGCGGGAATTAGAATCAATCACTGTTGAATCAGGTGTATCCGCCGATCAGCTCATGGAAAATGCTNGGCTGGCTATCGCAAGATCCGTATCAAATTTACTTGATGGAACACGCGGGAAACGAGTAGTAATCCTAGTTGGTCCGGGAAATAATGGCGGTGATGGAATGGTAGCTGCTAAGTACCTAACGGATTGGGGTGCTGTCGTAACTCTTTACATAACAAGCATCAAAAAACGAGAAGACAAATTTGCTGAATGTTTAGAACGAAGAATTCGTGTCATAGATGCAAAAGAAGATTTTGAGCACTGGCAACTCGCGAATTATGTGTCCTTAGCAGATATTGTTGTCGATGCTGTACTAGGTATCGGAGGTAGACACGAACTCTCCTCCAATCTTAGTTCGATATTTAAAACATTAATAGAGATGGAGCAAACTAAGTACCCGCGTTTATACTTAGCTGTTGATATCCCATCAGGCGTTGATGCCGATACTGGGCGGTGTGATGAAAATGCATTTAATGCAACACATACTCTTGCACTTGGGTGCCCTAAACTAGGTGCTTTTATTTTCCCCGGAGCCTCTAAAGTAGGTCAATTAGAAACCATTCCCATAGGTATTACAGAGGATATCGATCAAAGCATTGCAATTGATTTAGTAGATAGTACATATGTACGTGCAATTCTTCCTCGCAGGAAATCAGATGGGCATAAAGGTACCTATGGCAAGGTCTTAGTTATTGGCGGTAGCAGAGAATATGTCAACGCTCCCACATTAACGGCAGCATCTGCTTATCGAGCAGGCGCTGGATTGGTACAGTCTGCATTGCCGCAGACTGTATATGAGATGTCAGCAACAGGCCTTCCAGAACAAATTTTTCTACCCCTTCCTCAAACAATTGATGGAGGGATTGCAAGCAATGCAGCTGCCATTGTCACTTCGTCTTTGAAGGACTCAGCTTCGACAGTCATTGGGCCAGGCCTTGGAATGAAAAAAGAAACCAAAACTTTTCTGAAATCATTGCTACTAGGTAATGACAATATCGAAAGTACAGTTATCGTTGATGCTGATGCACTTAACATCATTGCGGAAACATATAACTGGGAAGCTCAATTATTATTCAGAGGTATTCTGACTCCCCACCCTAAAGAAATGAGCAGGCTCTTAAAAAGGTCCACCGATGACATACAAGCGGACAGAATCGGTGCGGCGAGCTTTGCAGCAATGAAATGGCAGCAAACCGTAGTCTTAAAAGGAGCACACACTGTAATTGCCTCGCCAAACGGGGATATAGTAATAAGCCCCTTTGCTAACCCTGCCTTATCGACTGCAGGAACAGGCGATATTTTAGCCGGAATAATAGGTGGTTTAGCTGCACAGGGAGTAAATCCTTTTAATGCAGCTGCAGCTGGCGTATTTATACACGGAGAATCTGCGGCACGATGGACTGGTCTTAATGGAGCATCTGGATTGCTAGCTTCGGATCTTTTGAATTTCATACCAAAAGTGATGAATGACTTGAGAAAGTTATAATGTCACTATGCTTCTTGCAATTGACATAGGTAACACAAACATAACTTTAGGTGTTTTTGATAACAGTGAATTAAAAGCAAGCTGGAGGTTGTCGTCAAATTCCTTGAGGCAAAAAGATGAGTACTCCCTACAAATCAGGGATTTACTTCCTTTGAAAGGGTATTCCATAGATGTAATCAAGGATATTGCAATCTGTAGCGTAGTTCCTCCATTGACCACCATTTTTGAGGACGTCTCATTCGATCTTTTTAATATCGAACCTTTGATAGTTGAAGCTGGAACAAAAACAGGTATTCGTATTATGTATGATCGCGCTCAAGATGTCGGTGCTGACAGAGTGGTAGATGCGGCGGCTGCCCTCCATTTTTATGGAGGGCCTGCAATAATCGTTGACCTCGGCACTGCAACCGTTATCGATGCAGTTACAGCAGACGGCAAGTACCTTGGAGGCGCAATATCGATTGGTATTGAGCTAGCAAGGGAAGCGCTAGTCTCAAATACTTCCATGCTAAGAAGGGTTGAATTAACGCCACCCGATGCAACCATTGGCAAAAACACTGCATCATCAATTCAGTCAGGTTTAATTTTTGGTTTTACTGGTCTCATTGAAAAAATGGTTGAACGATTTAAGGAAGAAATGGAAACTCCTGAAGCAAAAGTAATTGGAACTGGTGGCTTAGTTAATTTAATAGCTTCTGAAACTGATATTTTTGACATAGTAGATCAGGATTTAACCCTACGTGGTCTGTATTACATTCACTCTATAAATCCACCAGAAGAGGGCAATGACAAATGAGTGGACCTTTCGAAGGTAAAAATGTCCTACTCGGAATTAGTGGAAGTATTGCTGCGTATAAATCCATTGATGTCGCAAGTAAGCTTACGCAAGCTGGTGCGAACGTAGATGTGATAATGACTTATTCTGCTACGCAGTTCGTTACACCTCTCACTTTCCGCAGCATTACCCATCGACCAGTACACCATGACGTATGGGATATTAATTCACCTGAGGCCGTAGAGCATGTTGCTCTTGCAGAGCGGGGAGATATTTTGATTATTGCTCCAGCAACAGCGCACATGATTGGCAAGCTTGCCCTTGGACTTGCCGAGGACCCGATCAGCATTACTGCCATTGCCACATCTGCCCCACTACTACTAGCACCAGCAATGGATGCGAACATGTGGAGCAATCCCGCAGTGCAAANAAATATTTCGACGCTTATTGAGCGGGGGGCAACCATAATTGAACCGGAANAAGGNAGGCTTGCTTCCGGGTTAACAGGAGTTGGTAGGCTTGCAGATACTTCAACAATTATTGGTGAGGCTGCAAAAATCCTCGGTGTGAAAAAAGCCCTGGCAGGCCACCGCATCATAGTGACCGCAGGTGGCACCCAGGAAGCAATCGACCCGGTCAGGGTAATAACAAATCACTCATCGGGGAAAATGGGTTATGCAATTGCAGAGGCGGGGCGGGACCTTGGTGCAGAAGTAATCCTGATTACTGCTCCTACTGCCTTAGACCTACCATCAGGAATAACGACTATAAAAGTTAAAAGCACATCAGATATGCATAAAGCTGTTACCGATGCTTCAGGAAATGCAGATGCCATCATTATGGCTGCAGCTGTGGCTGATTTTCGGCCTGCAAAAACCAAACAGCAGAAAATGAAAAAATCCTCCAAGCAGGATCAGTCTTCTATAGACCTGGAACAGACTGAGGACATTATTTCGAATGTGTCAAAAAATTTAATCCGAGTAGCTTTCGCAGCTGAAACAGAAAATCTCCTTGAGAATGCCAAAGCCAAGCTCGAAAAGAAGCAGGTTGATCTCGTTGTAGCAAATGATGTCAGCTCGGAAGGGTCCGGCTTTGGATCAGATGCCAACAAAGTATGGATCCTCGATGCAAACGGAGTAGAAGACTTACCACTGATGCCCAAATACGAAGTTGCACTAGCAATTCTTCATAAAGTGGCCAACCTCCTGGCATCAAAATGACTATTCTCTAAGTTTTACTACTTGCAATAACAGAAGCAGCCGAACGGGTTCATTTCCAATTCTATTTGCTTGATTGATTCGTGTTCCGCAAAAACATGAGCACGACCAAGAGTATCAAGGAAAACCCTGCAATATCGATCAAGAACACGCTCCTTAATCCCAGAGTGAAAACGGCGAAACCTCCGACAAGTGGACCAATAGCTACTCCCACTGCATGTGAGAATTGGGCTGCGCCAAATGCAGCCCCATGTTGCCCAGCAGGCGATCGCATGGCGATCAACCCATTCACCATTCCACCAAGTCCTCCAGCAAATAGGGATGTGGAAAGTAATCCAAATGACAAAACCCAATAACCTTGAGCAAAGTATGGAATTAGGCTGCACAACGATGCTGCCACAGCAGCAAAAATAAGCATTCTTTGTATTCCAAATTTCCCAGCCAAGAACCCCATCAATAAGGATGAAATCGCTGCCCCCATTCCCATAACGGTAAACACTATTCCTGATGCTGTTCCAGAACCAGAGCCGCCTTCTACTGATTCAACAAGACCAGGAATTGCAGGTTGGATCACCAAATTTGTAGCAAGTACGAGAAGAATCACGACGTATAAGGGAAGCATGGTTCTGGAAGAACTTAAGCGCCACATATCAATGAAAGACTGCAATGTTCCGCCAGGTATATTCGGTCGATGGAAGTCTTCTTTCACTACAAGAATCACGAGTAACCCCGAAAGCCAAAGGGCTATTCCAGTAGCAAAGAATGCTTGGGTCATGCCAAATGCATCGTAGATAATTCCGCCAAATAGTGGCCCTAATGCTATACCCAAAAATAGTGCAGATTGGATAGCTCCTGAGGCAAAAGGCAATTTTTCTCTAGGGGTATGAGCCGCTACGAGAGCCATTATCGTTGGCACTACTCCGCTCGTAGCNCCGACAAAAAATCGTGAGACCAGTAACTGCATGGGAGTTTCGGCAAATCCTGAAATAGTTAAGAAAAATCCCCCAAGGAACATTGCTCTGATAATATTCAGTTTACGACCATACTTATCTCCTATAATCCCCCAGATAGGACTGAATATTCCCATTCCTACCCCAAAAACCCAACCGGCCGTTCCTGCCCAAAAAGCCGCGCTTTCTGCAGAAAAGCCACCAATCTCTTCAAAGAAAATAGGGTAAAATGGAAATGTGAATGAAAATCCTAATGTGGTGCCTACTTGGGCAATCCACAATACGATCAAATTTCGTTTCCATGAAAGTTTTGAAGATGAAGCATTAGGAGTCACTCAGCTATCGTAGCAGAGTAATATCCAAAGGCCTATCTAATTGACCGCTAATGTAGGTCCCAATAACATGATTACCTGATTATTATCGGAGTTCCCAATATGTCGACTGCAGATTCATCTGAACAATCTTCTACTGCCTACAATCCCAAAGAGGTTGAGGGGCGCTTGTATGAATGGTGGGAAAAACAAGGTTACTTTAAAGCTTTTCCTGACCCAGATAAAAAACCATTTACCATCATCATGCCCCCTCCAAATGTCACTGGTGAACTGCATTTAGGGCATGCAATGACTGCAGCAATCCAAGACATTCTAACTCGGTATCACAGAATGTCTGGAGATATGGCTCTCTACCTACCTGGTACAGACCATGCAGGAATTGCCACTCAGGTTGTTGTGGAACGAGAGCTTCAAAAACAAAACTTAAGCCGCCATGACGTTGGACGTGAAAAATTCCTTGAGATGGTCTGGGATTGGGTTAAGAAAACCGGAGACAAAATAGACAATCAACATAGGAGGCTTGGAGCCTCATGCGATTGGACCCGGAAAACATTTACTCTCGATGATGGACCTGCAGAGGCGGTCAGGGCTACATTCAAAAATCTCTATGATGAAGGATTAATTTATCGCAGCGAAAGAATGATAAATTGGTGCGTTAGTTGTCACACAGCTTTATCTGACTTGGAAGTAGAATACGCAGAGGAAGACGGTAATCTTTACAATATCAAATACCCATATCAAGACGGATCTGGTCATGTAATTGTTGCTACGACACGACCAGAGACATTACTGGGTGATACGGCCGTAGCCGTTCACCCTGATGATGATAGGTACAAGGGTTCAGTTGGTAAAACCTTAAATCTTCCTATTCTCAATCGACCAATTCCTATCATTGCAGATTTTTCCGTTTCTACAGAATTTGGCACCGGCGCTGTGAAAATTACACCAGGGCATGACCCTAATGACTTCGAAACAGGAGAACGGCATAACCTAAGTATTATCAATATCCTGAATTCCGATGGCAGCTTAAATGAAAACGCAGGACCATTCGAAGGTATTGATAGGATTGAGGCACGGAAATTGGTTGTTTCCCAACTAGAAGCTGAAGGATATCTCGAAAGTATTAATCCTCATCCTCATTCAGTAGGGCACTGTCAGCGTAGTAACGATATCGTAGAGCCAATAGTTTCACTCCAATGGTTTGTAAAGATCCAACCACTGGCAAGACCTGCTTTAGATGCGGTCAACGAAGGGTTTATCAAAATAATCCCGGAACGTTTTGTGAANGTATATTCAAACTGGATGGAAAACATTCGCGACTGGTGTATCTCACGTCAGCTCTGGTGGGGGCACCGAATACCTGTTTGGTATTGTAATGATTGCAACCATCAAAATGTTGAAATCGAAGAACCCCAAAGTTGCGAGAAATGTGCATCCAAAAATCTCAAGCAAGACGAGGATGTTCTGGACACCTGGTTTTCTTCCGGACTTTGGCCACATTCCACACTTGGTTGGCCTAGCCGACAAGATGATTTGGATTATTTTTATCCCACCTCTGTAATGGAAACTGGGTACGACATACTTTTCTTCTGGGTTGCAAGAATGGTGATGTTAGGCATCAAAAATGTGGGGGATATACCTTTTAACATCGTTTATCTCCATGGGCTTGTCCGAGATGAATCAGGTCAAAAAATGAGTAAAACCAAAGGTAATGTTCGTGACCCTCTGGATGTGATTGATCAATATGGGACTGACGCTCTAAGGTTTGCACTGACTACAGGGACAGCTCCCGGTAACGACACGCGCTTCAGTGATGAAAAACTTGAGGCAGCACGTAATTTTGCCAATAAACTTTGGAATATAGGGAGATTTGTTATTCGCGAATTAGAAGATGCTTCCAATCTTGATGGTTGGAATAGCGCTCCTCCCCGAACAAACCATCAGGATAGATGGATACTTTCAAAAGCTCAGCAGACAGCATGTGATGTGAACGATCTAATTGAAGACTTTCAATTAGGTGAAGCAGAGCGTGTCCTCTATGATTTTATTTGGAATGATTTTGCAGACTGGTATATAGAACTTGCAAAAATTCGATTACGTACAGGTGACGAAGAGCCAAGGAAGGTATTAGGACACGTTCTGGAACGCGTTCTTCGTCTACTACATCCGTTCATGCCTTTTGTTACAGAAGAGATATGGCAAAAACTCTTATCGATACTACCAAACGAAGCCAATTTACCTGCGTCAATAATGATTGCGTCATANCCTAANCCCAAGGCCCGGCTGTCAAATGAAGAGTTAGAAAAAAGGCGCTTAGATGAACAGGATTCAGTGAACCTGATCGAGGTATTGATAGAGCTAATCAGAGCAATCAGAAATATTCGTGCAGAATTTAAAATTGATCCAAGAACATTGATTAATGCCAATATAATTAGCGGAGATAGTATTCAAAATTTACCTGATCAGTCTGATGCAATCAAAGCACTTGCCCGATTGGATAGTCTCTCGTTTAGTCCAAATGAAGCGAGCAATACTATCAAATTAGTTATTAGAGATATATTAGTTACACTGGATCTAGGCTCCTCCGTCGACATACAAGAAGAGCTCAATCGGATACAGAACGAAATATCAGAATTGCAAAACTACGCGACCTCTATCAAGAAACGCTTGAGTAATGATCAATTCATTTCCAAGGCACCAGCAGAGGTAGTGGATAAGGAGAAATCAAGATTGGAAGAAGCCAATGTAAAATTAAAACGGCTTCAGGAGCTTCAAGACAATCTTCTAAATGCTTAGACCAAACTATTTCCCAATAAAACCAATGAATAAATTAAAATTCTCTATGNGTAGAGNATGAAGTTCTTTCCATCCCAAAATAGCGTAACTGGTGGGTTGCGAATTGAACTAGTTATCATCCTTGGCGGCCTTATTGCAGCGGCGCATGCATCCATGATGATAGTAATCCCCGTAATGCCTCGATTCATGGAACTCATTGGCGGAGGCGCTTACGTTTTTGGTCTTACCTTCACGCTTTATGCTCTAGGAAGATTCTTAACCAATATACCTGCAGGTGCACTTTCAGAAATTGTTGGAAGGAAATGGGTTGTAACAATCGGAGCCTTAGGTGTAGCCGTTTTCGCTTTTTTGAGTGGGATTCCTGATGATGTGCCTCTTTTTCTCCTTTTTCGTTTTTTGAGTGGAGTATTTAGCTCAATGACGATAGTAGTTGGAAATATCATGGCAGCTGATCTAAGCACCGTAGAAAACAGAGGAAGAGTCCTCGGTCTGATGCAAGGTATGCAGCTGGTGATTGGAACAGGGAGTCCTGCACTAGGCGGTTTTATAGGAGAGCAATTTGGCACAAGGATTCCATTTTATGTATCCGGTATATCAGTACTAGTGTTTGCGATTTGGGCAATTATCCGATTGCCTGAAACTAAGTCAAACATACGAAATAGTCCTTCAAATCTTAATTTACAGCAAATCAGATCAGCCTTTTCAGCCAATCAGGTCACTAAATTCCTTTCAAAGAATTTCTTTACTGACGCCAAATTTTTACTAAGAGATCCTAGCTTTATGATTGTATGCATCTTGGGATTTTCTACATTTTTCCTTCGTGGAGGAATGGCCACTACTCTNATACCCATGTATGCCGATANTGTTTTGAAGATGGGTCCAGGTGCAATCGGAATACTATTTACATTCTCTTCCCTACTCCATGGTGTATTAATATACCCCGCAGGTGCAATCGCAGACAAATGGGGAAGGAAAATTATTATTGTCCCAGCAGGACTGGTTGTCGGAGTTTCAATACTCGGCTTACCCTTTTCAGAGTCTGTGCCTATGTTTATTTTCGCCTTTATACTGTT
The DNA here is from genome assembly GCA_009391465.1 of SAR202 cluster bacterium. Taxonomy (GTDB): domain Bacteria; phylum Chloroflexota; class Dehalococcoidia; order Lucifugimonadales; family Australimonadaceae; genus UBA2963. Next base: position 16,717 of record VFHU01000009.1, read on the forward strand.
GCACGTTGGACAAGGATGGGGATCCCAAGCACCGGTAGCATATGTTGCCGACTTAGCACCCGATAGTAAGCGTGGGGTTGGTATTGGGTTATTTAGAACGTTCGGTGATTTTGCGGGAATTATTGGCCCGACTGTATCTACAGGTATATTAACAAGTATTTCATTCACAGCTGCTTTTGGATTTAATGCGGCGCTCTGGACACTTTCTATCATTGCGTTTTCCTTCATTGCTATAGAAACAGCGGGGCAAAACAGGAAACGTGGGCCCATTCCTGAACCTGAAGATAAATCAAGTTAAAATAATGCCGCTTAATTAAATCTTAATTTTTCTAGTGCAAATAAAGCTTTTTTAGTATCACTGGCCGTCCGAGCTTCATCTGAAATTAATAAACGTTTTTTAAAAAGCCAATAAACAAATTCTTGGTACTGACTTAATGTAAATTTCATGCTTCTACCATGGCCTTTTTCACGCTGAAATTGTGAAGCAAGCTTCTTCAAATTGGCATGGTAAAGTCTATGTGCCACTTCGTCTTCAATACCAATTGAATGCTGTATCCCGTTTACCATTCTCGCTTTTTCTGCCTCATCATGGGCCACAGACCAAAGCATTTCCTCTACAACTACACCGTAGAAATAATTCAAATATGCTCGGTATTTTTCTGTACCAAGTGCAGATTTAAATTCCGTATTAGTAATGTAATCAGGCAGGATACCTTCAAAAAGTAATTTCTCTTTTTCACTTTCCACTACATTTTCTTCAGGTATTTCTCTTAAAAGCCGTTCGGCAAGCAACAGCCAGTCAAATGCTTCTCCTGCAATAAAATATTGGAGTTCAGTATTATCAATAGTTTCTGATGGCGTGCTCCATTTACCCATAGCAATCAAGACCGCAAGAGCCCATGGTACTCCACTCGCAATTGAATCTTTCATCTCTTGGAGAATGTCCCGCGTATAATCGTCTAACTCAGTATTAAATGTTTGCTGCTTATTTCCGGACGTCATACAACTTTATGTTGCCTTCCGTTTTTTCGCTTTCTTGGAAGCTCCCTGCGCACGTGCAGCTTGCCGACGCATCCATCGAGGAGCATTGGGGTCTATATCCTCCATTGAAGAATGCTGGTTAAGATTTTCCTTTCGAGAAAAACCACTCATTATGGTTTTAGCTTCAGAANGCTCTCCTGGTACAACATGAAAAATAGTATGAGCTATATCGTGTTGAATTTTTTCTAGTAGGCTCTCAAATGCTTCATGTCCTTCTTTTTTGTACATTACCAAAGGATCTCGTTGTCCATATGCGTATAGACCTATGCCTTGTCGCAAATTAGACATCATAGTCAAATGCTGCACCCAAAGACGATCAATGGTCTGCAGCATTACTATCCTTTCTGCAGCACGCATGAATTCTTGCCCAAATTCCCTTTCTCGTTGCTCGTACAAATGCTCTGCAGCAGTGAGAATGCGATCTTCTGTCTGTTCTGAGCCTTCCAGAACAATTTGCTCTATTTCAAGAATATCTCCCATCGGCAAGATCGTATTTAAATCAGCGAACATAGGCTCAGGATTCCATTCTGCTGGATCGCCGTGCAGGTGTGTATTAATTATTCCACTTATCTCCTTACCTACCATCTGCTGTATATTCAATTTTAAATCCGTATCACTTAATACCTTGTCTCGTTCTTCATAAATTATTTCTCTCTGGCGATTAACAACGTCATCATATTCAACCAAATGTTTGCGTAAATCAAAAAAATAGGATTCCGCTTTACCTTGGGTCATCTCAAGTGTCTTGCTAAGCATCCCGCTTTCCAAAGGTACGTCATCAGGCAATGCTTTCCCAACTAGACGACCCATCATCCCGCTAGAAAATCTCGTCAATATTTCATCTTCCAATGAGCCAAAAAAACGNGTTTCCCCAGGATCACCTTGACGCCCAGATCGACCACGAAGCTGATTATCTATACGCCTAGATTCATGTCGTTCTGTTCCCAAAACATAAAGCCCACCTTTACTGATAACCTCATCATGCGCACGTTGCCATTCTTCAAGAGAACCATAAGTCGAAGTACTGCCCCCAAGCACAATATCAGTTCCTCTACCAGCCATATTTGTAGAAACAGTCACTGCGCCAACTTTACCTGCTTCACGAATAATATCTGCTTCGCGCTGATGGTTCTTAGCATTCAAGACTTCATGCTTAATGCCCTGCTTACGTAGAATTTGCGAAAGCTGCTCTGATCTTTCTACAGAGGTAGTTCCGACCAAGATAGGTCTCCCTTGATCATGCAATTCTTTAATTTGATCAACTACAGCAAGAATTTTTGCAGAATGCGTTTTATATACATAGTCAGGCATGTCTTTTCTAATCATTTCTTTATGAGTAGGAACTTCGATTACTTCAAGCCCGTAGACTTTAAAAAATTCTTCTGCTTCAGTAATCGCTGTTCCCGTCATACCTGATAACTTTTCATACATACGGAAATAATTTTGGAGCGTGACTGTCGCATAAGTAATTGACTCACGCTGAATTGGAACTTTTTCCTTAGCCTCTATTGCCTGATGTAGTCCTTCTCCATATCGACGTCCAGGCATTAACCTGCCAGTAAACTCGTCAACAATAACTACTTCGCTGTCTTTTACTACGTAATCTTTGTCGCGCTGGAAAATAAATTGTGCACGCAATCCGTTTTCCACAAAATGAGTCAGCATGTAATTCTCTGCATCGTACAAATTGTCAATATTTAGTAATTTTTCGAGCCGTCCGATCCCTTCTTCAGTCAGAATTGCTTGTCGTTCTTTTTCTTCTAGATAAAAATCTTGCCCTTGCTGTAAACGAGGTATCACTTGTGACACACGTACGTAATCGGCATTAGATTGTGCTGCAGGCCCGCTAATAATCAATGGAGTCCGTGCCTCATCTATAAGAATATTATCCACTTCATCGACGATAGCGAACGATAATGACCGTTGGGTTTTTTCTTCCAAGCGGGTAGCCATATTATCTCTAAGATAATCGAACCCAAATTCGTTGTTAGTACCGTAGGTTATATCTGCTAAATAAGCCTGCTTTCGTGAAACTTCCTTAAGTTTTAAATTCTCAAGATCCCCGTCATTTTCCAAAATAAAGGACGTTTCATGTTGTAAGCATGAAACGGATAAATCTAGGAATTGATAAACAGACCCCATCCAGCGTGCATCACGCTGAGCCAGATAATCATTTACCGTTACAACGTGAACACCTGAATCCGTCAACGCATTGAGATAAGTCGGCAATGTAGCAACTAAGGTTTTGCCTTCACCTGTTTTCATTTCTGCAGTTTTACCTTGGTGAAGTACAATCCCTCCAATAAGTTGTTCATCATAATGCCTTAGCCCAAGGACACGGACTGAAGCCTCACGAACGACGGCAAAAGCCTGAGGTAATAAATCATCTACGCTTACACCTGATTTCAGCTGCTCCTTGAATTCACTTGTCTTAGATCTGAGTTCCTCATCACTTAAAAGCTCAAGCGAAGGTTCTAAGCCGTTAATCTGCTCAATTATTTTCTGGTATCGTGCTATTTGCTTCTCGTTTGAGTCGCCAAATATTTTTAATATTTTCTGTATCATGCTGTGCCTTTAACCATATTCTAGCAGGAGATAAAAATAATCTTGAGTAGGCACGGTTGCCAAAAACCATTGACGTGAAGCTAAGTCAGAGTTAGGTTTGTCATGTGCAATCGCCATTCAATTTTCCAGAGCTCATTTCCTTCGCAAAAAATCCTCGAAGTAAACCAACTTATTTAGGCTACACAAATGGATTTGCATATGGTTTTTCACTAAATGCACTTCAGCTACTAGTAGCACTTTATGCAATAGATCTAGGCTTTGATATGTCTAAGATGGGGATTGTTATCGCTGCGCCTGCTTTTTTCATGGTCGGACTTCGTCTTCCTGGGGGAGCAATTTCTGATCGCTTTGGAGAAAAAGTAATCCTGCGATTTAGCTTCATCACTTTGGTGTTTTGCGGAGTGATTGCAGCATATTCGGCTACGCTATGGCCATTAATAATCGCTCAATTGTTTAACGGTGCCTCGCGATCAGTTTATTGGTCTGCAGGGCAATCATACATTAGCAGAAGCAGCCCTGGTGACGCTGGAAAAGTAATGGGTCGCCAGTTAAGTTTCGAATCAGCCGGAGGAATTATTGGAGCGATTATTGCAGGCTATTGTGCGGAATTTTTCGATTTCAAAACTGCATTTATCCTAGCTTCAGTCGCAGCAGTTATAGGATTTTTGGTCACNTCGTCTTTGCCTCAACTGCCACGTAAAGATCAGGTAAGAAAAATCCTTGAAAGTTTCGCTCCGGCACGTGAAATGCTCTTCAAAAGATCTTTATTACANGCCCACATGGTTGCATTTATGGCCGCGGCATATGGTGGATTAATGGGAGGATTATTCATAGCCTTTTTCAGAGAAGTAGGCTATAGCGAAGGTGAAACATCCATTATTCGCTCTCTAAACAGTATCGGACTAACCATACTCGCATATGTTTTTGGCACGTTACTTGTCAGACTAGGTAGCCGCAATACGGCATTAATCGGAATTACCGTCACTGGAGCCTTATCAATTGGTATTGCAGCATCTGGTGATCTTCCTATTATCCCAATCGCACTAATGACTGTTTCAGGCATGACATTTGGTAGCCTTAGAGCATTGTATCCAGCTTTAGCTGCTCAAAATAGCACAGATTCCCAACGAGCCATGGCTCTCTCAGTTGTAAGTCTCTACTGGGCCATTGCAATGTTGCTTTCACCTTTAGTTTTCGGTTTCATTGCAAACTCAACGTCGATAACTTTCTCACTATTTACGTTTGGAGCATTTTCGATCGTCGCAGGATTATTATCTCCCCTTCTTTATTATTACGGGAGAAAAGGAATGGAAGATTAAACAAATCAATAATTTCCGTTAGCTGCTAATTCAACAAAGAAATCTAATGACTGTGGATTAACTAAAGCATCTTTGCTGACAGCCTTTTCTACGTTAGTCCCGCTTAATATTTTCTTAACAGGAACTTCCAATTTCTTACCATTGAGTGTTCGAGGAACTTCGTTTATTGAATAAGCTTCATCAGGAACATGCCGCGGTGATAAATTCGAACGAATAGCGATCCCAATTTTTGATTTCAAATCGTCAGTCAATTGAACGTCATTCTGTAGAACCACAAAGAGCAATAATTTCCCTTCAACGCCTAACCGACTTGTGTCTATAACCAAGCTATCAGCAATTTCGGGAAATTCCTCAATCACGCGATAAAATTCGCTCGTTCCCATTCGTACGCCGCTTCTATTTAAAGTTGAGTCTGATCTTCCATAGACTATCGAAGTGCCATTTTTGTTAATTTTAATCCAATCACCATGCCTCCATACATCAACGTATACGTCAAAATAGCTTTCGTGAAATCGTTGACCATCAGGGTCGTTTAAAAAATATAGTGGCATTGAAGGCATCGGTTCAGTCACTACTAGTTCGCCAACTTCGCCTATAACTGAATACCCAAGTTCATTAAAACTTTCGACTTTACAACCTAAGCATCTGCATTGTAATTCACCTGCAACTACAGGTAGCGTCGGTCCTCCGCCTAAAAATGCGGTGAGCACATCAGTACCTCCGCTTACAGAAGCAAGTAAAAGTTGGTCCTTTACTTTACGGTACACCCACTCAAACCCTTCTGGGGATAAAGGAGCCCCCGTCGAGCCGATAGTCTTTAATTTCTCTAAATCAAACTCATGGCCTGGTTCCAACCCTGCTTTTAAGCACGATTGAATATAGGGAGCGCTTACTCCAAAACAAGTAATTTGAGTATCCTGTGCCACCTTCCATAATGACCTCAAATCGGGATATCCAGGATTACCGTCATAAAGAACTATAGATGCACCAACGAGCAAACCACTCATTAATATATTCCACATTATCCAGCCAGTCGTACTAAACCAAAAGAAACGATCATTTTCACCTAGATCCATATGAAGTGAAAGTAATTTCATATGCTCCAAAATTGCTCCACCATGACCGTGAACAATAGCTTTTGGAGCCCCTGTAGTGCCCGATGAATAAACAACACACAATGGATGATCAAAGGAAACCTGTTCAAATGCTAATTCTTGATCAGGGATTAGCATGTCATGCCACAATATAGTCGGATGTGAATTCTTTATATCATCTGCAGTTAATTGCAGATCCTTATCTAAATATGGCAATACCACTGTGATTTGTAAGCTTGGTATTTCTTCCTGAATTTGCCTAATAGCATTATCCACAGTAAACGATTTGCCTCCATATCTATATCCATCTACAGCTAATAAAACCTTAGGTTGTAATTGATGAAAGCGATCGATCACACTTCGTGTACCAAATTCTGGAGGACAACTTGACCAAAAAGCTCCAATAGAAGCTACTGCAAGCGCCGCGGCAATTGTCTCAGGGATATTAGGCATAAATGCAACAACCGAGTCCCCTCGGCCTACTCCCATACTGCGCAAACCAGCTGCAATTTCTGCAGTTTTTATAAACAAATCAAGCCGTGACCATTCAACCTTTGATCCTGATTCATCGACCCCCACTACTGCCACTTTATCGTCTCGAAAGCGCAGTGCATGCTCTGCATAATTCAGCTCAGAGCCAGTGAACCATTTGGCTTTTTCTAAGCGCTTCCCTTGTGGTCCATAATTGAGCACATTCTTATATCCATTCACGGACTTTATCTGAAAATACTCCCATAACGATCCCCAAAATTCTGGGATCTGATCAACTGACCACTGCCATAAATCGTTATAAGAATCAAATTGAAGGTTTCGGGATTCTGATAGCCAATTCTGGTACTGAAATAAATTCGTAGAATTCTTTCTAGTAACCGAGGGCTCCCATAATACTTTCCCTTCTAATTGTTTTTGTCCTTCGTCAGTATTCACTACTCTCACCTAAGAGGATTTTTCATTCGTGCTATCACGAAGCGGGGGTTTAGCAAGAATAATAAGAATTCCAGCTAATCCCCAAGCCAAAGCCGCCAATATGAAAGCTATTTCGTAATTCCCATATGTATCATGCAAGGCTCCAAAAAGAATAGGTCCTAGTGCAGCAGTACCCATAGAAAATGGTCTAAATAAGCTATTTATTGCCCCAATATGCCTTCTACCAAAGTAATTAGCAACTAACAACGCTCTTAATATTAAAAACCCGCCCATTACAATTCCTGCCATAAACATAATAATAACTAGAGCATTCANCCCNCGAACATTAAGGAAAATAACTATTAAGATTGAAGTAGAGAGCGTAGATATTGCCAGTAAATAACGTACAGGAAAGCGTTCACCAAGAATCCCCCAACCAGGTCGGACGATACCGGACATAAGACCATAGATTGCTATACCGAAAGCAGCCTCTGCAGGACCAAAACCTACTTCCGTTAAAAAAGGATGCCAATTACTCTGGAACCCTGTAATTCCTAAACCAACTAGACTGAATGAGGTCAGCAGTAACCAAAATGCAGGGCGCTTAACAGCCTGCTTTCGTGTAAGAGATATTTCTTCAAGATGTTCCATATTTTGGCTTGAGGTCAGTACTTTATCTACCTTTATTCCATCAGGGAGTAATCCTTCGTCTTCAGGATTAGTACGTATCAGAAATGCAAGGAATATAGAGATACTCCCAACAACTATCCCGAACCAAAGNCATGCATCACGCCATCCAACTTCGNTNATAAGAATAGAAATAGCTGAAGGAAAAACCAGAGCGCCAAGGCCTACGCCCATAATGGAAAAACCAAGTGCACGACCGCGTTTTATGATGAACCACTTAGGTACTAATGCCTGCGAAATAAAAAACCCACTTCCGAGCTCAGCGACGCCCCCCATTACCCCAAACAGTGCAATAAATTGCCATAAAGTGTTTACTTGGCCTATAAGCGCAGTAGACAGCCCTAATAGAATCGCGCCCAAAAAAGCGAATACTCGTGGAGCGTGCTTCTTATCATAAAAGGGGCCAATAAAGGGAGTTGCAATAGCAATTAGAATTTCTCTTACAAAAAATGCTGAAAAAAACGCCGATCTCGACCATCCCAAATCTTCTGTCATAGGGACTAATAAAACACTGGGGCCCCATATGGCCACTCCTGAACCAATTCCAGAAGCAATAAATGCGACCCCAACAATGACCCAACCATAAAAAAAAGGGCACTTAGCCACCATTATTTGCTATCTCTCCGTCCACCAAGCATTATCCGGAAAAACATTTGTACAAAAATATCGGATAGGTTCCTCTAAATAGATACCTTCCGTAGCCTCTCGGTATTTTAAAAAGTGAGGCATCTGTCGATGCTCTTCTAATGCCTCTTCGTCTTTATACACTTCAAAAAGAAAAAAACGATCCGGGTCTGACTGGTCGCGGATTGCAGAAAATTGATAATTTCCTTCTTCATTTGAAGTAGTACCGATACCATCTAACTTAACTGCTTCGATGAAGTCATCTGCTCTACCAGGTTTCACTTTCAAATTAACCATCAAAACATACATATCACACCTCTTTAATTTTTAACCATACAATGCACTCAATGTAATCACTGCTGACAGTGTAACCATAACCCCTACCCACTGAATCGTTCTCAATCTCTCTCGAAAGATCATATACGCAAGAATCACAGTTGCCATGGGATGTGCTGCAACAATTGGTGCAACGACTACTACAGGCAAAAAAATTACACCCATAGCGAAAAAAATAAAGCCCGCAGAATCAATTGAACCAACTAATACAATTATCAGCCATATACTCCGGCCATGCGGCAATGTTATTGGTATTTTTGTAGTTCTGAGAATTACAAGTGCTCCAATACCGCCAAAAAATTTCAATATGAATACTGGAAGGAATATGCCCGCAGAGTCTGATAGTTGAGGTAAAGCAGCCAATACCCACCCTAGTATCACCATAGCTAAAATCGACCAGCCCAGGGCTGATCCAATAATTTCCCCTTTATTAGTAGTCTGAGATAAGAGGATAATCCCGGCTAATATCAGGACCATGCACCCCACTTGAGCTAAAGTGGTAGATTCTCCAAAGAAAATTACTGAAATAAGAACACATACACCCAGCCAACCTGAGACAGCACTAGAAACTATAGAAACTGGTCCTATCTCCAAAGCTTTATAGTAAGCAAGATAAGCAGAGGAATTAACAAGTCCACAAGCTATAGACCAGATAATTAAGCCTTGGAAATTTATTGCAAAATCTAGTACCAAAAATTGGAAGATCACGAGCGGCACTGCGAATAAAGATCCAAAAACATAGCCCCACAGGGCTACAGAATACGATCCGATTTTTCTAGCAGCCTGTGCAGCAAGGAAATCTGCTACTCCCCACGACAGCAGACCTGCAAAAGCACAAGCAATTCCTAAATAGGTATCTATTCAGATAGTCCTTAACAAAAGTTTATAAAGCTCAAAGTTAGCCTAAGATTTTTTCAAGAGAGGTTACTTTGAATTGTCTTTCAAATCCTAAAGTTTTTCCGCATCCTCCAAATGGAGCATCTCCCGTATATTCCAGATGCGCTTTATATGTGCCTTTCTCGCTTTGATCCGGTGCTTCAAATTGTATCTCCACATCAGCTTGTTCAATTGCGTGAAGCCAAGCAGGCGATTCATAAGTTTCGCCGCCCGCAAAGGTTGTGCCACGCTTTGCATAGTTGAGCCATTTCCAGCCCTCAAGCATAAGAATTTCACGTTCTACAACCTGCTCTAATCGACCAGCACCAGCCCATCCACGCATTTGATTGTACAAATTGTTGACGTCACCTTCACGATTTACCGCATTTTTTAAGCTATCGCCTGTGACCCAAGCCCAATATATCCCAACTGGATACTCCAAAACATTTGGCGCGAATCGGTGTCCACCGGTGTGACTAGTGCGCCATACGCGAACATTTTCATTCGCAAATTGTGTTCGCAGTTTTTGGTAAGCAGGAAAGCCAAACGTCCCACAGCATGCGTCTCTTGCTCCATGAGTACAAATAAAGAATTCACGATTATTTGCAGAATTTTGTTTATACGAATCAAAATTTACCAGATCTTCATTGCTTAATTGCAAAGCCCGAATCAAGCTAGCAACCTGCTCTTCAGGAACTAAATAATCATCTTTTTGAAATTCTGAAAACAATCCTTCGGGTCGCGACCATCGGATCACATGGCGGAAACCCTCTTCTGAATATTCTTCATCGGGAACCAAACCTAATAAAGTGACGTCCTGACCAGCTTCGCTAATCTCTTTAGTCACGTTGAGAACACCATTTGGCATAGAGTCAGATTCGACAAAATTAGATGGCCATGGCAANGCTGATTCCAGNAAAATTAAATATTCTGGAAATCTGGCCTGACCAATCGCCTCATCACCACTAGTCTGCGAGAACGGGGAGCACTTTTGAGCTGAATCAAAAGTCTCCTTAGTTATTTGATCAACCATAATTACCTCGTTAACATTTTTTATAACAACATTACCATTACTTTATCACGATGCTTAGAATGTGTAGACTTTTCAAATGCACAATAAAGAAAACCCCCGGTATTTAAGGCTCTTTCCGTTACAATCAGTTGTTCTATTCCCTGGAATGGAATTGCCTTTNGTTGCCTTTGAGGCACGGTACCTCCAATTAGTCAAAGAATGTACTGAATCTAATGAACCCTTCGGTGTATTGCTCCTGAAAGAAGGATTAGAAGTGGGGGATAACGAAATCAATCCCTATGAAATTGGAACAACAGCGCACATTTTGAATACGCAGGAAACATCAGATGGAAGAATCCAATTAACCGCGATTGGTGGCTACAGATTTAAAGTAATTTCATTCCATAGGGATTTGCCTTACCTATCGGCAGATGTCGAATACATGGAAGATAGAAGTGACGAAATGATTGATCCATCTTTAGCTGAAAACGTCCGGCATGATGCAATTTCTCTGGTCAAGCAATTCATTGCNGCACAAGGAGGATATATTCGTGATGTTCCTTTACCAAATGATCCATTGATACTCTCATATCAAGTCGCCCAGCTTTTCCAAGAAAACCCGATTAAGCAGCAAAAATTACTTGAATCGCCCACTTTTGATCGGCTTTGGGACGAACTCGAACTTATAAAAGAAGCTAGAAAGTTGCTACAAAATAAATATCAGTACACTACAAAAACTGATTTCTCAAAAAATTAATGTTCCTTTAATAATTTTTGTGCAAGAAAAAGTGCAGCAATGGTTTTTCCATCAATAATTTCGCCCGATAAAATCATGTCTTTTACAATTTGAAGAGGGAATTTTTCAATATTAATCCGCTCATCATCATCTGCAGGTAACGGATCATCATATAAAGCATCTGCATAAAAAGCATAGAGCCTTTCAGTAAGCGTTCCGGGGGCAGCAAAAAAGTCTCCAAGTAAGACCAGTCTCTCAGCATTTTGTCCTGTTTCTTCACGAAGTTCACGTCGAGCCGCGTCAATTAAACTAAAATCACCCTCGACAACTCCAGCCGGTAATTCAAGTAATTTCATTCCTGCTGCTTTACGAAATTGCCGAACCATTACGACATTCTTATCTTGATCAATAGGGACAATGACTACCGAGTTAGGATGATAAATCACATCTCTTATGGATTCGGTTCCGTCATCAAGCCGAATGACCTCTTGGCGGACATGAACTCTAGATCCTACAAATTCGTTCATTATTCGAATGGTTGGCTCAGTTTGATCCAAATCTCTTCGCATCTTCCTCAGCAAGCTTTCTGGCTAAATTCATAGACTGCTCAGACCCTCTTCGGAGTCTATAGACTAATGTTTCATAAAAACTATCTGGTGAACCTTTTCTCAGAAATTGGGTCGTGTGTGGGCTACTGCTTATTTCGATGTAGCTACCATGAGACATAGGAATATCTATGAAACCATCGGCAGTCATAAAAGCATCATGCTCGCTCTTGATTTCCAATTTAATTTTACTGCTACCAGGAACTACAACTGGGGCGTCCAAATCGCCATGTGTAGCCACTGGAACAATCACAATATCACTAGATAACGGATACAAAATTGGGCCGCCGGCAGATAGAGCATAGGCGGTACTGCCTGTTGCTGTAGCGACAATAACAGCATCTGCCTGGTACGTAGTAAGTTCAGCATCATTTATCGAAACGCCGATTCGAGAAAGATTAGCAATACGTCCTCGGCCAACTACAATATCATTCAGTGCATGGACCGCATCATTCACATTGCCCAAATTAAAGGCTTCAGACCTTATCATTCGACGCTCATCAATCCAAAAGGCATCGTCTCCCGCTAAATACTGAGGGACTTGATGGATAGCATCATTTGCCTCAATTTCTGTCAAAAAACCCAAACGTCCCAGGTTAACTCCTAACAAAGAAATATTGTGTCCAGCAGTTATCCGAGCTGCACGCAGTAACGTACCATCTCCACCAATCGTTACCAGCAACCTGGCATTTTGAGGCAAATCAACTGGTCCATCATCATGAGTGGAAAGTAAAGAATGCTTGATTCCCAATTTCTCTGCAAGTTTATTCGCCAAAGGCAATGCTAATTTTGAATCCGAATTATAGAGAATTAAAACTTCATCATTATCTATATGCAAAATCTAAATACCCCATTCAATTATAGACTATTGTTACACCTCTATAGGAATGAAGAATAACATTACTCTTGTTATGATTAATATGAGGTTTAATGAAAGTAATATTAAGTGCGCCTAGAGGTTTCTGTGCTGGGGTTGTCAGAGCGATTGATATTGTAGAAATTGCTTTAGAAAAATTTGGCTCCCCTGTATATGTCCGCCATGAAATTGTTCACAATCAATATGTTGTAAACAGCTTAATTTCTAAAGGCGCAGTGTTTGTTGAAGAAATAAATGAAGTTCCTGAAGGGAACACCGTAATATTCAGTGCACATGGAGTGGCTCCGGAAATTTGGGATGCCGCAAAAAATCGCAATTTAAAAATAATTGATGCAACATGCCCGTTAGTAATAAAAGTTCATAATGAATCGCAAAAATATTCTATGGAAGGTTACTCTATAGTCGTAGTTGGGCATCAAGGGCATCCTGAAGTAATTGGAACAATGGGGCAGTCTCCGGATAAGTCAATACTTGTCGAAAATGGAGATGATGCAGTTAATCTCAATGTGACTGACCCTAATAAAGTTGTGGCCTTAACTCAAACCACATTAAGTGTCGATGACACCAAGGAAATTATTAATACTCTTCATAGTCAATTCCCAAACTTAGTAGCAAGAAATGATATCTGTTACGCGACAACTAATAGGCAGGAAGCTACCAAGTTACTAGCTGAAAAAGTCGATGTCGTTCTTGTAATTGGAGCTCAAAATAGCTCTAATTGTAATAGACTTCGCGAAGTGGCTGAACTTTCAGGCGTTCCATCATTTTTGATTAATGATGCAAGCAATATTGATCCCAAATGGCTAAAGGGAGCCCAATCAATAGGTTTGACATCAGGAGCATCAACACCTGAGTCGTTAGTAGAAGAAGTTATCAATTTTTTGAAACCAGATTCAATTGAAAATCTTGAATTCACAAAAGAAGACGTAGTTTTCGTTCTCCCCAAAGAATTACGAGGAGGAACTGAAAAGGAGAAATGGGCACTTCCAAGGCAAGATGATAAGGCTGTTTGGTAGTACTTTATATCCTAGCAGCTATCAATTCCCCTGCATTTGTTGTTCCCCCTTTTGGCTGTCCTAAATTATTTATTTGTAGCTCACCGGAAACGAGAGCATCATTAATAGCTCCTCTGATTGCAGTACTAACGTCGAATTCATTTAAGTGGTCATACAACATCGCCAATGTCAATATTTGCGAAATTGGATTTGCTTTATCAAGGCCTGCAATATCTGGAGCGGAGCCATGGATCGGTTCAAAGTAAGCATGCTTATCTCCGACATTTCCAGATGCGCACAAACCAATCCCTCCCACAGTAGCGCCACCTAAGTCACTAAGTATATCTCCAAGAAAATTTTCCATTACTAACACATCAAAATGACCTGGGTTAAGAACAAGAGCCTGTGCTGCTGCATCAGAATAAATATGTTCCGCCAAAATATGTGGATAATCTTCTGCAATTTCGTTAAAAATTCTTCTAAAGAATGCCATTGAAGGTAATACATTTGCTTTATCAACACAGGTGACACGTTTCATCCCATCCGCTGGAGCACCTTGACGCTTTTCAGCAATTTCAAATGCGCGACGTACTACACGTTCTGTTCCTTTTCTTGTGATCATCAATGTATCAGCAGCAGCTGTATCTGTTTGTACCCCTTTTCCTCGTGATAGGTATAACCCTTCGGTATTCTCTCTAACAATAACGTAATCAACATCTCCGGGATCTGCTTTTATAGGAGCCTCCACGCCAGGCAAAAGTCTAACCGGCCTAACATTTGCATATGTATCAAGCCCTGTACGGAGTACTCCTCCTAGCACTCCTGCTTCGGTCCCATCGGGGAACCTGACGTCTGGTAAGCCCACAGGTCCTTTCATGGTCGCATGAGCATTTTTAATTGCTTTCAGAGTCGCTGGGTTTAAATTAATACCCGTTTCTTTAAAATATTCAGCTCCACCAGGGTGAAAATCTATATCAAATTTCACAGACCTAAATTTTGATTCCACAGAGCGCAAAACGGTAAGCGCTGAGGTCATCAATTCTGGTCCTATGCCATCACCATTGATAAATATTACTTTATAGACACGCTGCGACATGATTACCTCGATATTACGTTTAAATTGGAGTATATCAATTGCACTACTACCCTACAGTCCATGTAGAATGAATGGAATCATGCTCAATCAAAAAGAATTGAAGGAAATCGAGTCTCAAGCTGTTGACATCATAAGTGGCGCCGGTGATTTGCTCCTCCAATACTTTGATAAACCACTATCGGTAGACTACAAATCTGCCAATGGCAGGAACCCAGTAACTGACGCAGATCATGCTGCCGATGAATTCATTCTTAATCAGATCAGCAAACACTTTCCTGGACATACGGTCGTTACAGAGGAAACTGAAAATCAATCTGATGAAGCAGGGCAATTCACCTGGGTTGTTGACCCTTTAGACGGGACTTCCAATTTTCTTCATCACTTACCCATATTCGCTTCAATGCTGTGCCTATTATTTAACGGGATCCCTTTAGTAAGTGCTATTTATCTACCCAAAATAGGCAGTAAAAATGGAACTGTTTTACACGCCTGTAAGGGAGGTGGCGCTTTCGAAGATGGTGTTCAGTTTTTCATAAACAATTCTGAACCAAGCAGATTAATGGCTTCTGTACCAGGTTATTTTTTGCGAATGTTTTCCCATAAAAAAAATCTGCGCAGGCAACTTGGCGATCTAAGGAGTCTTGGCAGTGCTGGATATGAATTGGCTATGACAGCAAAGGGAAGTACCGACTATATTATTTCTAGTGGCCCAGCAGTTTGGGATATTGCTCCAGGTCTACTGTTGGTATTAGAAGCGGGAGGCGCCGCAGTAATTCGTGAACAAAAAAACCGGAACTGGATAGAATTTGAATCATTCAACAATCAATCAGTCTTATCCCCTACACCAAGTGAGCTGCGACGCTGGAAAGCAACTTTAATGCTAGGGAGGAAGAGTACCGTAGATAGGATATCCTCTGGTCTTTCTATAAAATCGTACCCCATACGTGACATTAAATATAAGATTAAGTCAATTATTGGCCGACAATAAAATCTGCCTCTAAACTACAGGCCATGGTAAATCTTTTCTGCTCATAGGAAATGGTAGCATTGGGTGATTTATGTAATTAGATAACCTATCAAGCAGAGCGTTTATTTCATCAGTGGTTAGAAAGCAATTCATTATTGATTTCTCTTCATGCTTTTTTAAGTTCCGGTAAACATTTTTCATATCTTTAACTAAGTTGTGCGGAATTACCACTCCTGCGAAATCCCAAATTACAGTCCTCAATTTGTGCTGGACATGAAATGTGAGTCCATTATCAATAGCCCAAATTTCCCCATTGGTGGCAAGTAGGCAGTGCCCACCCTTACGATCAGCATTATTAAGTAATACATCCAGTACAGCTAATTGAAGTAGTTTTTCTTTATGATCTTCAAAAAAAGTGAAGTAATTGGAGTTTGGATCGTTAGGAATGAAAAGTTGAAGAGACCCTATTCCAGCCTCACCTTCACGTCTAATTGTTGGAGGGATTATTTCCCATTTCAACGCTTTGCTAAATTCATAGGTAGCACATTCTCGTAAATATAAACTCCCTTGAGGAAAATCCCATAGTGGGGCTTCTCCTAATTGAGGCTTATAGACAGCCAGCCCTTTCCCTTTATCTGAGTGTAATTCCATCACAAACGTATAGTTCGATGCACGAGGGTGTAACCAACCATCGCCAAGATCAGCATCTAACAGGAAATGTTCAGCATCTTCTAGCGACATGGGGAAATATGTGACCGAGTTAATTAACTCTTCCTCAGGATAATTAGAATATAAAACCATCAGTTATAACGTGGGCAGGCATGATCTTTGTCGTTAGACATTAGAGAATGGCACAAGGGGCATCTTGAACGACCTGCACCATGTATCTCGAATGCACGATCGGCAAGCCAATTCAGTATATTTGGCTCTAGCCACATAAGTACTGAATCTTCTAACGATCCGGAGAAAGAGGCTAGAATCATATAAGAACCGGTTTCCTTATCAACCCCCAATGACAATCCGTTAATTTTCTGTTCGATGTCAACGTATTGGTTCTGATCAGCGCTATATGCTGGTTCTCCTGTTTCTCGTATAGGAGCACGCAGTAGTTGTTTTATCGTTAAGGCTAATTCATACAACTCTTCTTTTTCTAACCAAAGAAGAGCAGATTTTGTTTCACCTTGAACATATAATCGAAAAGTTCTAGATCCCGGTATACCTACGAACTGTGGTTCCACTAAGTTACAGGATCCCAAATCATATCGCGCAAAAGACCAATCGTTTACCATAAATTACTTATCAAACATTGCTCCGACAGACATTCCACTGTGTATTCTATGAATAGCCTCTCCTAAAACGGATGCGACACTAACTATTTTAATTTTTGGTACGTCTTTATCAGGAGTAAATGGGATTGTATCTGTACATACTAACTCTTTAATTGGGCTCTCTTGAAATTTCGCAGGAGCTCCGCCAGAAAGAACAGCGTGTGTCGAAGAAGCATAAACGCTAAGCACGCCGGCATCTAACAACGCGTTAGCTGCATTGATCATTGTTCCACCTGTATCGATTTCATCGTCCATTAATATTGCGGTTCTACCTNCTACTTCACCTATGATATTAAGCAATTCTGACTTGTCTTGATTACCCATACGTCGTTTTTCGATAATTGCGAGCGGGACACCTAATTTTTCAGCCATGTCTCTCGCACGTTTCGAAATACCTATGTCAACTGCTACCACCACTGGATCTTGAAGATTAAGATTCTCAAAATAATTAACGATGATAGGCAAAGCTGTCAGTTCATCGACCGGAATATTAAAGAACCCTTGGATCTGACCTGCATGCAAGTCCATCGTTAAAACACGATCTGCACCTGCAGTTGTAAGTAAATCGGCAATCAATCTTGCTGTGATAGGGACTCTAGGTTGATCTTTTTTATCTGTTCTACCATATCCATAGTACGGAATTACAGCTGTAATTCGACCCGCAGATGCGCGCTTAGCCGCGTCTATCATAATTAGCATTTCCATGACGCTATCATTCACAGGCATACTGAAAGATTGCATTAAAAATACATCTCGTTGCCTAATATTCTCCTGGATACGGATAAATGTATTGTCATTACTGAACTTGAAGGCTTCGATAGCCCCGAGTTTAATGCCAAGGTAACCTGCAACCTGATTTGCCAAATAATTATTAGAGTTGCCAGAAAAAATTTTTAATTCTTCGTACAAAGCCACGTTAGTTCTCCAAAATGAGAGTAGTAGTCCATTGCGGATTCTACACTCGTTCAATTTACTATCAAGTTATTACGATCTATAAAGTCGAAAACCCGCCCTCAATTCCTAATAGATTAAAATCCTCTACTATTACTTGCCGATCACCTTTTTCAATATAGCCAATAATTTGAGCATGATCGCCAATGTCCTTGATAGCAGACATTGCAAGGTCGGCTTGGTTTTGCGGCACAACAGCGCAAAAACCTACGCCCATATTAAAAACATGAAACATTTCCTCAATACTCACTTTCCCCGCTTCTTGCATGGCATTGAATACATTTGGAACAGTCGGCATATTATCAATCCGGTAAGTAACATTCGCGTCTAACCGTAACAAATTTAAAAANCCGTCTCCAGATATATGAGCAAGGCCATGCACATCAACACCTGAATCAAGCATCGCTTTCACCTGCGGAACATAAATAGCTGTGGGACGTAAAAGTTCTTCTCCAATAAAATTATTAGAACCATTGATACGTCGATTCAAGGAGGATGAGTCCGTGACCTGAAATATTTGCCGGGCTAAGGTCAATCCATTCGCATGAATTCCGTTACTTGGAAAGCCTAAAATTACGTCGTTGCTTTCTATCTGCGAGCCAGTTACGGGAGGTCTATCTAGCAACCCAATACATGTGGCAGATATATCAAATGCATATCCATCTCTTGGTCCAATAAGAGTGTCCGGGTGCTGAGATAATTCACCCCCGACTACTGCAACATTAGCTCTTTTTGCACCATTTCGCATACCTCGCCCAAGCTCAGATAACAGATCTTCATGTGGATACTGTAGTGCAATATAATCAACAATAGCTAATGGCATAGCACCAGTACAAATAATGTCATTTACGTTTACGGCAATACAATCCCAGCCAATAACTTCAAAATTTCCTGTAATTTGCGCTAAAACGCTTTTCGACCCAACTCCATCAGTTGATATAGCTACTGAGAGATTTTCAGAAATCTCCAATACATTCGCAAAAAAACCTGAAGGCGCGATTTGTTTCCCTCGGTTTCCAGTAAATTCACTGGTCTCAGATACCCATCTGAGCAAACCCGAAAGCCCTTTGCCTGCAGCATCTGTGTCCACGCCCGATTGCGAATATGTATTCATTATTTGATCTTCACTCATCACACACATTTTTATCTAGTTGAAAATTCAGAGAGAAATAGCAATTTAAACATTGACTCATTCTCAAAATTTTATCTTTACAATATTCTGTTTCACTAATTGCTATTTTTCTGGGAAATTCCCTAAATTATCTATCAACTATTTTGCAGATACCCCCTCTATACATTTACTAAAAATTCAATATAATTCAGCGCTTAAATCCCTTATAAAGAATCTGATCCTTGTTTGTAATGCTGTAGCGATTGCGTTGGATTTCTATTCACTAATTTACGTCCATACAAAGGGTGTATCAAGCTTCGAACTTCATGCTCAAGATCATAGAGTTTTTCACTCGTGTTAGGATTTATAATCGACGCAAATCTGTATTGAGATTCGTTGCTTTCTTCAGTAATTAACCCCATTTCTTGTAATCTTTGATGAGGTTGAGAAAAATCTGAAATATAGATGGCTATATGATGATTATCATACGGATGCTGCGGTGCATCCGATTCCCTAAAAATCAATGCCTGGCTAGCTCCTGCGGAATTTACAGTAGCTGATTTGGCACCCCTCCTATCTTTAAACACCACATTTGCCCTGAGAATTTCTTGGTAAAAAAGACCAATTCCTGAAGATGTTCCGACAGGAACATCAAACATTAGATATTCAAGTCCGATGCTTCCACCACCCATGTGCAATCCTTGTTGATGACATCGGAATTTATTTCCCCATGGATCAATAACATCAATAAAAGTATCATGCTTGGCATAAGCAAATTTAGAATTATTTAGCTGTGCTTGAATATCACTAAGACGTATAGCTAAGTCCTCAATTTCAGGTACGACTAAACCAATACGACCACGNAAAACCTGTGGAGATTCACGGGTAGGCAAATGTATTTGCTGCTTACCGATGTTAACCCACATGTTATTCAGCCCCACCGTCATATAAGGATCCCGAGTGAAACCTAAACCCACAATATAGAATAAGGTTGCAACTTGCTGGTCAGGAACAGTCAAATTTAAATGGTCCAAGCCAATAATATTCCCCATGTCTTGACTAGATCGATCGTACATGTGGATTCCTCCAATTTGCCCAATTTTCTAGGGATATCATTTGAATTAGACTACTATCTAATGATACTTCGGCTCTGCACAACAGCACAGTACATGATGTCTTCAACAGCTAGATTACCAGAAGGTGTACCAATTGAATGAAAAATATCACATAGGAATTGATATTGGGGGTACTAAAATATTAGCTGTTATAGCAAATAAATATGGGCTTATTTATGGTACCGCCACAAGAAAAACACCCGCACTAAGTGACGCTACTAGCATAGTTAAGTCATTGGCATATACAGCGACTGAAGCAGCAGATAATGCAGGTATTAAAATAAATCATGTAGACACTATAGGGCTAGCTGCTGCAGGTGCAATCGATTCTAGTAACGGAACAATTATTTATTCTCCGCATTTACCCACGTTGGTTAATACTCCCGTGGGATCAATGCTTAGAGAAATGTTAACTCCGAGCATATACGTCGGAAATGATGCAAATTTAGCTGCACTTGGAGAAAAAGCTTTTGGTGCTGGCAAATTCGTAAATAATTTTGTGTTTATCACTATTAGTACAGGTATCGGTGGTGGCATCATCATTGACAACAAGTTATGGACAGGTAGCTCAGGATACGCAGGTGAATTAGGTCATATGACCATTAATGCATTGGGCCCTTATGGAAAAAGTGCTACACCGGGAGCATGGGAGTCTTTATGTTCAGGAAGTGCACTGACGCGCATCGCAAAAGAACGTATCGACATGGGCGAGAATTCGTCACTCAAGCGCATTGTTGAATCTTCGCGCGCACAAAAACTTACTGCAGAAGACATATTCAGTGCCTCAATTGATGGAGATGATTTAGCGAACCAAATCATAGACGATGCAATTTTTTATTTGGGGACAGGGTTAACATCTATAGTAAACGTGTTAAGTCCCGAGAAAATCATTATTGGTGGCGGACTTTCTAATCAATGGGAAAATTATGTTACCCCGGCAATAAAACTCATGCATCAGCAGGCGTATGCAGATTCATGGAAATCAGTAGATGTGGTACCCTCCGAATTAGGAGCTAATGCAGGAGCACTCGGTGCAATCGTGTTTTCTCAGCAATTTAGCAAATAGACTCGCGAAATCCTAAACGTCTGTTATACTCCGACCGGCCTGTGACAATAGTACAGGTTAAATTTTTGCCTAAATGGCAATAGGAGTATGCCGGTGCCAGCATACGGCATCGTTGGAGCCCAATGGGGCGACGAAGGTAAAGGTAAAATAGTCGACTTTCTCGCAGAGAGCGCCGATATGGTCGTGCGTTATTCTGGGGGGAGTAATGCCGGCCATACCGTAATTAATGAAAAAGGTGAATTTGCCCTACATCTAATTCCTTCTGGCATTTTTCGAACGAATGTAGATGTAGTTATTGGTCCTGGTGTTGTAGTCGATGTACCTGTACTTTTATCTGAATTAGAGAATCTTCATTCGATGGGCGTTGATACTAATAGGCTGCTTGTAAGTGACCGCGCACATGTAGTTATGCCGTACCATATAATGCTCGATCAACTCGAAGAGAAAGAGCGTGGCGGCAACGCTATAGGGACTACCGGGAGAGGGATTGGCCCCACATACGTTGATAAAGTTGCACGAGTAGGTATTCGGGTCGGCGATTTATTGGACCCTACGTACTTGTCAGAGCGTTTAAATCCTGTACTTTCAACAAAAAATCGTATCCTAGAGAAGATCTACGAATCAGACCCAATTAATTTTGATGAGTTATATAAAGAAGCTCTAGGTTGGGGCGAAGCTTTACGGCCTTATATTAGCTCTGTCGAGAAGAAGATTTTAGGTTCCTTGAGCAAAGGTGAAAAGATCGTTTTAGAGGGTGCACAAGGTGCAATGCTTGATCTAGACCATGGTACTTATCCATTTGTCACTTCTTCTTCAGTTTCTATTGGGGGTGCCTGTAACGCTATAGGTATTCCTCCTAATCAAATAGCTGGAATCATAGGTGTTTACAAAGCGTACTCCTCAAGAGTCGGTGCAGGCCCAATGCCATCAGAATTACATGATTCAATGGGGCATGAGATTCGTGAGAAAGCTTGGGAATATGGAACTACCACAGGGCGGCCCCGCCGCGTTGGCTGGTTTGATGGAATCACTGCAAAGTATTCTGCTATTGTTAATGGGTTCACGTCAGCTGTTCTCACTAGACTAGACGTCCTAGATGGTATCAATCCCATAAAAATATGTGTGGGATATGAAATAGATGGTAAAAAAATTGATTATCTTCCCACTCAACCAAAGCAATTTAATTCCGCATTACCTATCTGGGAAGAAATGCCAGGATGGTCATCTCCAACAGCAGGAGCAACAGATATTCATGATTTACCAGAAGAAGCTCTCAATTATATAAACCGCTTGGAAGAAATTATTGGGTGTTCTTTTGATGTAATCTCAACTGGTCCGAAACGAGACGAAAGTATTATCATTCGACCAATTGTCACAAGTTAATTTCAAAAGTGAAGTGTTAAGGGGGCGGCATGAAATTAGGTTTTTTTAATGACTGGACATTGGGCGTAGTCAAAAACGATACCCATATTGTTGATGTATCGGAAGTCCTTGAAGGGGTGCATGCTCACGGAGCCCAAGAATTAATGACATTAATTATTGCAAATTTCAGTAAACTTAAAGAACCCTTTGAAAAACTTGTCGCGGTATCAGAAGGTATACCATTGGAAAAAGTCAAAATTCGACCACCATTGCCCCGGCCAGATCAAATTTTTTGCATGGCTGTAAATTACTTAGAATTTGGACAACGGCCTATGCCTCAAATAGATGCATTCCAAAAATCTTCAGACTGCGTGATAGGAGACGGCGATACTGTTCGCTTAGATCCTGACTGTAATGCCACTATCTTTCACCATGAAGCCGAATTAGCAGTAATTATTGGCTCAGATGCTAAGAATGTTTCTCAAAAAGAGGCTATGGATAAAGTATTTGGTTATACCGGTTTTATCGATGTTTCTGCACGTGGTTTTGAGCCGGGGGGTCGTACAAGCTTTTTTCAAGTAAAATCTTGGCCCACCTTTGGGCCAATGGGCCCATTCATTATTACAAAAGATGAAATCGAAAATCCTCATGCGATAAGTTTGCATATTACTAATAATGGTGAAGAAAGACAGGCCTTCAGCACCGATGATATGGCCCATAAGATCCCTGAATGTATTGAATTCATTACTCGGATTGCTCATCTGGGTCCTGGCGATGTTATAAGCACAGGAACTAACCACCAAGGATTAGGCGCTTTACAGCATGGTGATCAAGTTCAATTCACAATCGAAAAAATCGGTACTTTAAATGTCACGGTTGATGATCCAGCCAGAAGGGAATGGCGGCGGGGGGTTGATGAGGAAATGGCTGCCCGGATGCGTGAAAATGACGGTACTTCAATGGGAATGGGTGAGCGGAAATAAACCCACGTGATTTACGCCATAGCCGTTGATATAATGGAGTGGTGAAGTCCTATGCCTAATAAGACAAAAATAAAAGTTGCTGTTCATGGTGCTGCTGGGCGAGTGGGACGTGAAGTAATAGCAGCAGTAAGCAAAGCTACCGATCTGCAACTAACATGCGCAATTGATCAGCTTGATAAGGGCCAAATCTCTTTAGAAGTACCCTATTACAATAACGTTGAGGAGGCTTTATCTGAGCACTCAACAGACGTCATTGTGGATTTCAGTTTAGCAGCTGCGTGTTTGGGCATGCTTCCCCATGTAATTCACCATAAGGTAAGTCCAGTCATAGGAACCACCGGGTTTAGTGATAAAGATTTACGCTATATTGCCGACATATGTAATGACAATAAAATTCCTGGTTTTATAGCACCAAATTTCACCATTGGAGCAGTCTTATTAAGTAAGCTTGCTGCCATGGCGGCACCTTATTTTGAGTATGTTGATTTAATCGAAGAACATCATGAAAATAAAATTGACTCGCCTTCAGGAACAGCGATACAAATCGCGAATGCCATTCACGATGCACACTCAGATCCGTTCTCTCAAAATCACCCTACTAGAGAGCCATACCCCGGTGCTCGCGGAGCTTCCATACATGGGATTAATATTCATTCGTCGAGGATGCCGGGAAGATTAGCGCATCATCAGGTCACGTTTGGTGGCCCTGGTCAATCACTCATAATCCGGCACGATACTAATGATAGAGAATGTTATATGCCGGGGGTGCTTATGGCTGTGCGTAAAGTTCTAAGCTTACATGATTTTACGGTGGGACTAGACCAGTTACTGGATAACGATTAACGCCTATTTAAGACAGTAGATTTCCTTAGGAGGAATTGTGGCCGAACCACGAGTAACAATAATTGGAGCTACCGGCGCTGTAGGCAAAGTAGCGCTTGAAGTTCTAGAGCAAAGAAATTTCCCTATGAGTAGTTTAAGGCTCACTGCATCTGAGCGCTCAATTGGTAAAAAAATAGATTTTCGTGGTCAATCAATTACCGTCGAAGCTACCACAGAAAATATTTTGAGTGAGAGTGATATCGCTTTTATTTCTGCAAACGATGACATTAGTAGGCAATTGGCACCTCCAGCAAAAGAGCATAACTGTGTAGTTATTGACGATAGTGGCGTTTGGCGAATGGACCCTGAGGTTCCACTTGTAGTTCCTGAGATAAATGCCACTGATATAGTGAACCATAAAGGTGTAATATCGATTCCAAATTGCTCTACGACTCCACTAGCTATGGTTCTTGATGCTTTACGGCCAGAGGCTAAGATTGTTAGCGTGATTGTCTCTACTTATCAATCTGTATCAGGTACTGGAGCAGCCGCTGTTGCTGAATTGAGCCAGCAAGCAAAAAGCGTTTTGAATAACGANCCTATAGAAGTAGAACAGTATCCATACCAAATTGCATTCAATCTCCTTCCTCACATTGGTTCATTTAATCAAAATTCTTATACATCAGAAGAGACAAAGATGCTTAACGAAACTCGTAAAATCCTGCATAGTCCAACACTTCCGGTCTCTGCGACATGTGTAAGAGTGCCCGTAAATATATGTCATAGTGAATCCGTGAACATTCAGTTTGAAAAGGCGATTACTGCAGAAAGAGCACGGCAATTGCTTTCTAATTATGAAGGTGTAATCGTGGTAGACGATCCCACAGAAAATAAATATCCAACCCCAATAGATTGTGCAGGAAGAGACGAAGTCTTTGTGGGTCGAATAAGACAAGATACTGCGCTAGAAAACGGGCTATCCTTATGGATAGTTTCTGACAATTTGCGCAAAGGTGCTGCCACCAACGCAATCCAAATAGCTGAAGAATTAGTAAAACTCAACGCATGGTAAGAATTCGTAATATATAGTTAGCTTGCGAGGAGGGAATATGTATATCGGAAGATTGCTTACAGCAATGGTCACCCCATTTAATCACTCCTTAGAAGTAGATTATTCTCAAGCAAAATTACTCGCAAAAGCGTTAATTAATTCTGGCAGTGAGGGACTTGTGGTAACTGGAACCACTGGAGAAAATCCTACTCTAGATCATGAAGAAAATTTTTCTCTCTGGTCAGAAATCAAAAAAAGCGTAGGCGATAATATTCCCATAATAGCTGGGTCTGGTACTAATGGAACCCGAGAAACCATAAAATTAGCGCAAATGGCTGAAAAAGCAGGTGCAGATGCTCAATTACTTGTGGTTCCTTACTACAACAAACCTACTCAGGAAGGTCTATACCAGCATTTCAAGGCAGTTGCAGAAAGCACGTCATTGCCATGCATTCTCTATAACGTCCCTAGTCGAACAATTGTTAATATGACACCCCTTACTACTATACGGTTAGCAACCGATGTACCCAATATTATTGGCACAAAAGAAGCTTCAGGAGATTTGAGTCAAATCAGGGAAATTATTGAATACTCTCCTCCGGGATTTCATGTGTGGAGCGGAAACGACAGTGATACATATGATGTCTTAAAACTTGGTGGGTGGGGTGTAATTAGTGTTGCCTCTCATCTTATCGGAAAACAAATACAAGAAATGATTCGATTAGCAGTCCAGGGCNATTGGGAAAAAGCACAGAGTGAACATGAACGCCTATTAGCCATATCTACAGGTTTATTCAAAATATCCAATCCCATTCCTATAAAATATTGCTTAAATAAAGTGGGATTTGATGTAGGAAATTTACGTCTGCCTTTGGTAGATGCCGACGCTAAAACAGCTGAATTTTTAGACCAGCTAATTACAGGGTATGAAATCGATTTACCTATAGGTACTTAGGCGTACTCTCTAAGTACCAGTAAACCAATGCTAGCCGAGCCAAAGATTATTATTACCCCTGTAAAGAACTCTGAACCACCTACTGTTCTTAATCGATGGCGACCTAAATAGTTTGTGAGCGTAGCCGCAATGGCACCAAAGATACCTAACCACAAACCTGTAGTGGTCCCATTAAACGCTGCAGTAGCCATATCGATTCGACCATCTTCCGTCCAAAAAACTGAAACCCCTGCACCTAAACCTGCACACAAAGGCAAGGAAAAAACTACCCAGAACAATAATCTTTTGACAAAGCCCATGCTTTTCCTACCTACAAATAATTGGCACTTAAACCATCTATCAATAAGCCCTATTGGCTAGTGATCTCTCGGACGACGTGGACCTCTATCCCTATCTCTATCTCTATCTCTACCGCCTCTGCGGTCACCATATTCACGAGGACCACTCGAACTTCGGCCACTCGGAGCTGGTCGGCTTGCAATAACGTCTTCAGGGCTTAGATCCTCAAGAATCGCTCTACGTGACAAATTGACTCTTCCCTGGCGATCAATTTCATATACTAAGACGTCTATTTCGTCCCCAACTTGGATTACTGATTCAACTGACTCAACCCGCTTTGTATCGAGCTCGCTTATATGAACAAGACCTTCTTTACCAGGGAGAATTTCAACAAAAGCACCAAAGTTCATAATGCGAGTGACTTGACCGGTGTATCGCTCACCTGCAACGACTTCTTTCGTCAAGCCCTCAATCATTTTTATAGCTTCTTCTGCAGACGTTCCATCAGATGAACCAATCGTGACTGAACCATCATTATCGACATCAACAGTAGCCCCAGTAGCTTCAATAATGCCTCGTATATTCTTGCCTCCAGGGCCAATTAATGCTCCTATCTTATCAACGGGAATACTCAAGCGAGTCATCCTTGGTGCATTAGAGTTCAATTCACTTCTTGGCTCAGAAATCGTACTTAGCATATGTTCCAGAATAAATGATCGTCCTTCTTTTGCTTGTGCTAGAGCTTGGTGAAAAATTTCTTGTGTTATACCTGCAACTTTAATATCCATCTGAAGAGCAGTAATTCCATCAGTGGTACCAGCAACCTTAAAATCCATATCCCCGAAGAAATCTTCCACGCCTTGAATATCAGTTAAGATCTGAAAATTGCCATCTTCATCAGTCATAAGACCCATCGCCACGCCAGATACAGGTCGAATAAGAGGCACACCTGCATCCATCAATGACATAGTACTGCCACATACGCTTCCCATTGAAGTACTACCATTTGAACCTAAGGCTTCAGAAACCACACGAAACGCATAAGGGAATTCAGCTTGATCAGGGATTACAGGTAATAAAGCTCTTTCCGCAAGAGCTCCGTGACCAATCTCTCTTCTACCCGTACCCATTCTTCTTGCTTCACCAGTTGAATAAGGAGGGAAGTTGTAATGGTGCATATAACGCTTAGTATCGTCGGGGTTCAATCCGTCAAGTTTTTGCTCCATGGTGAGAGAGCCTAAAGTTGCAATTGTTAATATCTGTGTTTCGCCACGCTGAAACAGAGCTGAGCCATGAGTACGCGGCAATAATCCAACTTCACTTGATAATGGACGAACTTCAGTAAGCTTCCTGCCATCAGGACGTTTACCTTCTTTGATAACTTTTTGACGAACTATTTTTTTGAGAACCTCGTCGAAAACTTTCGCAATATCCGCAGATTCAAATTCTTCAGAAAGAGCAGTGACAGCAGATTCTTCTGCTGCCTTAATGTTTTCATTTCGTTCTCCTCTTCCTTCACCCCGATCAATAACATTCTCAATGGATGAGCGCACAATCTCGTCCACTTTAGAGACTAAATCTGGGTCCGATGACTGAGCGAGAATCACTTCTTCTTTAGTTTTACCTATCTCTTTGACTAGCTTGTCCTGTAATTCAATAATTTTGACATTGGTCTCTTGTCCAATTCTTAATGCTTCCAAAACAATTTCTTCGCTAACTTCTTTTGCTCCTGCTTCAATCATGATTACTGCATCACGGCTACCAGCAATAGTCAAATCTAATTTACTTTCTTCCAATTGCTCAAATGTAGGATTAATTATTATTTCTTCATTTAAATATCCCATTCGCGTCGCAGCTACAGGNCCANTAAATGNAANTTGTGAAGTCGAGAGCGCTGCTGAAGCACCAATTATTCCTAAAATGTCAGGCTGATTAACCTGATCGGCTGATAAGACAGTAACTATTACCTGAACTTCATTACGCATCCCTTTAGGAAACCTTGGACGAAGTGGTCGATCAGTCAAACGCGCAGCCAAAGTTGCCTCGGTCGTGGGACGTCCTTCCCTTCTGAAGAAACTTCCCGGGATCCGACCAACGGCGTACAAACGCTCTTCGTACTCTATGGTAAGCGGAAAGAAATCAAGCCCTTCGCGCGATCCCCCCATAACTGCAGTTACTAGTACAACCGTATCGCCGTATCTAACAACGGCAGAGCCGTGTGCTTGTTGCGCTAGCTTTCCTGTTTCGATCGAGAGCGTTCGCCCTGCAATTTCAATCTCATGATAAGTAGACATGTATTCTCCTCGCATATACACGCTACACAAAAATATCTCTCAGAATTGGGTAAATTAACGTTGTGTTGGAGCCGAAGTGTATTTACCTACGTAATCCTAGGCTTTCCACAATGCTCCGATAACGACCAACATCTTCTTTCGCAAGATATCGTAACAAACGACGTCGTTGTCCAACCAATTTCAAAAGACCTCTTCGTGTTGCATGGTCTTTGTGATTCTGGCGGAGGTGATCTGTCAGGCCGCGTATTCGTTCAGAGAGAAGTGCTACTTGCACTTCAGTAGAACCAGTATCTCCTGGTTTCTTCTGGTATTGACTAATAATTTGTTGTTTTGTTTCAGTACTTAACATTACTGGTCCACGGACCGAGTCCTTCTATTTCCGCTCTTTTCTTATTTCAATTCCATTATAACATGACTGTAGTAATTGTCCTACACGGCACTATTCCATGCATAAACGCTATGCTTTAATAGGAATATTTTAATCAAATGAGGGGATTTCGATGAAAATCACAAAAGTAGTAGCAACTACCCACAACGTACCTGTACCTGTACCACTTCTAGATGAACCAGTAATGCGGCCATTAGTTTTTTGTTCGATTGAAACAGACAATGGTCTTGCAGGATATGGAATTTCAGGACCTATTCAAAGAAATGCAGTTCGAGAGCACATCAACACTGAAATGGGTCCGATGATTATAGGATCAGATCCTTTTGATACTGAAAGAATATGGCATCAGCTATACACTGAGCATAATCCACGCTCTCAGACTGGAACATGGTCATCTGCAATTAGTGCCATTGATATAGCACTATGGGATATAAAAGGTAAGGCCACAAACATGCCGGTATGGAAATTACTTGGAGGAGCACAACCTATAGTCCCCGCATACATCACGTTTGGGCTTCCAGAATACACTCAAGAACAATTAATTCAAGTAGCAAAAAATTTTGTTGCACAAGGTGAAGACAAACTAAAAATGGTAGTTGGGGTTGCCGGCGACCACCAAGGATGGAAAGAAGATTCGGAGCGTATTCATGCTGTTCGCGAGGCAATAGGTCCTAATGTGCAATTGTCGATGGATGCAAACTATATGTTTCAATTTAATAACGCATTGAATTTAGCTAAAAGTGTAGAGGAATGTAATATCGAGTGGTTTGAGGAGCCCGTTTGGGGAAATGATGCCCAGTTACTACATGATCTAAGAATGCGTACTAGCATACCCATATCTGCTGGGCAGAATGAAGGGCATCGATTCCGCGCGCGTGACTTGCTCGTCAACAAATCGGTTGATATTTTGCAACCTAATGTAGCCTATTGCGGTGGTTTTTCTGAAGGGATGAAATTTGCAACCTTGGCTCATTCCTTTAATCTTCCGATCGCAAACGGTGGTGGATGGCCTCATCACAACATGCACCTTCAGGCAGCGGTGCCTAATGGCTGGCGTATTGAATACCATTATGTAATGTGGAAATGTGGTGAAATATTGTTTGATGGATGCGTAGGACCTCAACAAGGGTGGACTACAATGCCTCTGACTCCTGGACTTGGTCTTATTCCAAAGTGGGACGCATTAAATGAATTTGAAGAATAATTAATGAGGGCCCGCAATATGTGCGGGCCCTCATTAATTTATATTGCTGCTTCGCCTCGTTCTCCAGTTCTTACCCGGACAAGATCCGCTACAGGTGATATGAAAATTTTCCCGTCGCCAATCTCACCATCCTCTGGACTTCTTGCCGCATCAATAATTGCGTTTACTACAGCTTCTTGCAAATCGTCATTAACCACTGTTCTCACAAGAGTTTTAGGCACTGAGGATCTACTAGCCATACTACCTCCACGGCCAACAAAAACTTCAACTCCTCTTTGCCTACCTTGCCCAGTTACATTGTAGTAATAAAAACCCTGACAACCTACAGCTTCAAGAGCTGCAGTAACTGATCCAACTCTCTCAGGTCTAATAACAGCTTCTATACTAATCATTTTTTTCTCTCATTCTAAGATGCGAACTAACGCTCTTCCTTTTCTTAATTCTTAATCTGCCCCATCATGAACATATGCTC
Source organism: SAR202 cluster bacterium (assembly GCA_009391465.1). Classification (GTDB taxonomy): domain Bacteria; phylum Chloroflexota; class Dehalococcoidia; order Lucifugimonadales; family Australimonadaceae; genus UBA2963. The sequence goes on from VFHU01000009.1 coordinate 47,834, forward strand.
TTTCACCATGAGACGATACATCTAGACCTTGGGCCTCTTCTTTTTCAGAAACTCTTAATCCTAGTCCAGGTATTAAGTCTAGGATTTTAAGAATGATCAAGCTCGCAATAAATGAATAAACCAATGTGGCACCTACGCCAGTCAATTGGATTCCAAGCTGGGCAAAATCACCCTCAATTACTCCCTTCACTCCAGCAAAAGCCTCTACCGTAAATATTCCAGTAGCTATTGCTCCCCAAATACCGCCAATTCCATGAACAGCAAAGACATCTAAAGAGTCATCAACACCTAATCTCGGGCGTAAAAGTACAGCAAAATAGCAAAGTAAGCCAGCGCCAACTCCGATTCCTAATGCGCCCATAACACCCACCGCACCTGCAGCAGGGGTTATTGCAACCAAACCTCCAACGGCTCCAGTCGCAACTCCTGCAGCACTCATTCGATTATGCTGGAATTGGGAAAGCAGGCCCCACGTAAGTGCTGCTGCTGCTGCTGCTGTATTCGTTACCAAAAATGCATTTATAGCCACACCATCTGCAGCTAAACCAGATCCTGCATTAAATCCGAACCATCCGAACCACAGAAGTGCAGCACCTATCACTANATANGGCACATTACCTGGTTCAAGACCAGGATTCCTTCGTTTACCTACTAAAATAGCTGCAGCTACTGCAGCTACTGCAGCGTTAATATGCACAACAGTCCCGCCAGCAAAATCCAGTGCACCGAGTTCAAAAAGCCAACCATTTCCTGCCCACACCCAATGACATATTGGAGCGTAGACTAAAGTAACCCACGCAACCNAAAACACTAGGTATGTCGTAAATTTGAATCGCTCCACAATTGCGCCAGTGATCAAAGCAGGAGTGATGATTGCAAACATCATCTGGAAAATAGCGAAAAGCATATCCTCACCCGGCTCAATTCCACTTAATCCTAGATAACTAAGGTCTCCAACCCAAGCGTTTCCTTCACCAAAAGCTACGCTATATCCCCACAGTACCCAAACAACACTTACTACTGCCATACTCATAAAACTCAGCATGATTGTACTAAGTACGTTTTGGCTCCGAACTAAACCTCCATAAAAGAAAGCTAATCCTGGAGTCATCAAAAGGACCAACGCTGAGGCAGTTAATAACCAAGCTATTGAACCACTATCCATAACGGCAACTCCTTAAAATAAATCTGTAAGTTAATATGAGGGGCAAGTTTTACATAAGTGTTACCTACGGGTTACAAACATGTAACAAAATTAGTCTGGATTAGTGAACCGATTGAGGATTACACTTCAATAGAGAGGGTGTCTTGCTTAACGTATTTTTTACAGTTGTCCTACCCATATTCCTTGTTGCAAGTTTAGGTGCTCTTTTGCAACGCGTCCGCCCTGGCTCGCTTGGAATGTTAGGGCCAGCTGCTCTTTACCTATTAAGCCCGGCTCTTGTTCTTGATGGTTTATTAAAAACTGAATTATCAGCTGATGTTTCGCTCAAAATTATTTCTGCTACTGTCGGAACAGTTGTTTGCATGGTAGTAGCCTCATGGATAATATCCAAAATTCTCCGACATGACAGACAATTAGAAAGTGCGTTTCTTCTTACAGGGACATTCGCAAACGCCGGTAATATGGGGCTTCCAATAGCTTATCTAGCATTCGGAGAAGAAGGACTAGCTGTTGCGATTTTAATTTTTGTCGCCCAAGGTTCTTTAAGTTGGCCTCTAGGTATTTATCTAGCCGCCAGAGGGCATGCAAATGGTTGGCAACCTATCTTAAAGGCACTTAAAGTCCCTACTCTGTACACGGTACCTATCGCATTATCTATTCGTGCCAGCGGATGGGATTTACCGTTAACGCTTGATACGACAATCAGCTTAATGGCTGATGCAACAATTCCTGCAATGCTGTTAGTACTTGGCTACCAGCTTGCGCAAGGGATTCAATTCAACTTACCTCTTAGCCTAATTAGTGCCATTGTGACTAGACTAATAATTGGCGCGTTAGTCAGTGTGGGCCTTGTAGAATTATTTGGACTTAGTGGTATCGCGCGAAACACTGTCATCGTTGTTTCTGCAATGCCTACAGCAGTATTCACCACCATCCTGGCAACAGAATTTCAAGCTGCGCCTCGCTTCGTAGCAAGCGTGGTTGTTACCAGTACAGTATTCAGTTTAATCACACTAACTGTACTTATCGATTTATTACAAAATTTTAGCTAAACCTTATAGAGAAGTACCGTTCAGATTTACAGTAAGTGTAGTTTCAACATTCTGTATCATTGACTGCATAGCGAAGCAGCTTGCTTCAGCCATTTTCACTAAATGAGCTATCTTTTCTGGGGGCTCTGAAGAATCTATATCTAAAACCGACTCTAATCCTACCGGCCCTCCTGTTAAAGTTCCCGCTAATGCCGAACCATCCCTATAAAACCTTGCGATCTGCTTTACTTTAGCCTTTTTGTATTCAATGTGGACCATTTCACTCAACCGAGCGAGTTGAGTGAGCAGTCAGAAAGCTATGCCCGCAGAAAAATATGCCAAAGGAGGAGGAGCGGTATCATCTCCGCCTAGGTACTGTCCTTCGTCCGAAAGCATTTCAAAAGTACTGCCGCGGCCAGCGTGAACCCTAGCAACTTTACGTTGGCGCTCAAGCGTTTCCGCCTCCAAGCTAATTACAATCTCTCGCTTGGAACCATCTTTCCCGCCTAACCCTGGCTCGGACTCTTTCACTTCAATTTTTCTGACTATTTCTTCCATAATTCTTCCAATAAAAATATTTACACTATGTAATCTTTCCACAATACGATACTATCTCTCAAAATAACAAGGTAGACGTGAAGATTGAGAATAGCTGATCTATCCAAGCAAGAACGTAAAATTATCCGGGCATGGTGCATGTATGACTGGGCAAACTCTGCTTTCGCCACCAGTGCAATAACTGCAATCTTACCAGTCTATTTCGTTTTTCTTTTTCAAGATGCTCTTGGATCTGAATTGCTTATAGGTGGATTTTCATTCACCGGCAGTTCTCTTTGGAGCCTAGGCGCCGCGCTGTCAACATCAATTGTTGCATTCACTAGTCCTGTTTTAGGTGTGCTGGGCGATAGAATGGCCATCAGAAAAACCCTATTAGCTATCTATATGACAGCAGGATCACTTTTCACAGTACTCGCATTTTTTTCTGCATATACTTCGTCACCATGGGCTTGGCTACTAGGAACATTTTTCTTAGGAAATATTGGTTTCGCGGGAAGCCTAGTTTTCTACAATTCTTTGCTCCCTCATGTATCCCCGAATGATGAGCTACTAGATGATATTAGTTCACGGGGATATGCATATGGATACCTAGGAGGAGGTCTTCTTCTTCTAGTACACCTTGGCCTTAATTTAGCCTTTTCAGATTCTTCTTTTGCAGATTTGGTTACTCGGTTGTCTCTAGCATCGGTTGGAATATGGTGGTTTCTCTGGGGTCTGTGGACGGTTAAAGTTGTTCCAGAACCACCTCTTTTATACGCAAATAAGGTCACTTCATTGGGTTCTGCCTTCAAAGACTCGTTCAGTCAATTAGGAAAAACTTTCAAAGAACTAAAAAATTTTAAAGTTATGCTTCTGTATTTTGGGGCATTTTTATTATTTAACGATGGCATTCAAACAATCCTTGCAGTCGCTGGTGCATTTGCTGCTGATACCTTAGGTATTTCGCTGACGTTCAATATGATTACTATATTAACCATTCAGTTTATTGCTGCATTTGGAGCAATGCTATTTAGCCGTTTAGCCCAATTAATTACCACCAAAAAGGCTCTTACTGTTTCTCTAGTCGGATGGTCTTTTATAGTTTTACTAGGAGTAGGAATCGCCCCGTTAGAACCAAGTAAGCTAGAGGATCACGACTATCAATTTGTTTATGTAGAGAATACAAATATTTACAAAGTAGATGTAGCGCCTGAACTGAGCGATTCAAAGCTCGACAAGGAATGGGCCCAAAATATTGAAGGCCTCCTAGATGCGAATACTAAGACCTTATCGATTGATCAAGCACACAGCTTCCACAACTTAGTTGCAGAAAAGTCCCAATATAGCAGTATCCTCTACCAAGGGCCGCTCAATGCGTTGAATGGTGCTAGTGCAATTGGACCAAATCATCCGTCCACTCTGGGATCGGGGACACTGGACTGGTGGCCAATCGCGTTGCGCGATACTTTATGGAAGCCTCTAGGCATTCCTGTAGACTTTCAATGGTTATTGCTTGGTATTGGTGTAGGCCTTGTTATGGGAGGTAGTCAAGCGCTGGCAAGAAGCTTATTTGCACAAATTGCGCCTAAATCAAGGAGCGGAGAGTTCTTCTCCTTCTTTGGTTTCCTCAATCGAGCCTCATATGTTTTCGGCCCTATCTTATATGCATTAGTTACTGGCCTACTTGATACCCGCTCAGCTGTTTTTTCAATATTAGTAATAATAGTGGCAGGGGCAATTCTTCTAAGTCGTGTAAACGTTGAAGAAGGAATACGCGTAGCAAAAGCAGAAGATGCGCGAGTAGGTCTCTAGGTATAACCTAGATTCTGACGTGCAATTAATGGCCAGTTAACTGTAATTCCATGAATGTTTAATGCGGAAGCTATACCTAATTGTTCCTCAGATTCAATCCCCCATGCACCTATGAAAAGACCATTAGATTTTGCCATATCAACAATTTCTTGGTCCAACAATCCAATATAAGGTAAGAATCCATTGATACCATTCTTCGTACAAAAATTAATCGCATCTTGAGATCCTTCTACCATTAAATATCCATGCATTGCCGCATCAGGAATCACTTTCTTAGCACGAAGAATCTGTTCTGGCAAAAATGAAATCAAAGAAACCCCGGGAACTGGGATCTTTGAAGTATCGTATGCTTGGGGTTTTTGATTTATCCAGCCTTGCTTCAATAATAATTCTCCGACAGATTCAAGCAACAATTCTTCATCAGATTTAATTTCAATAAATATATGTGCCTTATCCTTATATCGAACAAGCACCTCTTCGAGAGATGGTACACGCTCATTAGCAAATGCAGCACTAAACCAAGAGCCAGCATCAAGCTGCTTTATTTCTTCCAGTGTCATTGAATTAATTGCCCCAGTTCCTGTTGTGGTCCTATCAACTTCTGAGTCATGCATAACTACTGGAACTTTATCTAAAGTAAGATGTACGTCCAGCTCAAATAGTGGAAAACCAGACTCTAATGCTTGATCAAAACTTACTATTGTGTTCTCAGGACAATCTGCTGAATACCCGCGATGAGCAATAATTTCAATCATCTACAACCCTCGTTTCGCAAAACTGCAGCGTATAAAACTATACCAACTGAAGTAGCCAAATTCATACTGCTAACACCAGCTTGCATTGGCAGCCCTAGGGTAATAGCGGATAAACGCTTAAGCTCGTCACTTAACCCTTCACGCTCTGTCCCAAATGCAAATATCAAATCGTCTGTAAAATCAAATTGAGAAATAGGGGACCCTTGAGGGTCTAATGCTATAATTTTTCGGCTTGTTCTAAGCAGATCATCCAGTTTTGTACTCACAACAGGCACTGCAAACTGTAGTCCTGCTGCTCCACGTATAGCTGGTGGCTCCCAGGGGGATACCCCATTAATTAAAATAACACCCGCTGCCTGTGCCGCGGCAGCCGTACGTATACAAGCGCCCAAATTGCCAAAGTTATACGGATTCTCCAATAAGACAATATTCCCTGGAGCATTTAATATTTTATTCAATTCGTATTCAGGCCTTATCGCAACTCCATATACACCAGTCCAGTGTGAGCGCGTTCTCCTCAAAGCATCCACTACGTTCGTTCGTGCAATTTTGCATTTTTCTAAAATTGCTGATTCTACGTCTGGAGCATAATCAGCAATCAAATTATCTAGTTTTTGCGGATGCGTACAAACGATAAGTTGTATATCAGCATTGAATCGTAAGGCATGCTTGACTGCATGAAACCCATCCAAAAAAACTAAGGATTCATTTTGAAGGGAATCAATCAGCAACTCATGGTCATTGGTATTTATTGGCTTCATGCTCAATGGGAAATTAAAACTTGGAGGCGACGGGCAGAATCGAACTGCCGAATAGGAGTTTTGCAGACTCCCGCCTTAACCACTTGGCTACGTCGCCTTTGTATAAAGGTTACTGAGATTTTCGTAGAGTCGTCAAATATTTCTAAAATCTAAGTATTTTAGAAACACCAAATTCCTCAGCCAGGTCATATAATTTGTTCCAAGTAGAATCTTCAACAAAAATCCCATCCTCTAATCTTTGCTTCATATTCCGATGTTCAATCTCACCTGGATACAAAATTTCATCAAAGCCAGATGCCATTTTTGACGCCTTTAGATAGCCCGCAAGATCAGTAACTTGCTGTTTGAATTCTTCCAATGGCCTAAATGCAGAAACATCAAAAACTGCCATAAAACACCCATCATTGTGAAATCCACGAGGGTCGTGACCAAAACCTAAGCCTGTCAAAATACCTGACAATATCTCTACCATTACAGATAAGCCATAACCCTTGTAACCCTCCGAACCACCCAATGGCAGAAGTGCTCCTCCTTTTTCCCTAAGGACGGAAGGGTCTGTAGCAGGGTTACCTTCGTTATCGACTACCCATCCTTGTGGAATATCAATTCCTCTAGCTTTAGCTAATTCAACTTTTCCAGCAGCTACCGCACTTGTAGCCATGTCTATAAATAAGGGGCCTTCTAGGTTACTAGGAACTGCAATGCAGATCGGATTTGTACCCAATCTCGGCTCTCTCCCGCCAAAAGGAGCAACTGCCTTAGCAGTCCTACCGGAATCTGCTGTCATAAGTCCAATAAAGCCCTCTTTAGCTGCCATTAATGGGTAGTCAGCGACTCGCCCCACATGACTCTGTCTATATACTGTGGCAGCTGCCGCTCCTTGCGTCTTAGCTTTGTCTATCGTCATTCGCATTACATGTTCAGAAACCACGTAGCCAAATCCCCAGTGCCCATCTGCTACTAGAGTTGAAGGGGTTTCTTGGACGATGTCAAATGGTGCTCCGGGTATAATATGGCCCCTTTTAACACGATCAATATAAGTAGGTATTTGTATGATTCCGTGGGAGTCATGGCCTGCTAAATTAGCGCCAATCACATGCCTTGCAATCACTTCTGATTCACTCGAGCTTGCTCCAGCACACTGGAGTAATTTGTCAGTGATTTCTCTAAGATGATTATGTCCAATAGTTGGCATTTCCTTACCCCTTAGTAAATCGTTTTTAAAGAAAAGCCCCAGCCTAGCCGGGGCAAATTTATTATGGTGCGCAGGAAGAGATTTGAACTCTTACGGGATTACTCCCACTGCCCCCTCAAGACAGCGTGTCTACCATTCCACCACCTGCGCGGGGTATGAATTGTAGAACGCAAACGCAACTCTGCCAACAGTTATTATGTAATTAGGAATGAAACACCTGTTAAAAAAAGATTATACTCAACCCACAATACAAAAGGAGCGCATATGGGAACTTCAAGGATGTATGCAGATGCCAATGGCGATACTACATGGCAATCGATAGATTTAGCTGAACACCCAGAATGGATTAAAGGGTTTGAAGCAAAAGATATTAAATTTGGAATTAGACCTCCAGATATCGAGCAAGATTGGCATCCTGCGCCGAAACGTCAATTTGTCATCATCTTATCGGGGGCACTACAAATTACTTATCCTGACGGATCAAAAAAAGTCTTTGGTGCAGGAGAAGCTAGGCTAATGGACAACATAACTGGTAAAGGGCATAAGACCATTGCCGTTGGAGGAGTCCCGTGTATTACTGCAACTGTGGTACTGGAGGATCAAGAACCACGAATAGGTGCGATTTAATTACACTTAGGAGAATTTTCTGCCATTTTGATGACTCTCTTTGCCAATCCATCGAAAACAACGCGGTGGATTGGCAAAAGAGCATACCAATAAGCTAATCCAATTAAGCCTTTGGGGGCAAAATAGGATTTTTGCACAAATATTAGAGCATCCTTGTTTTGTTCTATTTTAAACTCTAACCAAGCTTTTCCAGGAACCTTCATCTCTGCATGCAATAGTAATCTCGAATTAGGTACCAGTTTCTGTACACGCCAGAAATCCACTGCGTCACCAATTGATAGTAAGTTGGATGGTCTCCCTTTACGCAAACCAATCCCACCGAACAATTTATCCACGAAGGCTCTCAACCTCCATCCCCAATTCATATACCAACCGTTATCTCCTCCTAGGGAGCAAAATGCATCAAAAATCTGTCCTGATTTAAGATTGGTTTCGACTTTTCGTGTTTCAATGATCATCCCTCGCAGAACTGATTTAGCCATTGACGATTGATCAATTGGAGCATCTTGAAAATAGTGAGGATGCAAATCCATTAGAGCCTCATGGACTGCGTCACGATACTCCAATGGTTGGATGTTCGGGAAAATATCGTGAGCAAATAAGTTACTGACAATAACTTCGCTCTTCAACCCTTCCACCAATGGTCGAGCAAAGCTTGCCTTAAGCGGAGTCACCCAGTGCACCCAGTATGAAGAAAGCCGTGGAGTCAATACAGGAACACGGATCATGGCACGCCTTAAGCCCCTTGCTTTAGCATACTCAGTCATCATATCTCCGTAGCTCAGTACTGTAGATCCTCCAATTTCAATTACCTGATGCTCATTGTGTTGAAGGTTTAGTGCTGAAATTAAGTATTCCAAGGTATCTCGAATCCCAATTGGCTGAACCCGCGTAAAAACCCATTTTGGACAAATCATTACCGGAATTCTTTCGGTTAGGTATCTAATCATCTCAAATGGTAAGCTCCCTGCACCTATCACAGGGCCTGCTCTTAATTCAGTTACAGTCGCATGATATTTTGCCAACGCCTCACCCGTTGCATGCCGAGAGAGTAAATGAGAAGTTAAAAGAGAATGGGGATTACCAAGTGCACCCAAAAATATTATCCGTGTTGACATTGAAGCTGCTACTTCACCAAAAGATTCTGCAGCATCCATATCATGCTGATGAAAAACTTTACTAGAACTTCGCATGCTATGAATCAGATAATATGCAATATCCGCTGATTCCAGAGCCGTGTATAGCGTTTTTTTATCTCTAACATCACCTATCGACACTGTGACATTTAAGTTCCAGTCAACATATTTAAGCTGGTTCGGGTCGCGAACCAGCACATTAATTTGATGGCCTTCTGCCAGTAGACGAGGAACTAATCTACTACCTATATATCCCGTTGCTCCTGTTACAAGAATTCTCATTATGTTGTCGCTCTTAGTTTCTTATAAGTCGTTAAGGCTCTATCACGCGCTTCGTGCAAATCAACGATAGGTAATGGATATCCGTTCATTTTATTATCTAATCTTTGCCCGTTGGTTAGTAACCATGGCTCATGAACATATGGACTGGGTAAGCCTGATAGTTCAGGTACCCAACGTCTAACATATTCCCCATTTGGGTCATATTTCTTTGCCTGAACAATGGGGTTGAATATACGAAAAAAAGGGGCAGCACCTGCACCTACTCCTGCAATCCATTTCCATCCCCCATCATTTGCGAATGAGTCCCCATCAATTAAATGCTGCATAAACCAATTGGCACCCCAGCGCCAATCAATTAACAATTGTTTTGTTAAAAATGAAGCAGCTAGCATCCTTGCTCTATTTGAAATCCAACCCTCAATTCGTAGTTGACGCATTATTGCATCAATAATTGGATAGCCTGTTTTACCAAAGCACCATGATTGATATTGTTCAAAATCTAATCTCCAAGGGAAATATTCTGTAAAATTTACATCTTCAAATTCATGCATATTACTGGCTTTAGCTATATAAAAATCTCTCCACGCAAGCTCAGAAATCCATGTGCTCACCTCGGAGGTAAACTCGGGGTTTCTCGTGAGCACATCAAATGCTTTATTTACAACCAATCTTGGCGAAATTAAACCAAATCGTAAGTAGGGAGAAAGTTGTGAAGTACCAATCTTATCTAATCGGTCTTTATTTGATTTGTACTTAACCATCCCTAGTGTTGGGCTCTTTGTAAGAGATAAAAATGAGTTCAATCTCGTTTGGGCTTCTATCTCAGACGCAGGGAATTGTTTATTGGAATTACTTAGAAATTTATTGAGTATTGATGGATCCCCGAAATTGGTGAATTGAATCTCTCCGTTTATCTTTGGTAATTTAGAACTATTGTAAATTGCTTTGTTCCACCATGACTTATAAAAGGGCGTAAAAATTTTATAAGCCTTATCACTCTGAGACCGCACATCACTAGCTCCTACTACGGATAAGCCAGAAGTCAATTTCAATGGAACTAATTTACCTATTTTAGTATCTCGGATCCGAGATACTTGACTAGGATCGTACTGTGCCCGTACTTCGCTCGCGCCGAATTCAGAATAGATTACAGGGATGATTTCGTGAGGGTTCCCATAATGAATATTTATTCGGCCTCCTTCGTTTTCTATATCAGCATTAAGTGATCTTAAAGAATTAAACATAAATTCTAACCGTATGTTATGAGCTGAATATTTACCTATTAAAGTTGGATCAATCACAAAAACTGGACATACTAACAAAGGCCTATCAATGTCATTTGTTAACACAGGGTTATCTATTAATCTCATGTCGCGTCGGATCCACCAAATTACTTTTTTGGGAGACTGTGCCATTTTATGAATAGAAAAATTTATTTAATCTTTTGCGATTTTGTGCAAAAATTTTGTACCACGGAGACAGGAACAAATACAACGGCCAGTGAGCTAATATTCTTGCACTAAGTCCTACAAGGCCACCTGTATGCCCTAGAACTATTAAGACAGCGCGAATACCTCCAATCTCAGTGCCATCAGTATTGAGTAACCGAAACTCGCCGTTACGATAGGCATACTTACTCAATGCTTCAAACTCAATCTGGGTATTTTCGTTTCTGGACAGCACCCAATTCTTATAGCTGGCACAAGCGTGACATTGATCGTCATATATGGCGACAGTTTTTTGGGTAGCCATTTAAATTCTCACTAATTCTTTAGAATTGAGGCAATCATCTAATCCTGCAGCAGCTTTATCTCCAACTCTGTTAAAAATCAACTGCATTACAGGAGATAATAACCTCCAAAAACCATGGAACTTTAATTCTGCGTGATACTCCACCACAGACCCAGCATCATTTTCGCGAAATTTCATTACATCTCGAGCAACAAAATTTGGCGCGTTTGCAATGAATTCGATTTCATACGGAGGCTTGAATTTTGTGATTTCGTATTTCAAAGGGACTTTGCTTATCCCAAACTTTGCAACCACATCATAAGTAGCTCCTAAATCAGATGATGAACCCTGTGCTTGAGTAACCTTAATCACCCCAGGATCCCACTGCTCAGCACTACAAAAATTAGATAAATAATCAAAAACTTTTCTTATAGAATGCTGAGATTGGATTGTTGCTTCATATTTAACCATGGGATCTCCGTTTCGTTATTTTCATAATTAAATACCTAATTATAGGTGCAGGCAGTAATCGCAATATTTTGATCGGAACAGTAAGTTTCCTCGGGAAATGAATTTCATTCGATCCTCCTTCAATTCCTCCTAAAATTGCTTTTGTAGAATCATCCACGGTACCTAAAAATGGCATATAGAAATCATTTTTTTCTGTGAGAGGAGTATCAATAAAGCCAGGGTTGACTTCAACAACACGTATATTCGTTCCCATCAAATCTATACGCAAAGATTGAAGAAAATACATCACCGCAGCTTTACTAGAACCATAAGCTTCAGCTCGTGGTAGAGCAGTGTACCCAGATGCACTAGATATACCGACTATCGTGCCTTTATTCCGCCTCATCATTTCAGGCAAAACTATAGAAGTGGCTTTTGCCAATCCAAGAAAATTTACTTTGACTTGATCATTAAATGCATTCTGATCCCAAGAGGGAATATCCACAGCTGTCCAGCTACCTGCACTGTATATTAGGACATCTACGGGCCCCCCAATACCTTGAGGGAATTCCGGCCATTTCTCTTCAGTAACATCCAACTTAAAAGGTATCATCCCGTCATTTTGTAAGGCTGCGATTGCCTTCTCTGATCTGCCGCTAGCAATCACCGTTGCTCCCGCACGCACAAGCTCTTTTGCGAGCCCATATCCAATACCACTAGTGGCACCAATTACCCAAACTCGTTTCCTCCGCCAAAATGAAATCTTAGCGTGCCACATGATCCACATCCTGTTCTTCAGAATCGGGTTGAATATACGGTAAGCCTCGTAACTTAAGTTTCAGTGCCTGGAAATAAATTGATGCAACTGTTCTCCATGGAATAAGTGGATGCGAAAACAGAGCCTTCACCAAGCTAAAATCACTCAATGGTTGGGGCTGTAAATTGAGTGCAGCTTGAAAAATCAGGCCGTTAGAATCGTACTCATCAAAACTCAAATATATATTGTCGGTAGACTCATTAATGGTGAATTCATACCAGCAATCCATCGTCAAAAATGGCGAAACATAAAATTCCTTTTGGAAGCGTATTTTCTCTCCGTTCTCTTCAGAGGAATGGGAAAGATTGTACAAATGACGCTGTCCAATTCGATTATGAACCTCTGCTACGACAATTCGATGTTTATCTTCCATATTCGATGTTAAAAAAAATGAAACTGGATTAAACACATAACCATAAGCACTGGGCTGCGTAATCAAACGCAGGTCGTCAGAAAACTTACCTTCTTGGGCTAAATGCCAACGTATTGAATCTACAATTCCGGAGTTTTCATGAGAAAAATGATCTTTATCGTTAATTGCATAAACATTAAATTGATTATGGCTTAATAAGCGTAAGTTTTGATGAAGTTGATCGAGCTCGTTGCAATCAACATCCAGATAGAGAACTTTTTTATTGAACTCGTTAACGAATGGACGATGTCTTTTATGCCATAGCGTCCCAGTCAGTAACTTGGAATTTAATTTATGATTTTGCTTCAAAGCTCTTGCTCCATGTAATCAGTGCATCGGCGGCTGAGAAGCCAGATTGAAAACCGTCTTCATGAAAACCATGCCCGAGATAAGCCCCTGCAAAAAAAATTGGCGTTGAAGAATAATTCAAATCGCTGATATTGGCTTGAGATTCAAGAGCAGATCTCGTAAAAACTGGATGGGTCTGTTTAAATTCAGTAATAATCAACTTTTCATCAATTCGATCTGACATATTTAGAGACACAAAATAATCACAAGATGATTTCAGTTGTTGCAATCTATTCAAATGATAAGTTACGCGGGTAGATTCAGAAAATACGGCACACTCTTCCGTTTGATAATTCCACGAGCACCAAGCTCTTGATCTTTTAGGCATTATTGAACTATCGGTATGGAGACATACGTCACTTTCACTATATTTAAACCCCATTAAAGCTTTCTGTTCAGATGAAAATCCTTCAAGCAATTTGACTGCTTGGTCAGAATGTGTGGCAACAATAACAGCATCAAAGACTCGATCGGGTTGTTTTGCGAAGCTTAAAATAACTCCTTCAGAAGCTCTTTTAATGCAGATAACAGGCTGATTCAATTGAATTCCATTAGGCAACGCAGCAATCAGAGCATTTACGTAATTATGCCCCCCTCCTTTAATTGTTTGCCATGCGCGCCTTTGTGTAAAACTCAACATGCAGTGATTATCCATGAATCTAAAAAGGTATTTTGCGGGGTAGGCATTAACGTCGACTGGCGGAGTGCTCCAAACTGCGGAAACCAATGGAATAATTAAATGACGCACCAATTCATTTGAATAGTGCCCCTGCTGCAAAAATTCTTCCAACGTGATCTCTTCTTCGGGGGAAGCTAATAAGGAACGAGCGTCCTGATAAAACCTGCGCATTTCAAAGGGAATTGTTAGCCATGAAAGCCTCTTCAAAGCTGAAGGCTGTGAAAGCATACTGCTAAGCCCTCTATTCCCATATTCAAAATCACATTTTCTGCAATTTACTCCGAAAGACATATCGCTATATTGAGATTGAACACCTAAATCTCGTATCAGTTTTGAAAATCCCGGGTAATTAATAGTGTTATACACCATAAACCCGGTATCCAAGTTCAACTCTTGATATTCATCAAGTACACTAATTGTACGAGTGTGACCTCCGGCTTCAGGCTGTGCCTCAAATAGATGAATGTCGTGTACGTTTCGCAGATAATAAGCAGCGGTTAAACCACTGATTCCTGAACCCACAATAGCAACTTTCATAACCCCAGAATTTCCCTCATCATTTCAGTGCGATAATCAAAAATTTTTTTCAAATCACGTGCTACATATAATTTATTAATCATCGGAGCTAAAAATAAACCAGGTAGCTGATATGTGACTTTATCTGTCACCTTAGTACCGGTTTTGTTTTCTTCAAATATATGCTCGTGCCGCCAGAATTTATACGGTCCGCTTATCTGTTCATCAACGAAGCCATAAGGAGGATTCCATTCAGAAATAACACTAGTCCACCTCACAGTTATTCCTCTTAACTTTAGCCGGTACCTTATGATTGTCCCATTTCCCATTTCAATAGGAAGAGGAGTAAGTATATTGAATTTCAAAAATCGAGGTGTGATTTTTTCTAAATTGTATGGCTCAGCAAAAAAACTGAAAACTTCATCAAGAGTTTTTGTAAAGTTTTGTGATCTTACAAATGAAAATGTATTCATCTAGATAGTTCCTGCCTGATTGTCTAAATCAATAGGGATTATCTGTAAATGCAGATTCCATCCGTCATCTAAGTGAATTTGATTCATGGTAAATATCCATACAATCTTAGAGGTCACGAACACTGAAAGCCCATAATGAATATCGTTAATAATTGAGTGTAATATCACTGGTCGGTTTGTTCTTATGTACTCCTGTTACAAATGCAAGAGCTGCTTGTATTCACAAAGTGAGCGGTCAGTTCAGCTATTTATTTGATTTTAAATCCATTAGGAATCCTAAGCAGCTTTTATATTTTTCACATACACGCCACGATTAATTTTTTTCCGAGAAGATTTCCGTCGACGTTTTTGTACTTGGTGACCACATTGGATGCATTCTTTGTATTNCCCCCATATATCCGATGCGTCAATTTGATCACCAGAGCATCGAGGGCAGGACCGAAGGTAAAATCGCCTTTTTATGTTGTTCATANAATACATCCTGTAATATTATGTATGTAATATCACACACTATTGCATTATTGTCAACTATATGCCAATAATTAATCGAAGAGTTGATTAAAGATCTACATGATTTCAAGATTTACGGATTTAACACCAGNCAGTCAGGATTACCTTGATGCCATATTAATGGGAGATAAATCCATCGCCCATCAAATTGTTCTCAATGCCATTCAATCGGGTATGTTGCCAATGGATGCCTACATAGAAATTTTAGTCCCTGCTCAGAGTCGAATTGGAGAGTTATGGCTTAATGGAGACCTGAGCATTGCTAACGAGCATATGGCCACAGAAATCACTACATTAGAGATGGAGTTACTCCGAGGCCTTGCGATTAGAAAGCCAAGCATCAATCGCCGTATTTTAATTAGTACTGCACCAGGAGAACGGCACTCACTTGGAGCCAGGATTGTCTCTGATTTCCTTTATATAAATGGCTGGGATGTCGATTTCATTGGTTCTGATATACCTGCAGACGAGTTGGGAAGATTCGCGAGTGAGCGAAAACCTGATGTGATCGCGTTATCTGTGGTATTACCTGAAAATTCCCTCAATGCAAAAGATGCTATAGAGATCATCAGGAAACATACCCCACAAACTCCAATTATGATTGGAGGACCTGGTATAAACGGTGAAGAGCACGTAAAAAAGCTTGGAGGAGATGGCTATGCTGCTGATGCCCCAAGTGCAATTAGAATCGCTCGGGAATTAGCTGGAATTGGAAAAGCTGAAAACTTAGATCAGGTTTTATCAGAATTAGGTATACGTATTCAATCTGCAAGACGAGCAATGAACTGGAACCAGCAAGACTTAGCCGAATCCTCAGGAATGGACCGGACTTACATTAGTGCTTTAGAAAATGGAAGACAGAACTTAACAATCGGCGCCTTAGTGAAAATTGCAAACGCACTTGATGTACCTACAAGCAGCCTTCTGCCAGATTAAACGAATTTAGAATACGATGTAGAATAGAAATCCGTCCGCTACGAATGCAGGAGTAAATCATGGCAAATAAAACCCCGAATTCCCCTATTACTGACGCAGAATGGGAAACAAGAGTAAATTTGGCAGCCGCGTATCGCCTTACTGACTACTTCGGCATGACAACTCTTGTATACAATCACATTACAGCAAGGGTTCCCGGAAGCCATAACCAATTTTTAATTAATGAATTTGGATTGGGTTACGATGAAGTGACAGCTTCGAATTTAGTGAAAATTGATATTGACGGAAACATACTTGAAGAAGGTGATCATCGTATCAATATACCTGGTTATGTAATCCATTCAGCTATTCATGCAGCTCGACAAGATGTTGAATGCGTAATGCATACACACACCCCCTATGGAATGGCAGTGTCCGCACTTGAAGACGGTTTTATACCACTGCAGCAAGATACTTATCGATTTTACAATCGTATTGCATACCATGAATTTGAAGGGCTTGCGGTCGACACTGAAGAACGAGAACGGCTGGTAACTGATCTTGGGAACAAAGATGCCATGATTCTCAAAAATCATGGACTCCTCACGGTGGGACGATCTGTCGCGGAAGCATGGACTTCCATGTGGCAATTAGAAAGAGCCTGCCAAGTACAAGTACTAGCTCAATCCACTGGACAGGAAATTCATCAAGCTCCTTTGGATGCGATAGAAAAAACTGCCACTATTTTCGAGAAGCACAGTGGCTCTATTGAATGGCCATGGCTTTTGCGAAAAATCGACGCAAAAGATTCAACTTATAAGAATTAACCACTGATGCGATTTTGCCTCGAAGAAGGTTATTTCTTTGATTTATAAAGTCTTCCTCTATCGCTTATGGTTCGGTCAGCATCAAATGACATAATCGGCACTCCATAACCACAGCTAGTACTAGTACCCTTAATATCAATCACTATCAATTGCCTTTCCGGCAATGCTATGTCCTCGGCCACTTCCTGATGAAGTAATTCGGATAAATCTTCGTCGTCTAGTTGCCTTGTTGAGCCTTTACCATATAAGCGCACAACAGCAGCATTCTGGTTATCAAATGCACAAACCATAATAGTTAAAGGCCCACCCGAAAGGGAATGCCGTACCGTTTCATTTCCGCTGCCAACGTAATCAAGATAAGCAACCTGATTAGGACTCAAAATATGTAATGGGACTCCCCCTTTTGGAGAGAGGTTCACCGGCCCTGCACCAAGATTACTATCTTCCAAGTTAGGATCAGCAGTGGCAACAAAGAATAATTTCGAGGCTAAGATAAGTTTTTCCTGCTCTGGCGTTATAGAGTCATAAAAATCTGCCATCATCCTTCTCCTTATGAAATTATACGATCCGCTATAAGGTAACCAGCTACTAATCTGCGAGTATATTAACTGACCATAGTTAATGATACGGTGTTGCTGTTAGAACAAAAGTTAATTTAAAGATAGGTACGTTGATTTATGTTTGAAGATATTATTGCGCGTACAGGTGGACATCCGAATGTAGCTTGGCGGGGCCGTTTTGCAGACGCTTGTATTGAACTTTGTTCCGACGGAGAAAGCCAATATTTAAGTTATGACGCCAACGGAGTGAGGATCCTTACGAGTCGACCAGATCGCGAGATCACATTCCGGCTAGAGGCAAGCAGAAACGATTGGCAGGAACTGGTCACACCGAATCCTAGGCCAGGGCTACAAACTCTCTCAGCTATGCGACGCGCTGGACGCCTGAAAGTTACCGGAGATTATGTAGCTTTTTATCAAAACCTTTTACCGCTGGAGCTGCTGTTTTCCTCGAGTCGTCCCCGCCCGGCCAAATCCCATAACATTCCCACAAAACCAACTATCGATCCCATCGTCGGTCGGTACATCAATTTAGTGCTTGAAGGTAGGCCACATCGCATCTATTTCGAAGAAGCTGGCAGCGGAATCCCATTGCTCTGTCTCCATACCGCCGGCGCGGATGGGCGACAGTATCGTGCTATTTTGAACGATAAAGCAATCACTGAGAACTTCCGTGTCATCGTGTTTGACCTACCTTGGCATGGCAAATCTTCACCGCCTCCGGGATTCCAAGACGAAATCTATGCATTATCTACTGAACGTTATGTCGCCGTTACGATGGCNGTAAAAGAGGCATTACAGCTTGATAATCCAGTGATCATGGGCTGCTCCATCGGGGGACGAGCAGTCCTCCACTTAGCCCTTTACCACGGCAAAGATTTGCGAGCAGTTATCGGGCTGCAATCGGCCCTCTATGCCGAGAAAACAATTGATGATGATGAACCTGTAGGTACACGAAATATTCACCGACCGGATGTGCACGGGTCAGAAATTTCTGGAGCTCTAATGATGGGGCTAATTGCACCACAATCTAACAGCACTGACACATGGGAAACTTTATGGCACTACATGCAAGGCGGCCCCGGGGTTTTCATGGGGGATCTGAATTATTACTTTACCGACGGTGATATGCGTAACGGCATTGCAAGTGAGATTGATACTAGTGAGTGCCCCGTCCATCTTCTGACGGGCGAATATGATAGTTCCGCCACTCCAGAACTCAGTGGTCAACTAGCAAAGGAAATCGACGCCACTTCCTTTACAGTAATGAAAGATATGGGTCATTTTCCCATGTCCGAAAATCCTGAAGAATTCCGTAAATACCTCTTGCCTGTGCTAGAACAAATCGCTGGTAACTGAACAGATCTACGAATAGTATCCCAAGTTCCTCCCTTAAACTAAAAGATTATTGATTCCATAAATTTAGTGATATTTCAAGGGAACTTGATTCACTTTTTATTATTTATCGCATCTACAACCTTTTGATTTCTTTTTTCCGCTTTAGAGTTGTTTACGACAATAAATGCGTGGATTACACCAGGAACATAAAAACATAGCGTTAATATTGTATTAAATACGAAAGACCAGAAACCACCTGATATTAGGGCCGCTAACGGTGGTAGAAAAATACATAAAATAAACATCTATACCCCTTTTCGTGAACATTTCAAAAATTAAGGCTCCTGATAAGAAATACCTGAGCCTTTTTTACCTCTAAAACGACTGGCAGGAGTGGAAGGATTCGAACCCTCGGCCCTCGGTTTTGGAGACCGATGCTCTGCCAGCTGAGCTACACTCCTGCATAAATCTAGCCCTTCAGTCGTTCCCGGATGCTCTAATTATACCAATTATTTTAATTAAATTCTCGTACGTATATAGTAAACTTAAGCTGAAGAAAATTTTTGCAAAAGGTTTTTACATGTCTCTAATTACCGAAGAAATGAAAGCAACGATAGGGGTCTATAGCAACCCCGAAAACGCTATCATCGAGCAAGGTGCGATTACACGATTTTTCGCCGCGATTGGAGATACAGATTCACCTAATTCGCAAATTGCACCTCCTACTTTTCTAAGATCAGTCGGACGAGCGATTCCTGACATCCCGGGTTCAAACAAAGTACCTAGAGTTATAGATGGAGGGAGCGAGTGGACATACGGAACTCCTATACATGCTGGAGATATAATTACGTACACTTCAAAAATAGAATCCCTGACGGAAAGAGAAGGCCGTATGGGGCCTATGTTAATTATTGTTTATATAACAGAATACTCGAATCAAGAAAATCAATTCGTTGCTTCTCAGCGTAATACTCTAATCAGGATGCCGGCAGCATGAATAATATTCCCTACATTGAGGACATAGCCGTTGGGGAGGAACTCCCCAAATTAGAAAAANTTGTCACTACACGACAGCTTGTAATGTATGCAGGGGCTTCTGGGGATTTTTATGAAATACATTACGATCAAGAATTTGCTAAGAAACAAGACCTACCTGGTGTAATTATTCATGGTGCACTCAAAAGTGCATTTTTGGGTCAGCTAATGACAAACTGGGTTGGGATGTCAGGTAATCTAAAATCATTATCGGTCCGCTATCGAGACATGGATAAACCCGGTGACCAGTTAACATGTAAAGGAATCGTAAGCGCGATTGACATTGAAACTGGGTTAGTAAGCTGTGATATATGGATTGAAAGAAATGATGGAACTAAAACTACTACTGGAGATGCTTCAGTTATACTCCCAACCAGGGAATCTAAATCTTGATCCTTAACCATTCCTCTCGATAGATTTCCATCAATATAAAATCTCGCCCAGCTCGACGAACTTGTTGTACTTCTTTAAATCCACAGCCAGCAAATGCCCTTCGTGCACGAGCGTTCCATGTAAGTGTATGTAGATATAGGCGCTTCATGTTTTCCATTTTGAAACATTCATCAATAAGTAATTTGACCGCCTCTCTCCCATATCCTNTACTCCAATAATTCTTGTCACCCACAAGAATTCCTATCTCACATTGACCACCAATAGTGTCTATGTCGTAAACCATGCAGTTNCCTATATGCACGCCCTCAAGTGAGTCAATACCATAACGACGAACCCAAGGTGTCGGGAATTTGAGTTCATTTTCGTAGTCTCTTAGAAAATCTTTCAAAGATTGACGTATAGGCATAGCCGCATCAAGTTCTGCAAGCTCCGGATTAGCCCTCCAACTATGATCATCTTCGCCATCCTCAAAACGTTTCTCACGTATTAAAACTTTTACGCCTTGAGCAACAATATCACTCATAGTTGCCTCTCCTGCCCAGTATAGTAACTGCTTTATCGGCAATCTCATGTTCTGAAAGATAGGTCAACGCAACCGGGAAATCAGCAGCACTCAACCAGCGGATTTCATCAAATTCATTGTCATGATTTTCANTTGAACNACCAATGGCTTTCATTAAAAAGAAATATACCCTTTTTTGTATCTTTTGAGATAAACGTTCAAAGGAATATTCTATGTACCCTAAATCCAACTCAATCTCAATATCGAGGCCCGTTTCTTCATTCACTTCTCTTAATGCTGTCTGCTGGATCGTTTCTTCACCCTCCGGAGTGCCTTTGGGTAACGCCCACAAACCTGATGTGTTCCGATGGCAAACTGCAAATTCAAATCCGCCTTTACTTTCTCTGTAAACTACCCCACCCGCAGATACTGCCTCTTGAAGATCAGAGTTCATCCAAATAATCCTCTTGTGTGGTGATTGAAGAAAAATCAGCATCTTCAGAATCAAGAACTTTCAAGGCTTCCTCTGCAGCCTCAGCTACCGGTGGATCTAAATTCTCAATGTAATTTCGCAGGAGCTTCTTCGCGTTGACTCCACCGATACCACCTATCGCATGAACAGCAGCTATTGCTACTTGCGAATCTGAGTCTGTCACTAAATCATGTAAAACAGGGAGAGCCTCAGGTTCTGCAATTTCTCGTGCAGCATTTGCAGCCTCATATCTTAGTGACGGTTCAGTACTCTCAAGTTCATCCATTATGATTCCCATCCATTTGATGTCACAACTCCTGCCCATTGAAAAAAGAGCACTTTGTTTCATTTCTAAATTTTCATATCGGTAAGCCCAAAGAATCCAATCGTCTAGCAAGTTAGAATTCATTACTGCTAAGGCCTCCAGTGCTCTCCTGCGCACAAGTAGTTCATTCTTATCGTTTTCTAAGGTATTACTTAACGAAGAATACAATCTGTCTACATCACTCTTAATCAGCTTTCCTTCAACAAGAAGATCGACAAAATGTGCCAATGCAACTGCAGCTGCAGCACGAACATCGAATGATTGATCATTTTCCAGTGAATTAATCAAAGGCTCAATCGCATTACGATCGGTTGTCTCCCAAAGTCCTCCTGCCGCGCATACTCTAACTTCCTCGTCATTGTCGCGAAGTGCCATGCAAAACACTTGAAGAAAATCGAGTTCAATATTCTCTTCGGACATTAATACCAAAGAGTTGAGTATTTTGCGTCTTCGGGTAACTGAGATAGAGGCAAAAATTTCATAGAGTTCGTCGTTTTGGTTTCTAGACAATCCGCTTAAATGCCCTAACAGGCCCGGAGTTAAATCCAGATGATCGTTACTTAGTTCTTTTCCTAAAGATTCAAGATCCATATTAACCTTTGCTAGAAATTGACACCCCATTTACCATAATCGAGGGCGTATTTAATCCCCCACCTAGCCATCTATTGTCGCTACCTAATTCGATCAATTGATTAAGGACGTTGTAAGCATTTCCAGCGATCATAGTATCTTTCACTCTCCCAACCACTTCACCATGCTCAATTTTGTATCCTAAAAGAACATTGGCATTAAAATCACCACCAAGAACATTCCCTTGCCCAGCACCTAATAAGCGTTCAATAATTAAGCCTTCTTTAACAGAAGTAATCATCTCAGCAAGAGTAGATTTACCAGGCTCCACCAACAATACTCCAGTAGATGGCGAAGGTAATGAACCTAATCCCCGTTCTCCTGATCCTGTACTAGTAGTCCCTGCCTTACCTGCAGTTTGTAAATCATAAAAAAATGAGTTTACTACGCCTTCATTAATCAATTGAATTTGCCGAGATGCCATTCCTTCATCATCACAAGGTCTGCTACCAGATATAAATTGAAGAGTTGGGTCGTCAAGGAGAGTAAATCTCTCATCTACAATTTTCTCACCTAATTTTTCAATTAACGGGGAGGTCCCTAGTAAAACAGATTTGCCATTTAATCCAGCTAGTAAAGGAGATAAAATAACACTGGATATTGCTGTCGGCAAAAAAATCACAGGCAAGGAATCGTTATTTACAGTAGCAGTTGTAGCAGCCCATTGAAGCTGCCTATCTATCGAGTTAACAATATCAGATGTATCCATTACTGGAGAAACACTACTTAGGCCATCAAAAGTAAAAAGCATGTCTTCCCCGCGGATGACAGTTCCTTCAAAACCTATACCGAATCTTGTCTTTGGATATTGAATTGATACCCCATTGCTGTTAACTAGCGTGATATTAGATGTTGATTTAGAGACACTACCTTCCACTTGAACTTCCGAAGAAAGTGCTCGTATTTTCGAAATCATATTCTCTCCGAGTTCAACCATTTCCTCTAAAGTAATGGCATTAGTTAACTCGTCAAAACCTACGACATTAGGGTTATTCTGTGGCCCAGGAAAATTGAATTCTGCCTCTGCTCCAAATGGAGCTGTCTCTAAAGCTGCATTAACTAAACCTTTGAGGTCATCAATGTCCGATGTAGAACTAAACCCAATTCTGCCATCTTTAATAATCCTTAAGGCCACTCCGGATGCATCATTAGCATCAACGCCTTTGATCGCATTGGCCTCAAAGTAAACAGGGGTAGAAGACGCTTCAACACTAAAAACTTCAACCTGCTCGGCAAAGTCCTTAGCGATAGATAAGACCTCATTAGCTATTGTTAAAGTAGTTTTTGCGTTACTGATAATTAGATTCCCCCAATCAAGCAATTTTGAATCCGAATATGTGGGCTTCCATTTGAAACTGGTAATGGACTTTGACCACCCTTGCCACACCCACCGCCTTCATTCATTAATAAATCCTGAGCAATTCCGTCNATATTGTGNAGAGTNGTAAAAACATTTCCTGAAAGCATAACGGGGCGACAAAGCTCTGCAATTTCACCGTTTCTAATTCTGTATGCCTCTCCTGCAGAAAATGTGAACATTTCCATGGAGGTCATGCCTCCATACCAGTTTTTTACATACAAACCATCTTTAACTCCAGCAAATAAGTCTGAAACCGAAGCTTCCCCTGGGACAATAAATGTATTTGTCATTCTAACTATGGGTGCGAAACGATAATTCAATGCTCTTGCATTTCCTGTTGGCTTTTCTCCAAGTTTTGCAGCCGTTTCACGTGAGTGCAGCCTGCCGACCAAAACGCCATCTTTAATTAAATCTGTTTCTCGACCCTGAACACCTTCGTCATCATATACATAGGATCCCCGCAACGTAGGACTCGGCACAATTGCTCCGTCCTTAACATTAAGATGGCTACCTCCAAATCGTTTTCCTGGTCTCATTAATTCTTGCAACCGAGGTTCCGCATAAATATGATCTGCTTCCGATAAATGACCAAATGCTTCATGGATAAATACTCCAGCAAGAATCGGGTCTAAAATTACAGTATATTCACCACCATTAACTTCTGGTGCATTAAGCAGCGCCACAGCCTTCTCCGCAACTTCCTNTGCTTCGTCTTGCAAATTCATCACAAATTGAAAGTCTCCCAAGCTACCAAGGCTAATTCCATACTGCTGGACATCAGAACCGTTACGTGCCTGGGCATTTATGCGCATGTTCACGTCCACGCGTTCCTGATCAATATAAGATCCTTCTGAATTTGCAAATACCATTCTTCTTCGGGAATCTGAGTACCCTATAGATGAAGATTGGATCCCGGGGTTTCTCATCATGATTTCCGCATATTCATCAAGCACATTTTTTTTGTCGGCGAGCGTTAAACTCGAAGGGTCCTGACCTATTGATGGTGGCACATAGTCAACTACTGAAGGAACTTCAGCCAAATCAATTCTTTCACCACCAATTACCTTGGCCTGCTGAATTGCTTGTTCAATTTTTGCTTCCAAATCACTTATATTATTAAAGGAAGAAAAACCCCATCCCCCACCAGCAAGGGCTCGCACGTTGCCGCCAATAGCACTACTACGCCCGATCTCTTCTAAATCTTTACCTCTGTATCGAATACCTGAAGAGCTTGCTTCTTCAATGTGGATTTCGACATATTGGTTATCTATTTTTTTTAGCGCAGCTTCTACACGGTCTCGTAAAAGATCATCCATAGCATCTCCTATTTATCGCTATTCAGTCTACAAAAGGTAGTTGGATTCCACTAGCATTCAATATTAAATAATAATAGATTCCTCACCTTTCTTTGGGGGTGATTGATAAGATTGTCAAAAACCCTAGAAGCAAGATAGTCCCTGAAAAAGCTAATGTTAATGGCCCACCAAACTGGTCTACTAAATATCCCATTGGCAGAACAACGATTGTAATTGAAGAACGAAGCATCATGTTGATACTGATAACTCGACCATGTACTGATGGATCTGAACGAGTGAGTATCAATGTCTGGTTGATTGTAGTGTACCCCGTATGAAAATATCCAGAGAAAAAAAGTAATAGAAGGGAAAAAATATATATAGGTGAAATAGCGAATCCGATTAAAGATAAGCTGAAAAATGCGCCGAAGATAAGCTGCGGAATTCTTTGAGACAATCTGCTAAAAGACGCTACAGTTAAAGATCCAAAAAATCCTCCTAAGCCCATTGCCCCATACATTAAACCCAACAGTTCTGGACCAACACTTAGGATTTCCTGAAACACCGGAAGTAGATGCATATAGGGCATTCCAAAAACTAAAAACAACAGTAACGTTGCAAAAAGTATCCGCAAAAACTTATCAGCCCAAACATATTGAAACCCATACTGAAGATCTCCAATTAGGCCAAAATTTTGATTACTACTAGAACGCGCAAGAGGAAACCCGAAAGAAACGAACATTGAGAAGGCATGTAATATCACAATTGCTAAAAATGCTACTAATGGGTCAATCCCCAGAAGTAACCCGACAATACTTGGAGCAATAGTTTGATTCATGTTTCTTCCGGATGAATGTAACGCAACTCCGTTAGCAATCAACTTTTCTGGTAATAGAATTGGAATATAGGATTGCCTAACCGGCATGTTAAACGGCATTGCAGTTCCATGAACTAAACTAAGTAAAATTAAGTGCCAAATTTCAATTAAGTCAAGGTATAAAACCAGTGTAATAACTGCAGCCATTATCATTAGTGCAGTTTGGGACACTAGCAGTACAGTGCGCTTAGGAAAACGATCAGCCGCGACTCCACCTATAGGAGCCATCAATAGCATTGGCAAACCTTGGCTCAAAGCTACCACCCCAAGCCAAAATGCCGAACCTGTTATTTCATAGGCAAGCCAAGGCTTTGCAACCAAGGTCATCTGCCCCGCAGCAAATGTAAAAAATGTACCTGCCCAAAGCCGTCTGTATTTCGTATATGTTAACGAAACGAAAGGGTGAGTGGGATGATTAGATTCTTCTTCAGAAAAATCTTTATTCCTCACTAAGACTGTAATGCCTTATAGATTTTCTCGGCAGTTACTGGTAGATCTCGAACCCTAATACCCACTGCATTGGCAACAGCATTTGCAATTGCCGGAGCAGTTTGAGAATTTGATTGTTCTCCAATCCCTTTCACTTGATATGGACCCCATCCACCACCAGGGCCTTCTTCAAGCAATACAGTTCTAAGTTCAGGAATGTCAGCTATTGTAGGCATTTTATAATCAGCAAAAGATGCAGTTGTTACCCTTCCATCTTCGACAGTTAATTCTTCTTGTAACCCGAATCCAATCCCCTGAACTAGTCCGCCATTAATTTGCCCTTGATGCCCTATAGGGTTAAGGATAGTACCTGTATCATGTGCCGTAGTAACAGCCAATAATTTAACTTGGCCACTCTCTTTATCCACCGCAACTTCAGCAACCTGTACAGTAAATGACGTATAAGGGTTTTTTGCAGAATCCTGTACATCACCCAAACCAATAATCGGTGAACCCGTACGCGCTACTATAGTTGCCCAATCAATGGATTCATTCACATCATTACGCGTAAGTAACGATCCATCTAGCTCTATCTTTTCTTCTGGCCATCCAAGTATGTCAGCAGCTAGTTTAATTAGTTCATGCTTAGCAGCTTGAACTGCATTCCATACTGCAGCGCTCCCCATTCGGGTAACACGTGCACCCCCAATACCTGAATCAAAGGAAGTACTTGCAGTATCCCATACTGCTACTTCAACTTTATCAATTGGAATTCTTAATTCATCGGCGACAATCTGTTGCATGACAGTATATGAGCCAGTCCCCTGTTCAAATACGGACGTATGCACCGTTACTGAACCATCAGCTTTAAAGGTCACGCCCGCGTGTGTCTCTCCACCTGCTTGGACACGCTCACCTATAGCGACGCCTCTTCCATATGCAAATCGGTCGTCATTCGGTAACGGTTTCATGTAATCAGAAGCTTTGAGTGCAGAATCCAATGTCTCAATTGACCTCACTCCTTCAAACACTGTGCCTAAAGAATCCTCATCACCTTCAGTAACTAAATTTTGGCGACGAAAATCCACAGGACTGATACCAAGCTTTTCCGCCAAGCAGTCCATTTGTGACTCAATCGCAAACATTGCCTGTGGCTCTCCTGGGCCGCGCATAAACCCGCAGGGAACATTATTAGTATATATTTGATGCTCAATTATCTTAGTATTCGGTATTTTATATGGGCCAGCAGCTGCACTAGCTCCTTGGAGATGCCCACCAGGCTTAAACCCTGCGTATGCACCGCTGTCATATTGAACCAAAGCCTCATGTGCGACTATAGTCCCATCCTTTTTTACACCAGTCCTCATTTTAACCCGCGAAGCATGTCTTGGATTTCCCGAAGTCAAATCCTCCGAATAATCAAATACAGCTTTCACTGGCCGCCCTGTCCGAACAGACAGCATCCACGCGATAGGAATATTCATAGCAGAGCCTTTTCCTCCAAAGTCTCCACCTATCGTAACTGGATTGAAAACTACTTCTTCAGGATCTGCCCCAATGGCCACAGCAACCATTTTTTTCCCTGGGTGGGGTGATTTATTTCCAGCCCAGACATCTACTCGTCCTGATTCGTCCGCTACTACTAAGCAAGAATGAGGTTCAATGTATCCTTGATGCTGGCGCGGTGTTGTAAAGGTATTTTCAATTACATAATCTGCCTGTGACATACCTAATTCAACATCGCCTTTGGACCATTCAAACACAGTATAGATATTACTTGGTTCAGAAATTTCCTTAGGATAACCATTAATTTCAAACATATCCTCATGCACTAAAGGCGCATCACTAGAAGTAGCCTCGTCCATGTTTAATACAGCCGGAATTTCCTCGTATTCAACACGTATCAAATCAATTGCTTTCTGCGCAGTGTCTTCATCATCTGCCGCAACCGCCGCAATTTGTTCACCAACAAATCGGACTCTACCTTGCGCAATTACTGGAACATCCACTACTGCGCGGCCATGCCTGGCGCCTTGATGTATGTCCTGTCCGGTCACAATTGCATGAACTCCGGGCAATCGTTCAGCCTCTGAAGTATCTATCGAAAGAATTTTTGCATGAGGAAAGGGACTTCTAAGGGTCTTGGCAAAAAGTACGCCTTCCATCTTGATATCCGAAGTATAAATTGCACGTCCCGTTGTTTTATCAATTCCATCAACTCTAGGCGTAGGGACTCCTACAGCATGGCGATCTTGTCTTTCAGTCATAGCTACTCCTGAAGTTTGTATTAACAGAATAACAGAGCTTTTCAGTTCTCAGGCTAAGGAAGAAACAATGTTGCGTAAAGAATCTGAAAATTCGGATATTTGCCACTGACGAATTTCTTCGGCTAGGAATTCATTGTCTATGGTTCTCGGATCTCTTGCAATTCTTTCAAGGCTCTTCATTGGCCAAAGTAATGACGCATCCAATGATAGCTTAATTCCTATATCTGAGCGCCATTTTTTTAAAGCACTCAATCTAGTAGATTGAGTCTTAGTTGGGCGCGGCAATGCAGGAGTTTTTGGCTTCGGTCTCATCAAAGGCTCTCCTACTAAGCCACTGCGGACAGCTTCACGTATTTGTTTCCCAAAGCGCTTTAAGGTCGTTCCACCAATTCCGGGGATCCCGCTAAGTTCCTTTTCAGGATTAGCGGAAATAAAGGCTAAAGCCTCTGCTGGCAGAATAAACCCGGGGGGCCTATTCAACTTAATTGCAGTAGATTCTCGAAAATCGAAAAGTTGCTTCAAAATAGCCAATCCTCGGCCATCAAGATCGCGCGTACCTTTGACGGATAAATAAGCTGTTTCCCTATCACGTTCGATATACTTAACAGAGGCTATTCTCTCGCATTCTTCTAACACCCAATCTATTCGATTTAGCTCTGAGAGATGGTTATGTAATGCATTCCGCAATTCTGGTAAAAAAACCACATCTGCAGCTGCGTATTCCAACGCTTGGGTACTTAGTGGCCGTCGAGACCAGTCAGCTTTTTGCAGTCGTTCATCTTTAGGAATTGCAATATTTAATATATTTTCTAATAATGCTGCTAATCCAAATTTTTCATGATTAGCAAAGCGTGCCGCAATAGAAGTATCAAAACAATTGAAAAATTCACTCCCAAAATCTCTGTTCAACCCTCTTATATCAAAGTCTGCCCCGTGTAAAATTTTCTGCGTTGTGGTAGAAGAGAATAGAGAATGAAGTCCACTGTAATCTAGTGAGGCTAATGTATCTATTAAATAAGTGTTATCACCATTAGAAAGCTGAAGTAAACACACTTTCTCAGGATATCGATGCCGGCTATCAGCTTCAGTATCTACTCCTATATAAGGGGAGGCAGACAGTAATCCAATCGCTTCATCCAAAAGCAATTGCTGGTCAACATACGTATATTGATTAGTTCGTGTCGTCAATGAATTAAGCGCTCAATGGTATTGATCCATAATGCGATGCATTTTGTTCATGGTCAATCAATACTACAAGCAAATTACGGCTAGTCAGGTGAATGCTAGTATTTATTCTTACCTCCAGTTTCACGCCCAAAAACCATGAGAAGGAACGCCGAAATAGCAAGAATTGCAGCCATACAGATAAAGGCCGTATTGGGAGAGATAAGATAATACAAACTTGCCATACCAATCGGGCCAAGCGTTGCACCTAAAGCCTGGGCAAAACTCCAAAGTCCTATATACGCACCTCGTGAATGTTCCGGGGCTAAATCCATCGCATACGTTTGGGTAGTCCCTAACGACATTGCCTCTCCCAGTCCTTTTATTCCCACCGCTAAAAGTAATACGACGTAGTAATCACCAGTAGTAAATATGAAAGAGGCAATAGCAAGAAAAAACAATCCTGGAACTAATGAATATTTCCTGCCATATCTATCGGCAATCATCCCGTTGGGGTATGCAAACAAAAACGTCACGGTTGATGCAAAGCTGATTAAAAATCCTACTGCGGCCTCATCCACATTGATTACGTCTATCGCGTAAACTGGCACTATTGTTTGCATAATGCCTGCGTTACTCATTGCGAACGCAGCGGTAGCTATGGCTAATACCGAAAAAGTACGATCCTTAAACGGATAAAAGGAAATTTTTCTATTTTGAGTTTGTGTGGTTTTACGCTCCAGCAGTACAGGTCGAGTTTCTTTAACCCCAAAAAAAACCACTAAAACAATCACTATTTTACTCAATCCATTCAAAAGAAACACTGATTGCAGTCCAAACATAGCCGCTAGAACACCGCCAACTGCAGGCCCCGCAACGAACCCCAATCGTGTCGACATTTGTCGTGCAGCCAAAACCCTCGCTCTACTCTGAGGTTGCGTTACATCAGACAACAGGACATTTGAACTAGTATTCCACATTGCTACTCCAACCTGTCCAAAGAGTTCCAATGCAAAAAACAACCAGTAATCATCAAGTCCTATCGTAAATTGACCTACATTTGAAACGCCTCGAATCACAGGTCCGAGGATAACCAAGGGTTTTCTACCAAATCGATCAGACAGAAACCCAGTCAAAGGAGCAGTGAATGTCCTAGGAACAGCATTAGATGCTAGTAGAATACCGACCAAGAAAATATTGCCCGTTGCAGCAAATGCAAATAAGGGACGTCCTAAATTCTGTGCGCCCGTGCCAAAGCCCCACGTAAAAAAAGAGAAAAAGATAGGCGCGTGAGAAAGTCCCATCCTTTTATTAGAAATTTCATTCGTCATATTTTCTGATAATTAAGCATACACGCGTATCAAGGGCAACTGTTTAAGTTACATTGCACAAATATAGCCAAAACTTACTGAGTAAAACTTAACTCAATTGGTGCTATGCTCAATATGAGGAGAATTAGTGACTAAAGTAGAAAAAAGAAGCGCTCAAAGTGATGTAAAACAATCATTCGATAACTCTGCTGAACGACTAGGGTTAGACCTCGGCATTCGCCAAATGTTTTGTGAGCCATGGCGAGAGCTTCGAGTAGCATTACCAATACGTATGGATAGTGGTGCAATTGAGGTATTTATTGGGTACCGGGTTCAGCATAATGCAGCAAGAGGACCGTACAAAGGCGGAATCAGGTTCCATCCTCATGCGGACGAAGATGAAGTACGCGCATTGGNATCACTAATGACCTGGAAAACCGCGCTACTAGATATTCCATTTGGAGGCGCAAAAGGTGGGGTACAGATTGATATTAATTCAATTAGCACTTCAGAACTGAATAGGATCACCCGTAGATACACTAAAAGTATTCAACACTTGCTCGGGCCCCATCGTGATATCCCCGCACCTGACCTTGGAACTAATTCGCAAACTATGGCATGGATCATGGACGAGTATGGTCAGGCGAATGGATTTAATCCAGCNATTGTTACTGGAAAACCAGTTGAACTTGGCGGTTCTTTGGGAAGAGACGCAGCCACAGGTCGTGGAACGTTTTTCGTCCTACAAGAAATTTTAAATAACTTAAAAATCAGAAATAAAGATGCCACGACTGTAATTCAAGGTTTCGGAAATGTGGGATCATGGTTTTCCAGCATTGCATATGAAAATGCTATACCCATTATTGCTGTTGCCGACCATATTGGAGGAGTGTTCGCGCCCGAGGGTTTGAATATCCCGGAGTTAAGAGACTATGCAAATACTCATGGTACTGTAGCTGGATTCACTGGGGGAGAAAAATGCACCCCAGACGATATTTTCAAAATTAAAGCTGAAGTATTCGTACCAGCAGCAATTGAAAATGTTGTGACAGAAAATATCGCGAAAGCCATCAATTGCAAGGTAATTCTAGAAGCAGCAAATCATCCCACCACACCAGAAGCAGACAAAATATTAGCAAATCGGGGGATATTAATTTTCCCTGATATTTTAGTCAACGGAGGAGGAGTAACCGTATCGTATTTTGAATGGACGCAAAATTTGCAACAATTCCGTTGGTCTGAGGAGCAAGTAAACACTGAGCTTCATCGGCGAATGAAAGCCGCATACGATTCGGTGACTAACAAGGCAAAAGCCACAGGGCTCACACTTAGAGCATCAGCATTTGATATCGCCGTTGAAAGAGTAGCGGAAGCTACCAAGTTACGGGGTTTCGTTTAAAGTAGAGGCAGGTTTTAGCGGAGGCCTAGCTAGTAAAAGCGCCATTAGAACAATTAACAAAGCACAAAAAAATACCATGAACGAGAGAGCATAGCTCTCAGTTTGATCTCTAATTATTCCTGCCATTAACGGACCAGCAGCTCCTACTGGACCAGCCATCACCTGTGAAAGTCCACGTATTGCTCCCATGTGGCGGCGACCAAAATAATTAGCGAATAGTAATGTCTGGGCAAGTGTCCANCCTCCAGTACCTAATCCAAATAAAATTGCAAAAGCAATTGCAAGCCAGATTGTAGTAGCAAAAGTGATTACAATCATTGAAGTCGCTGTAAAAATAGTTGCTATTACTGTAGCCCAGCGTACGTGAATTTTATCCATTAGAGCGCCCCAGCCGTAAGCTGATACTGCAGCAGTTCCCATGATAATAAAAACGAAAATCCCAGACAGCGATGCATCCACACCACGATCAACAACGCTAGATACAGCATGTAGATTAATCGCCGTTTGCGCGAAAACAACAGTCATTGTAGCAATAGTTATCAACCAAAAAGCTGCTGTTTTTCTGGCTTCTGCAAGTGTATAAGAATGCTCGACATCATCCACACTGGAATCTGTGCTAGTTTCTATCGAAAAGGCTTCTGCGATTTCCCCATCAGGTTTTAATCCAAAATCCTCGGGTCTTCTTCTCAAAAAGAGCCATCCCGGTATTACTATCAAAGCAATAGTAGTTAATGCTAAAAACGCATATGCATGTCGCCATGAAAAAGCAATGATGATCGGAGTTATAATCAACATGGGATAAAGAGCCTGTCCTGAGCGCAATCCCATACCTAAAAATGATATCGCGCGCCCTCTCTTCTTTATAAACCAATTACCTACTGCTACAGACGTCCCAAGATTAATGCCAGCCAATGCCGCAGTTCTACCTAATCCAAAAAAGCCCCAAAATTGCCATACTTCTTGCATTAATGCGAGCCCAATTAAACAGCCAGTCATGACCATCCCTGCTACTACCACAGAAGCACGGGCGCCATAACGATCAAGCTGACGACCAACAATTGCAGAAACTAACGATCCAAACAAACTTCCTGCGGTAAACGCCCAGGAAATATCGGTATATGACCAACCCATATCATCATGAAGAGGAACAACAAAAACAGAAAGAACAGGGCCATACATTGGAACTTGTGCCGCAGAAACCAAAACCGAGGTTGCTACTATCCCCCAGCCATAAAAAATATTTTTAAACGGCCATAATTTAGGGATTTGTTTAATTTGATTCGAATCCATCATGATGGCATCACTCTAACAGTTTTGCTGGAATCAAGTGGCTTCGCAAAATAAAAACTGATTAGCCCAATAGTAAACGCTCCTATTGCTCCGTAAAACGCAAGATCATAACTTCCATATTCATCGAAAATAAATGCAGCAATTAATGGGCCACTAATTCCTACAGTCCCTTCAATTGGTGAGATAAATCCTTTTATTGAGCCCGCATGCATTCGTCCAAAATAATTAGGGATCATCACCATCTGAGAAACTGTCCAACCACCGGTGGCTAAGCCAAAAATAATTGCAAATATAAACGCCATATAGAATGAAGATCCTGCGAGCAATAGAATCGACATCGAAATAATAAATAAAGCCATTGAAATCATGCTAACGTACCGGACATGCATCCGATCAAGTAAGAGTCCCCATCCTATCATTGAGAGTGCAGCAATTCCTGTGAACAAACTTGCGACAGTTATAGATAAACTTTCTGCCATTCCCAAGTCCTGAAAATTGGCTACTGCGTGAACATTAATTGCAATTTGTGCCGCAATACCCGCAGACATTCCAATCGTTATCATCCATAGTGCTCGCGTTTTACGAACTTGCTTTAAACTCCATGAAAACTCGTCAGTCTGCGGCGCCTCGCCTTCAATATCCAATTCAACCCCGTCAGGTTTTAAACCATAATCCTCAGGCCTGCGCCTAATAAAGAAAAAAGCAGGCAAAGTAATTAGCAACAATGCAACCACAGAAAATACAGCAAATGATTCACGCCAACCTAGCAAGACTAGAATAGGCATAATCAAAAGAGGCATTAGAGCCTGTCCTCCACGTTGACCCATTGCCCGAATAGCAGTAGCACGCCCTCTATTTCTGATAAACCAATTAGCTATTGCTACAGACGTACCTAAACTAACACCTGCCAATGCTGCTGATCTTGCCACTCCATATGAAATCCAAAAATGCCATGGCTCAGTCATAATCGCTACGCAAAAAAGAGACACAGCGACTGCTACACCTGCGAATACTGTCACTAATCTGGCGCCGTATCGGTCAAGAATTACGCCAATTAAAGCCGAAAGTATTGACCCTCCAATACTTCCGATAGTAAAAGCAATAGTAATCGTAGAACGTGACCAGCCGAATTCATCTTCAATTGGTTTTACGAAAACAGAAAAAACCGGTCCGTACATAGGGACCTGAGCAATTGATATGAAAAAGCTTGCATATACTATTGCCCAGCCATAAAAAATTCGTGACGGCCATATTTTGGGTAAGTGGCTTGCAACAGCATCTATACTCATTGTTGAAGCATACCTGAATATTGACAAGGAAACAGAGATTTATGCAAAGCACAGAAAAGCGCAATAAACTACGTAAGCACCTCGCAGGTAATATTTGTCTACAGCCAGCTTCAGTATTTGATCCAATTTCAGCGAGGATTGCTTCGTCATTAGAATTTGAATTTGGAATGCTCGGTGGTTCAGTAGCAAGCGCGATTATCCTNGGAGCACCTGANATAAATTTAATTACCTCGACTGAGCTTGCAGACCTAGTCAATCGCACCACACGTGCTTCTGATATTAGCCTCATCGTTGATGGGGACAATGGTTATGGTAATGCTTTGAATGTTATGCGGACCATAAACGAATTAGAAATTGCTGGTGCTTCAGGAATCACTATCGAAGACACTGTGTTACCAGCGCCATTCGGCGGTTCAGCAAAAGAGGTTTTAATTCATCCAGATGAAATGGTTAAAAAACTCGATGCCGCAATTTCTGCGAGAGAGGACCCTTCAACGGTCATCATAGGAAGAACTCATGCAGCTAATGCAACTAATATGTCTGATGCGATACAAAGAATAAAGGCCTATCAAGATGTCGATTTAGATGCCATTTTTTTGACAGGGATTAAGGCGACTGATCAACTTGAACAAATTGCAAAAATATCCCGACTCCCACTGATGCTAGGTAATACCCCTAATCAATTAAGTAACGATATTCTATCGACATACAATGTCAAAATTGTGCTCCGTGGGCATACGGCATTTACTCAGTCTGTTATCGCTATTCGAAATGAGTACTTATCTCAAATCAAGTCCAATAACGGACTTGTGTCAGAATCCAAGGATTCTACTGATGAGGAAATAATGGAAATTGCGTTAAATTCACGAGAGCAAATATCTCGGCAAAAGAAGTTTTTATGACAGTCTTTATCCTTTAGATATTTCAGGCCAAAACTCTGACCAAGGCCTCTCTTTTTCCATGGCATAAGCCATGCGCAAAACCCCTACATCATCTCCAAGCCTACCTACAATCTGGACCCCAAGAGGTAAACCATTCGAATGAAACCCTGCTGGTACC
Source organism: SAR202 cluster bacterium (assembly GCA_009391465.1). Taxonomy (GTDB): domain Bacteria; phylum Chloroflexota; class Dehalococcoidia; order Lucifugimonadales; family Australimonadaceae; genus UBA2963. Next base: position 83,807 of record VFHU01000009.1, read on the forward strand.
GACGCAGCTGGGTTATAGGCGTGGTTGAACGGAGTATTAAAACTCTGTGGCGGCTTCGTCCGATCTGGAAGTTTCATTGAATCAAGTTTCTGTGCTGGACCCATTTCTGGAGATAATAAGAAGTCATAATCTTTAAACCACTCTTGCACCTTTAACCCATATGCTCGGTTTCTTCGAACAATACGTCGATACTGCCAAGCTTTTGCATAAGGACCTGCCTCATAGACGGGCCGAGCGACATCGCTAAGATCATTTAGGTGCTTTTCCAGAAAGTTCGGAATCATGGCTTCGGCAGCAGCGTAATGATCACCCGAATATGCCCAAATTCCAGGTTCAAGTTCTTCAGATTCTTCAATAGTGGGAGGGTCAGCTTCAATAATTTGGCATCCTAATTTCTCAAAAAGTTGGGCAGTTTCTCTAACTTTTTCCAATGCTTCAGAATCCATTGGAAAACCGCGCCCAAAGTCGTAACTCACTGCGATTGTTAGTCCGCTGATGTCTCCATTTCTATATTCAAAATAATCTGAAATTTTTTCTAAATTTGATTCTGGATCGCGTGGATCGTAACCTGCCAAAGCCTGAAAAATTAAAGCACTATCATCTACCGTTCTAGTCATTGGACCATTGTGAGATCGTCCTGGAGCTGCACGCCATGTCTGTACGGAAGGAATTCGTTGATAAGTAGGCTTAATTGCGAATATACCGTTTATCGAGGCAGGCATCCGAACTGAGCCACCCGAATCAGTCCCAATCGCTAACGGTCCCAACCCCGCAGCAACTTGTGAACCCGCACCTCCACTTGATCCACCACAGGTATGCTCCAGGTTCCAAGGATTTCTACCGGCGGGACTTAATTTATTATCTACTGCTCCATGAAGTGCGAATTCTGGCAAGTTGGTCTTACCGATAATAACCCCTCCCTGATTGCGAATCCTCATTGCTATTTCAGAATCGGGCTGGACGTTATTTTCAAAAGCTTTAGAACCATACGTAGTTGGATGGCCTGCAAGTTCAATACTATCTTTCAAGGAAATTGGCACGCCGCAAAGTAGCCCTACATCTTTAGAGGTAGCCCAAGCTTGTTCTGCATTTTTTGCAGAAGCCATTGCGTCTTCATAATTCAACGCTAAAAAAGCGCTAAGCAATGGGTCTATCTTTTCAATTCGTTCAAAGACTTCCTTAGTGACATCAACAGGTGAAAAGGATCTCTTTCTATATCCGTCAATCAATTCATTTGCAGACATCTGCCAAAGATTTTCTTTCATAATGATGCCAACTGTTCCTTAAGTAATGCCGCTTGCGATGCCATTGGAACTCCTGCCCAGCGCGGATCTTGCAGTTCTTTTTCTATAGTTAACTCAATAAGAACAGGGCCGTCCATGCTCCATATCAGTGGTAGTTTCTCGATAAATTCTTCTGCTTTCTCAATTTTGAGAGCATTTTTGTAGCCTGAAGCAAGCGCCAGTGAAACCCAGTCAAAAAGGCCGAAACCTGGCAAATCCTGATTTCCAGTACTCTGATGGAGACCATTAGCAAACACGAAATGAAACAGGTTTTTTGGATGCTGGCTTGCTACGGTCACCAAAGACCCCAATTGCATCAACAAGCTTCCGTCTCCATCNAAAACTATTACTTTTTGATCTGGCCTAGCCATTGCCAAACCTAATCCGATAGAAGACGCGCTTCCCATGCATTGAGATGCATCAATATGCAAATAATCAGCCTGCTTCGCCTGATGCCATGGGTAAATGGATTGCATTGTTGCTACTGCGACTGCACCAGCTCTACCTTCAGCTAAAATATCTATTGCTTCTTGACGTTCCATTTATATCGTTGGTGCTCCTATGATTATTGCTACGGGTCCTGAAGTTTCATATGCCAGTTTGTAAGCCGACTCAATATTGCCGATATCCTCAGGGGTCTCAATTCGAAAAAACGGCACTCCCCATGTTTCCAAAGTCGGTTCCACCATCCGAACAGCACGCGATTTACTTTCCTCAATTGGGATCATAGGATCACGTTGAAATTGACCTACAAACATTACAGTAGGAATTTTTGCATCAAGAGATATAGCCTTTATGGTATTTATAGAGGCGAAAATTCCGTTATTTTGAATAACCAAAACGGGGTTTTTCCCCCCAATATACAAACCGGCATTTATCCCTATCGCTTCATCTTCTGTGCAGGCGATCATGAACTTAAGTCCAGGATCTTCCATCAATCGAGCAATTAAAGTTTTCTGGTACGAATCGGGGATACAAACAATGTGATCAACACCTAAATCTTTTAATTTATCAACAATTTCCGCAGAACTAACGCCCGTTGCAACGGGCCTATCGGTCGTCATTTTATGCACCTGCTATACAAGAGAGTTCAATCTCAGCATTATTTTCAAGGTCTGTCCCTACAATATTCATTGCAGGAGGGTCCCCACCAAAATATTGCTTTGCCAATTCAATAAAAGTGTCTTCAAAATAAATGTCATCAAGAAACACATCTAGTCTCAGAGCATTATTTAAAGATGAATCAAAGCGATTTAATCCAGCCTCTAATCTTCTCAAGGCTTGATGCGTTTGTGCTACAGGGTCGCCATAAAGCTCTTGAATAATTGCCCCTGTATTTGCATCTGCAAGGCCTGAGCAACTAGACGCAAACACGAGACCATTTGCTTTGACTGCTTGTGCACGCGAGGGATCTTCTGATAGCCACGCTATTTCCTTTGTACCTCCGGGATTTATCGCAATACCTCCAATTTCCATCACGCCTCTTCCTCCAAGAAGAGTTCCTACGGAATAACCGGTGAAATGGATATTGCCGTTAAAACGTTGCTTAAGTCCATCGCGGTATCTTGCTGTATCTCCGATACGCTTGAGAGCACAATCNGTACGAATCAAATCATCTAAAGATCCTCCGCCTTTTTCCAAATGTGATCGCAACCATTCATAAGTATAAAAAAGCTCAGTATCAAATTGGCTATCAACTTCTTCCTCAGCCTCTTCATCTGTAAATGGATTAGTTCGACCACGCACCCCTATAACGTAAGTGAAATCTCCACAGCGAGTTATACGTGATGCGCGACCTCTATGCGGTTGGTGCACGAAAACTTCTCGTTCCAAATCAGGTGTAACTGCTTGAACCACCGCCGTGAGCATATTGACTCCCGACATTTTGCATTGAGCTCCAAAGCTTACCGCAAGTTTATGGCCTTCCTCTCCAAAGTGATCAGGCCACGTTGCCATCCTCTCAAGACGCCAATATTGACCAGAAGTAAAATTCTCTANCCNAACCGCAGAGTCCCCACCATAGCCAACTTTTTGTAAGCGCAGTGCTTGACGACCATAAGCGTTATTACACTGGGGAATAGGTTGATTGTCCAATTCTGGCTGAATTTTTTCTGTCTTTATATCCCGATGCCCATCTGAGCTTGCGAGAAACAAATGAGGTCCGTACTTGACCACTGAAGAAACATTCCTATTTCGTTCATCTTCTAACAAAATTTCTTTTTTATATCGGTTCTCTGCCATGATTAATTATTACCTGGGCCTTTGATACCAAAAATTTTCTGTGCCCGATTCCAAACTACGTCCTCAACCAGATTAGAATCCGTACCGGTAAACATTCTTTCCATAGCTGGAGTCGCGTCCGGCCAAGTTTGACCTTGTTCATGAGGATAGTCGCAACCCCAAATAACGCTTTCACGAATCAAGAATTCAGGATCTGGAATCATCTTCGCCCCTATATAATCTTCCTCAAAAGTAAAACTCATATTGTTGTTAATGTAATGCAAGGGATTCTCTTTAAGCGGATTAATCGAATCAGGCATGCGATCGTTATGACAACGTTCCATCCATTGAAATAAAAATGGCAGCCAGCCAATTCGGCATTCGGCCATAGATACATGCAACTTGGGGTGCCGTTCAAATATCCCACTGAATACAAATTGTGCAATGTGCTTACCTGCGGGATTAAATGGTACTTGAGAAAAATGAGCTAATGACTGTCCATATTCATTAGGAGGATATGGAGTACCGGCAGCATCACCTATATGGGTGCATATAATTGTTCCTGTTTCTTCAGCAGCTGCCCATAGTGGCTCCCATACTGGAGACCAAACATCTTCTCCCATGTCATTTGGGCTGAGTTCAACAGCCCTTACCCCCTTATCAACTAAGCGCATCAGCTCATCCACGCAAGTTTCCGGGAATGCGGCATGTAGCCAAGGAAGTACAAATAAACGATCAGAATTGTAAGTGGACATCTCCACAGCCCAATCATTAAATGCCTTGTATACTTCTTTCTCTAAAGTCTTGTCCTTGAACGTCCATTTACGGGTATTGCCATAAAATACACCGGCATACAATTGACCTAGGTCCATATGCTGTAACAAGACTTCAGGGTCTGCTGGAGGCAATTTCCCTTCTTCTACTGCAATCGGTTCGAAGCGCTTAGCGTACTTTGCCCAATCCTTTCCGTCAGCAGCAAAAGCATGTATGTCACCTTCCCATTCCCATGCTGTCCCTTTATCCGACTCTACAACCTTTGGAGCCTGTTCTCGATATTGCGAAGGGATTCGAGATTGAATAATGTCCTTGGGATACCAAACAAGATCGATATGATTATCCGCAGAGATATATTTGTATTCGACATTTGCTCCATCTCTAATGTCTCTTGTGCTTGTACTACGCCGCTTTGCAGTGCCACCTAATTTATCTGATCTAACATTCTCATCTGGCATATGGACTTCTCCCTTACCTAGACACAGGTACATGTAATAAAGGAATCGTAGGATTGACTGAGGTTAGTGTCAAGGCAAATCAGAGGTTTTAATACAATTTTCATCTAAGTTGCCGTAGAGTCTTTGAAAAAATTAGTTCCCATAAACCGTAAATCAAAATAATTCCTCCGGCTAAAGACAAAGCAAATCGACCATTAAAAATTTCTGCTATTGTAGTAATCCCAAGTACCGCAAAGGGAATCAGCCCTCCCATCATTGCATTTAACGCCTGTACCCTACCGCGCATTTCATCTTCAGAGTAAGACTGAAGTGTGGCAAGATGCACAACAGTGCGGCCCGATTGTCCTATACCGATAGGTATCATGATTAAAAGAGATAGCCAAAACCATTCCGATAGAGCAAAGCATACGACACCAAATCCAAAAAGCATGAAGAACGCTATTAGTAATAAACCTTTGCGCTGAAAATCTCCAAGTGAAGCAGAAACCGTAGACCCAAGGAGAGAGCCTATGCCAAAAAATGTAAACAGTAGTCCAACTCCGTCAGCTTGGATATTAAGGAATTCCTGTGCCAAAGGTAATAGATGCTGAAACGGTTGACCAAAAACTGTAATAACCAATCCGACTAGCAAGAGGTTCCTCATAATCGGCTCTTGCTTAACATACCGAAATCCATCTAAAGCAGATCCCCCACGTTTTCGATCTGAGGAGCTAAAAGAGCCATATACAGGAACAAAAAATAATAAGAATATCGCTAAAACATAAAGCGCTGCAATTAGCACAAAGGACCATTCCGGGCCTGAGTATGTGAAAAGAAGTCCCGCTACAAGCGGCATGAGCATACGATTAGTGTTCTGGGACATGGTATGTAAACCCGTGGCATTAAGTAAAAGGGGTCGATCTACTAATCCTCCGATAATAGCTCGTCTAGTCGGAGTGATGAAAACCATAACGCTACCTTGAAAAACTCCAATTAATGTCACATGCCACCAACTCAGTACTTGATACCCAATACCAACAGCCGTTATCACGGCGAAGAATGTCATCAGTAATGCAGCTCCCATAAGAATATTTCTCATTGACATACGATCCGCCAATGCTCCAGCAAATGGAGAGAGCACTAATGAAGGAGCGTTATTCGCAGCAATTACTATGCCTAAAACTATCGGAGCCCTATCAGCAAGTTCAAACGCCAAAACTGGGCGTGCGAGGGTAGTTGCCTGCATTGCCCCGAAATAGAAAAACATTGCGGTAAAATAATTACGATACTCTTTAACACCTAATGCATTGAATGTTCTAAGTAATGCCAGAGTAATGATCCTTTAGTTTTAGTAGTCTCGCTCACACTAAGAGTTTTACATCGGACTCGTCAATGATAAAACTAGATGAGACTACTAAATCATGGAGAATGAAATGATTCTAATTGTCGGAGGAATGGGGTTTATCGGCCAAAACGTTACTTTAGAATTGTTAAATTCTGGAGAGCAACTCGTTGTTACACAACATAATGCTAGACGTGTACCCAAAGAAATTGAAAAACATATAGGCGAAAATGTGTTTGTAGAAAGTATGGACTTCACAAAAATATATGAAGTGATGAATATCGCACATCAATACAAAGTCGAAAGCATTATTTCATTTGCCGCACCACCTGCACGCGGCATTAGCCCTCAAGAAGATTATCGAATCTACACAGAAGGACTGCAAAGTCTCCTTGAAACTACCAAGGTATTAGGACTTCGACGTCTTTCACTTGCTAGTTCCACTTCTGTTTATGGAAGCTTGAGTTGTGGACCATTCAGGGAAGATAACCCTCTCCCCATTCAATCACGTACTCAAGTTGAAGCATTCAAAAAAGCTATGGAAATTCACGCATTTCATTACGCATCAAGGGCAAATATAAACGTCGTCTCACTTAGAATCGGCAGTATCTATGGCCCTCATTACTACAGTATGTTTAATCCAATGAGTAGAATATGCGCTGCTGCATTAAAGGGCGCTGAGCCTGATTTCACAGATCGGCCGAATGGAACAATTAGCGAAGATGATCAAGGCGACTGGACTCATGTCGCTGACTTAGCCAGGGGCATAAGACTGGTTCATCAATCGACTGCTCTGAAACACTCCATTTACAATATAGGTTCGGGGTACGCAACGTCGAATAAACAAATTTTTGAGGCGATTAAAAGGTCTATCCCTACCGCAATCTGCTCATCATTAATACCAGGAAGAAGTGCGGGAGCAAATCCCCCAAATCCAGTAATGGATCTCAGCCGAATTAAAGAAGATGTTGGTTACGAGCCAAAATACAATATTGACATGGGAATGGGAGATTATATTAATCATTTACGTTCCCTGACTAATTAGTAGGAGTCTGTATGCCTTTGAAAATAAACCCGTTTGATTTGCCAGAAGATCAAAAAGGCTGGAGAGGACTCGAAATAACTGGTAAACCTCGTCGTCGAGTATTTACCGTACTTGAAAATGAGTATGTTCTGGTAACGGCATTACTCCAACTTCCGGGAGAACCAGGTGTCAGACATAGTCATGAAACAGGTGAATTATCTTTTCATTGGGCAGGGGGCATGTCTCCATTTATCACTTGGAATAGACCTGGGGAATTTCATGGAGGAGCAGCAGAGGTCAAAGCAAAGACATCTGAAGAAGTGGCTGAAGGAATTCATTTACTCCAGTCTCAGTTACAAAATGGGTCCACGGAAATTTCTTCTCTTATTGGAATAGCTAACTCTCTACAGCAGCAAATTGATGAATTGCGTTCACAGCTTCAGAACATTCATGGGCCAAAGGGAGGTCCCGGAATGATCATAGATTTGCTATTTCCTCCTTTTAAAACAACTATTAACGACCCCAGTTACCCAGAAATCAGAACGTTTTCTGGACAATGGTACGACTAAGTGTTGTCCNACCAAATTACCCCCAAAAAACGAAAGTCTATTTATTACGGATGGAAGATGGTCATTGCGGCATTTTTCAGCCAAATAATGCATTCGTCACTATTGTTTCTATCACAAGGACTTTACGTCGTTCAATTTGAACAGACATTTACTTGGAGTAGAGGGGCTATCTCTTGGGCGTTTGGCTTACTCCGCATAGAAACTGGNCTTCTTGGACCACTCCAAGGTTGGATGCTAGATCGCTTCGGACCCCGACCAGTTATGAGAATAGGAACCCTTCTTTTCGGTGGAGGTCTCATATTGCTCGGACAAATCCAAGAATTGTGGCATCTTTTTGTTGTACTTACGATTATCGCAATGGGTACAAGCCTTGCTGGGTTTCTCACCGTAAACACTGCGCTCGCGCATTGGTTCGTAAAAAAACGTGCACGGGCTATGTCAGTCACTTCCATCGGTTTTGCTTCCGGAGCTTTATTCACTCCAGTTGTAGCCTGGTCAATTACTGAATTTGGATGGAGGGATACTGCAATGCTTTCCGGGATTGCAGCTATCATGGTAGGCATTCCTGCATCGCAAGTTTTTAAAAGAAAGCCTGAAGACATGGGCTTAAAGCCTGATGGCGCAAAAAATGAACCCGATAATGATACCCTAAAAACCGGTGATCTTAACTGGGAGGAAATAAGCTTCACCGTCCAACAAGCTGTTAACGATANGTCNTTTTGGCTTATTTCGATAGGTCATGGATGGGCGTTACTTGTCGTGGGAACAGTTGCAGTGCATNTTGTTCCACATCTTGTCGAACAAAACAATTGGGATGTTGCACAAGCTGCATTAGTTTTCCCAGGGCTAATGGTCGCACAAATAATTGGACAAGTAAGCGGAGGGATAATTGGAGACCTTTATTCGAAGCGCTATGTTGCTGCTGGCGCAATGGTGGGTCATGGGCTCGGACTTTTCATAATTGCGTTTGACACAAGTATACCTTCAATAATTGCTTCCATAGCCTTGCATGGTATTTCATGGGGGATGCGCGGGCCATTGATGATGGCTATACGTGCAGATTATTTTGGGCGAAAAAACCTCGGGCAGATAGCTGGTTGGTCAAATACGATTACAGCACTTGGAAGCATCGTTGGCCCGATTTATGCTGGAGTGTTATACGATCACTTTCAATCATATGTATTTGCCTTTTCGACATTAGGGTTTACAACAGCATTGGGTACTTTATTTTTTATTTTTGCGAGAAAGCCCGAAGTGCCTGAAACAACCAAAATTGATTAACGCGCAATCCCTTGCGAATTCCGTTCGTCACCTGAAGATTCAAGTTTCTTAGCTACTTTAGNAAGTAGTTCTCCCATACTCGTCTCGCCCCAAAACCAATTATGAAGATCATTGTCCGTATGTTCTGGGCGCTGGCAAAAACGTGCCTCTATATAAAACGCTTTGAGATCATCTGCCGCTAATCTCAAAAATCTTCCAACTTCCATCCCTGGGGGGATTTTTTCATAGGAATTACTTAAATCTTCAAGGTATGCTTCCATAAAACGAACTAATCCCCTAAATTGGCGCTGTGGTACACCCGATAATCCAACTAAGGTTCTACCATTATTTTCCTCTATCCACCTTTCGTAGTACCCCCGTAAAGCAGTAATTTCATCTGCCGCACTTTTACCTTTACGTACCACTTTTTCAGTCATACTAGATTGCACTAATTGAGTCGGAAGATCTGAATTCTCTGAGTATTCCTCAATTATAGGAATATGCACACTATTCAGTAATGTTAACGCGGCCCTGATTACGTCGGTCTGCTGCTTGGGAGAATTTGGCCTTCCTAAGGCGTAGCCATAAGGGAAAGGAACCCAAAGCACCCTAGGAGGTTTAACTCTCGCAGCGTGTTCTTTAATAAACACTACTGCAACAGTCGGGATACCGGTTTCCTCTATGGATCTCGCAAGCACACTGACCGTGTGCGAACAATTTGGTCACGTAGGGGTTAGAAGTACCGCATCAACTTTTTCCTGTGCTAGCAATCTTCCTACTTCTGGACCTGTTTCCATTTCAATCTGACGAGGGCTGCGCCCAGCACCCATAAATGAGTAAAATTTATCGGAAACACTTCCAATTTCGCCACGATCAACCATCTCTTTTAATCTATCTAAGGGAAAAGTAACATTTGGGTCACGCATATAAGCTGACCTATCAAATCCTATGCTCACGTGACTTTGTAAAATATCTTCGAACTTAGTATTAGAAGGAATTACCCGGTACGACTGATCCCCACCTTGAAAAGGCTTATCTCCTCTAACATGAAGCCCGGCGGTTGTCACCAACGCAATTTTGGATTCAGATAATGGCTTCTTAAAGGCAACATAAGGCGAATCATCATGCTCGAATGCAGGAAAATTTAGATGAGCTTGCCTAGCAACTTCGCTGAGTTCTTCTAATCTCGGCATGGAAATATAGTATGTTTTTTCTATTTACTGATCAACTTTTGCTCTAAAGATCAGAGGTCAATTTTACTCTCATTGTTTTCTTCAATGATTGACTTCGTTTGTCATTAAGTCGTTTCTGAATAGACTTCCTACTTCGAGTAGTGGCGAAACGAACCTTAGGCGGATACAAGGCAAGTTCAATCAGCCTTATGAATCGATTTATGGCATCAATTCTGTTACGTTCCTGGCTACGAAATCTCTGAGCTTTTATTCTGATAAACCCATCTCGTGTCAATCTCTTAGCTGCAATTAATTTAAGCCGAGATTTAATTTCTTCAGGTAAAGACATTGATTGATTAAGATTGAATGATAAATGCACTGCAGTTGAAACTTTGTTTACATTTTGACCCCCTGGTCCAGAAGACGTAACAAATTTGAATTGCAATTCACTATCTATGATCTCTATACCTTTAGCTATTCTCAAAACCTACGAACCTTTTTTGAAAGACTCTTGTCTATGCTATGCTCTGTTTTATTTTGATAAGAGGCAATATGACTCGCAGTAAAAATCGGATTCGATTTGGGATCAACCCTCGAGGTCTTTCATATGAACAAATACTGCAGGTGGCAAAAACTGCAGAAAAAGCTGGCTTTGACAATATTTCTTTTAGTGACCGTCCCCCTGAAAACAATTTAGAAGGATGGACTTTAGCCACAGCAATTGCCGTTCAGACATCGACAATCCGTGTCACTCATTCAACTTTGAATGTCCCTTTCCGAAATCCAGCGTTATTGTCAAAAATGGCCACTGGGCTCGATAAAATCACTGGAGGAGATCGTTTAATTCTTACTCTTGGTGCAGGCATCCAAGAAGATCATTTCGTGAACTACGGCATCGAATTTGGCTCTGCCGGTTTTCGTGTAGACGGAGTAATTGACACAATTGAAATTTTACGTGGGACCTGGCAAAACGAGTCTTTCAGCTACAAAGGTAATAGATATTCCGTNGAAAATGCTGTTGTTACTCCTGCACCAGTGAATCATTCAATTCCAATTTTTCTGGGCGCAGCGCTACCTCGGATGCTCCGATTGTCAGGAGAAAAAGCGGATGGATGGATTAGGAACGGTGGGTGGCCATCTGACTTAGAAGTATACAAAGGTCAATTAGCTATCCTTGAAGAATCAGCATCCAAAGCTAATCGTCAGCCAGAAACAATCCATCGTGTTGTCAATTGCAATGCATATGTTGGCTATGATGATCCTAATTCCAAGCTCGCTCCAACGTTTGGCAATCAAGGTGGTTTAACAGGTAGCCCTGAGCAGGTATTAGAGATAGTTGAAACATATAGGGAAGCAGGAGTTGATACTTTTCATGTTCAATTCATGAATGACATTATTCATGAACAGATCCCTGCTTTTGGTGAAGCCGTCATTGCGAAAGTAAAGTGACCATTGCAAAATTATGCTAGTCCATATTTATAACAATATTCCCGACGGCGCTGTTACTTTCCTGTAGTTCATGTGCCTCAATTATTTGCTCAAGATTAAAGATTTTTGCAATTGGATGAGTTAAAACTTTGGTCTTAATTGCGGTTGTAATGTCCTCGATTGCATTTACTTTGGCAATTTCTGGTTCTGAATAAACCAATACAAAATNTACATTGACATTTTTCCTAGAAAATAATTGATAGTCTATTAATGGTTCGCGATTTCCTGTAGACGCATAACTCCCTATAGAGCCATTCAACGCAATCATGTTTTGTGTATTACTTAAATTGCCACCAAAATCAACTTCAACAATTCTATCCACACCTAAACCAGATGTTATCTCCAATACTTGCTGAGGCACATCTTCAGTTCGATAGTTAACGACATAATCTGCGCCAGATTTAATCGCCACTGAAGCTTTATATTCAGAGCTAACCGTTGTGATCACNTGCTTTGCACCACCCCATTTTGCTAGTTGTATTGCATAGTGGCCAACCGCGCCGGCTCCTCCTGTTACTAAAACATTCAAATCTTTAACCGGTCCATTTGCAAACAAGCAACGATGAGCAGTCATCGCCGGAATACCAATGCACGCCCCTTCAGCAAAACTTACCTCATCATCTAGTCTCACAGCTTGTTTCGAGGGGATTGCTATAAACTCAGCCGCGGTACCAAATTGTCGCTGCCATTGTCCTTCATAAAGCCATACTCTTTGACCTATTCTCTTCTGGTCAACCCCATTACCCACATCTTCTATAACTCCAGAACCGTCGCTATGAGGAACAATGAACGGAAATGGCATATTAGGGCCTCTAGAACCAGTTCGACTTTTCCAGTCAGACGGATTGACTCCTGAGCTTCTAACTCGAACAAGAACCTCTCCTTGGGATAGTTTTGGTAACGGGAGGGTGCCTAGCTGCAAGACATCTCTGGCAGCTCCATATGCTGTATACCATGCCGCTTTCATTTNNAGATTTGCCTTCCAGAATTTAATATTTCTATATCAGATTTTATTTCGTATTTAACACAGGTTTCTTGAAGCCAGGTAATTACCTCAGCATGTAGAGGAATACCGTTAGACGATCGATCTTCGAGCGCTTGCCATTCAGGGTCACCTGCAACAAGAACATTGTCACAGTCAGGTGCTGGTGGGGTGCTCTTTAAATCTGTGATAAAACTATCCATATTCTGTTTGAAAACATCAACATCACTAAAAGCATCAATGTTGTAGGCTGCAAAAAAATGCCTGTAATTTGAACGATCTGCAACAATTCCATAATCCGAACCAGCTAAAACAGAACATAAAATATCTACTGCTACAGCAAGCCCGTAACCTTTATGTGACCCTGAGTCACGGTTGGTACCCAAAGGCAAAAGGTTAAAGTCATCAGGTACTTGAGATGGCTCCATTAATGGTGACCCATATTTATCTGCAATGGTACCTCCCGGCAGCATAGTACCCATTCTTCTAGCGTTACGAATTTTGTTAACAGGAGCAACGCTAGTGGCCATATCAAAAACCCACGCATTACAAAATTTTGCAGGTGCAGCAATAGCTATTGGATTAGTACCCAAACGCGGAATTCGACCAAACGTTGGTAAAACTGAAGGACTAGTAGCAGTCATACACATGCCAATCATGTCATATGGCAAAGCAAGCATTGCATGATAAGCCGCCATCCCTAAATGACCACTGTTGAACATCGTGACCACTCCCACACCATTTTCTTTAGCCTTATCGATAGCTATCTGCATTGCTTTGGGAGCTAGGATTATGCCAAGTCCACGATCACCATTTATATTGGCAGAAGCTTTTTTTTCTTTTGTGATATGCCAGTCGGGATNGGGGTTCTGTGTCCCATCATTATACCTATCCAAATAAACTCGAAGCATGTTTGAGACGCCATGGCTATCAACTCCTCGTAAATCAGCCATCACGATAACCTCAGATGCAACTATCGCGTCATCCTTAGGAACTCCCATTTTCTGAAACAGTTCTGTTATTACACATTTCAATGAGTTAGCCGATACTCGTATCGCAAGGGATTCTTCTAATTTATAACTAACTTTCATTTCCCAATGCCCTAAGTCCGTGTTCTGCAACCATTTCGTCTTCCGCAGGTTTTGCTCCACTTACACCTATGGCACCGACCAAAGATCCATCCGATCGGCGTATAGGCAAAGCACCCTGCCAAGGTATTAATCGACCATTCTCCATCATGGAAAGAGCCCTAACCACAGGCTGATCCCACCGATCCTTTAAATCGCCACTAGGCATATCCCACGCAGCCGATGCTGCAGCTTTACCTTGAGAAATCGGGACGGTACGCCATAGTGCTCCATCCATTCGGGCAACAGCAAGAATATCTCCACGAGGATCCAAGACTGAAATACATACCCTGATACCGAGTTCTTCTGCTTTTATAATCCCTGCAGAAATCATGCTCATAGCTTCACCTAATTTTAACTGACCCATAGTGAATACCCCATTTCGATAACAGTCTTTGACGTATTATCCAATCCTAACACCTATAAATTAGAAGTATTGCGTATTTTGTAGTTATTTAGTAATTTCCAATTATTCGTCATAAAGATCTTTTATTTAACGAATATTATGTAAATAAGAAAAATATTGAGAGGAATTTGATGTCAGTCATTGATGCTGATGCGCATGTCGTAGAATCCGAAAGAACTTGGGATTTCATACCAGAGGAATTGCAATCTTATAGGCCAGCAGTTCTCTTGCCTAAAGAAGGATACAAGACTCCTTCACCTGAATTTTGGTTCATTGATGGAAGAGCTTTCGGAAAAGGCTCAAATATTGGTTTTGACACCGACGAAGAAACTCGTGAGGCCAGTGACATAAAGAAACGATTGGCCCATATGGATGAGCTCAACGTCTCTACTCATGTCTTATATCCAAGTATTTTCCTAAGGCCACTTGCAAGCCATCCCGAAGTAGAAATTGCGTTAGCTCAGGGATACAATCGTTGGCTTGCTGACATCTATCGCCAGGGAGGAGGACGCCTAAGATGGGCAGTCATTATCCCCACAATGTCAATTGAGAAATGTATTGAGGAATTAAATTTTGGAAAACAAAATGGGGCCTGCGCTGTTTTCATGCGTGGAATAGAAGGATCCCATAGGCTCTCTGATCCTTATCTCTTTCCTGTGTGGGAAGAAGCCCAAAGATTAAATCTTCCTATATGCATTCATGCGGCCACAGGAAATTTCGCCTTCTTTGATTATTTTGGTAGAGATGCAGGCTTTTCCACTTTTAAGCTTCCTGCGGTAGGAGCATTTCACGACATTATAATGAAAGATATGCATAAAAAATTCCCTGACCTGCGATGGGGATTTGTCGAGGTTAGTGCTTCATGGCTACCTTATGCACTTAACGATTTATCTTTGCGATTTGCAAAGCGTGGTGTTCCGTGGTCAGGAAAAGAACTCCTCGAAGAAAGAAATATCTGGGTAGCTGTACAGACAGCTGATGATATTGAGTACATAATTGAACAGGCAGGTGACGACCATTTAATGCTTGGAACCGATTATGGCCATAACGATACTTCTACAGAGCTTCATGCACTAAGAAATTTAAGGGAAAACGGTGGACTGGAAGATTCTGTCGCAGACAAAATATTAGATACCAATCCTACGAGGCTTTATGCACTTTAAGCCTCTATCTAAAGTGCAAATCTTGTGTAAAGCGAAAGAGGGAAATATGCGTTTATTTGGAGTTAAGAATTTTGTCAGGTTAGCAGCAGTGATGGTACTTGCTACCACACTTTCGGTATTTACCGTAGGCTGTTCGGGTGATGATTACCCTTCTAGTGACATTGAATGGTATGTAGGTTTCTCTGCTGGTGGTGGGTTTGATACCGCAAGCAGGATTATTGCAGAAGAAATGAGTAGTGATCTTGGTACTAACGTTGTGGTACGGAACCTAGCTGGTGGCGGAGGTAGGCGTGCAGCCCAAGAAATCCACAAAGCACCAGCTGATGGATACGCTATTTCAATTATGAATATGCCTAACCAAATACTTGCCGAGAAAATTGATCCGCAGGGAGTCGATTTTAATAATTTAAGCTGGATCGGGCGCGCCGTTATTCAGACCTATGGTCTATACACTGCCGCAGACAGCAAGTTCAATACACCAGCCGAAGTAGCAGCCGCAGGTGACGACATCAGGTTCTGCCTATCTGGGCTCTCAGGGCACTCATTCCTTGTAGCATCGGTAACTACAGAAGTGATGAAGATTGCCTGGAATCCCGTAACTGGATACAAAGGAGCAGAAACACAAGCAGGCCTCCTAAGAGGAGATTGTGAGCTTGCTTTGGGACCAATGGCTGGAAGTACGCTTTCCGCAGTTCAAAGCCCTGATTTTAAAGCCTTATGGATTTACGAGGACGAGCGGTTTGCTCCCCTACCAGATGTTCCTACCGTTAAAGAGCTCGGATTTCCGCAACTAGGCGGTGGTAAGTTTGCCAATAATGGCCTTGTTGCAGCTCCTCCTGGGACACCCGCAGATATTGTGGAAAAACTAAGTGCCTCGTTTGATAAAGCACTTCAGAATTCGGACGTAATTGCAGGAATTAATAAAAAAGGAATGGCTGTATCCCGTCTTAGCCCATCTGAAACTTCAAGTGTTGTTGATGGGATGAGCGGAATTGTTAGTGAATATCTTGAACTAGTAAGGGCTAAATCTCAATCGCGGTAATACTCGAAAAAGAGATTAGGTAGGGTGTGTTAAATGTTTGAAGCAATGATCGCTGGCTTAACTAATATGGGTGATCCAGCGATCATTGCCGCAATCTGTCTGGGTACACTGTTAGGTGTCGTCTTTGGGGTAATTCCTGGTTTAGGCAGCGTTATTGCAATGACCTTGATCATGCCCTTTACTTTCGGTTGGGATCCCATTGTCGCTATGTATGTATTCGCTGGGATTATTGGTACCGCAAGCACAGGAGGGGCCGTTCCTGCCATACTCCTGAATACTCCAGGAACTATAGCTAATGTGTGCACGACATTTGACGGGTTCCCAATGACAAGACGTGGTGAAGGAGGGCGCGCAATTGGGCTTGCGGCGACCGCATCAGGGCTTGGAACCTTATTCAGTATTGTGGTACTAGCAGCATTATTGCCTGTAGCCAAGCTATTAATTCTCTGGTTTACACCTCCAGATTTCTTTTGGATGGTCATCCTAGGGTTGATTGCCGTTACCTTTGCGTCCCGGCAGAATATGATCAAAGGCCTCGCTGCAGGTGGTGTAGGTATTCTCATTTCCTTAATTGGATTCAGCTCCGTTTTTGGAGTCCGACGATACACTCTTGGAAGTGAGTATCTATGGGATGGTATCGAAATTGTTCCTCTAGTTATTGGATTTTTCGCACTAAGTGAATTGATGGTATACACGTCCCGAGGAGGAACAATCGCACAGGATGCGAAAGTAAATCTAGGGGGAATAAAACAAATTCTAAGAGGCGCACTCGAGGTTTTCCGATATAAATCTATTTTACTTAGAGGCTCAATAATTGGGACTGTCATTGGTTCCATACCTGGAGCAGGTGGGGCTGTAGCTAATTTCCTTTCCTACAGTACAGCAAAACAATCTTCTAAAAACCCTGAACTATTTGGTACAGGCCACCCGGCGGGTGTGGTTGCGTCAGAATCGGCAAATGATGCTAAAGATGGAGGAATTTTATTGCCCACCCTGACTTTCGGAATTCCAGGAAATGGTGAAATGGTCATTCTAATGGCTGCTTTTATTCTCCATGGAATTCAGCCTGGGCGTGACCTTTTAGTGAACAGGCTAGATATTGTTTGGGCGATCATCCTTGGCGTTATAGGAGCACAAATTTTGACTACCATTGTCATATTAGCAGGTGGAGCCTGGCTGGCAAAAATTAGTTTAGTGCCGGTGAAATATATTGCCCCTTTTGTAGCAATACTGTCCCTAATCGGTGTTTACGCCGTTAGGAGTAATATTTGGGATGTCCTTCTAGCAATATTCGCAGCGCTGGTTGGCTTTTTCATGAGAAAAGCAGGATTCCCATTAATTACCCTAATTATAGGCTTTGTTCTTGGTCATTTAGCAGAGGAAAAATTCACGCAATCTTTACAAATATCTCAAGGTGATTATGCTATATTTTTCACTAGGCCAGTATCAATAATTTTGCTTATAGCCATCGTTTTCATGCTCGGATGGTCTCTATACAAATCAGCAAAACCAACAAAAGCTAATTTAGAGAGTTCATAATGGCAAAGTATCGAATAAACGGAATCGCACTTTTAACAGAATTTTTCTTAATGGCCTTGGCCTTAAGCATAGTACTTGGTGCAATAGCATATGAAGGTAAGCAACAGCTAGTTGCGTGGGTCATTGGCTTCCCTACTATTGGATTCTTAGTACTATTAATCATTGCAGAGTTAGCCCCTAGTTTGCTGAAATTCACTCGAGCATTTGGTGTTTCTGAAGATGACGCACCTGAACAAGCGAATAGCTCTCAAATGGAAAGTGG
Organism: SAR202 cluster bacterium; assembly: GCA_009391465.1. GTDB lineage: Bacteria > Chloroflexota > Dehalococcoidia > Lucifugimonadales > Australimonadaceae > UBA2963. Next base: position 101,897 of record VFHU01000009.1, read on the forward strand.
GACGTGGCGAAGAGTAGGAATCGTATATGGATGGTTAGTAGGTTATTTCATCAGCATTTTCTTTCTAGGTTTTTATATAGCCACTCCAATATTCTTGATTTCATTCTTGAACATCGAATCTAAGTTAAAGTTATCGCGTACCATTGGAGTTATGCTTGTAGCATTGATACCTTTTTTTATTATTTTCCGAATTATTTTAGATATACCACTTTGGCCCGGAATATTACCGAAATTGGTGCCAGGCATAATTGGGGGCGGTTCAATTCCACCGCTTACTTAGAATTAAAATTCATGTAAGAATTTACAACATCAGATAATGGAAGTACTTTACTGTGTAATACATTACGAACTATCCGCAGTGCATACTCCTTAACTTCTGGAGGTTCACTCTCCCGATGTACCATAGTGCAATCTTCAACTACAACTACTTTATACCGAAGCTGAAAAGCATCTGCAGAGGTCCACAGTACAGTATTATCAGTTGAAGCCCCAGCTATCAAAACAGTATCACAATTTAATGTTCTCAAAACATAATCAAGATCGTTATAGGAGAACCCACTAAGATAACGTTTATAGACAATAATGTCGCGGTCAACCGGATGTAGCTCAGGAATTACTTCAATAGCATCCGATTTTTCTTTCATTAAAACTTTATCCCATTCTCCTACATTGTCACTTATTCGTCGTAGAGAATTAACATGAATTACAGGAAGTCCTGCAGAATGAGCTGCGTCTTTGAGGGTTTTTACCTTCTCCACCATTTCATAACCGAAGCTACCCGGTTTCCAGCCATATCCATTCGCCATATCTAAGATAATTAGTGCAGGATTCATCATTCCTCCAATTCAATTAACTAATTCTCTAAATTTTTCGATCATTTTAATATGCTCATCTACAGTCTTAAGCCCAGCATGCAATGAATTGGCTGCTATATGGGTAGCTCCCCAATCCTTCCATGTATTGAAGTCAATGGCAGCTTGCTCAAAGCCATTTGCAATTCGAACACGAGCATCTATACCAACGTCTTCTATTTTTCGATTTGCTTCGAGCACATACCCTTTAAATTTATCCAGTACCGATTTACCTTGATCATTAGGAGGTACTTGAGGCATCCATCCATCCCCTAGACGAGCAATCCGGCGAAGTACGGTATCTGTTTTACCACCGCCGAACCATATGGGAATTGGACGTTGAACTGGCATTGGCCTCAATCCCGCGCGATCAACCCTATGCCATTTGCCTTGGTAATCTACAATTTCATTTGTCCAAAGCAGCCTTAGTAGTTCGATTTGCTCTTCTGATCGTTTTCCTCTATCAGAAAAATTTTCCCCCAATGCTTCAAATTCAACTTCGTTCCAACCCACTCCAATTCCTAAGCGCAACCTACCATTACAAAGCGCATCTACTTGCGCTGCTTGCTTAGCAACGAGTGCAGTCTGACGCTGAGGCAAAATTAATATTGTGGTAGTTAACTCTATCGTCTTTGTAATAGCAGCTAGGTATCCAAAAGTGACCAAAGGCTCATGAAAAGAATCTAAATGCGTATACGGTCCAGTCCATTTAGGTCGCCCTGATGTATCTGCGCCCAAGACATGATCGTAATAAACAAGGTAGTCGTAACCCAAGTCTTCAGCAGCTTGAGCAAATGACCTTACAGCGCCTATATCATCCCCAACCTCGTTTTGCGGAAAAACTGCACCAATTTTCAAATCATCCTCCACTAGAGGGAGTATTTTCATGGTGCCCCCAGCGGGATTCGAACCCGCGATCTCCACCTTGAAAGGGTGGCGTCCTAGGCCGCTAGACTATAGGGGCGCGCTTGCAATTGTTGCTACGGATATATCGCCAATTGCTCCAATCCGAGAGTCTCTGGCAATCCGAACATTACATTCATATTTTGGACTGCTTGACCTGCAGCTCCTTTTACAAGGTTATCAAGTACTGAAAAAACAACCAACTGCCCTGTCCGCTTATCTACAGTAGGATATATCAAACAATCGTTATTTCCCCAAGTTTGCTTTGTCTGGGGAGGAGCATCGACCACGCGGATAAATTCATCCGATTTATAGTATTCCTTATATATTTCAGTGATTTCAGAAGCAGCCTCTTCAACAGACCTATTTATTTTATCAGTTAAGCTAGCATAAATCGTATCGTGAATCCCTCTAGTCATTGGAATTAAATGAGGCTGGAAGATGGTTTTAGGTTCGTAGTCCGTTCTCAATCTTCGAAGTTCTTGGTTAATCTCAGGTAAATGTCTATGCCCACCTACAGAATAGGCCATCACATTTTCATTAACTTCCGAAAAATGTGTAGCCATACTTAAGCCTCGTCCCGCACCAGAGACTCCCGATTTACAGTCTATAATTATCTGTTCCTCAATTAACCCATTAGATACCGCGGGAGCTAATCCTAAAAGTGCAGCAGTAGGATAACACCCAGGGTTTGCAATAATTTGTGCGTCTACAATTAATCCGCGATTAAGTTCTGTAAGCCCATAAACTGAATTTTCTAGTAAATCAGATGCTGGATGCTCTACTCCATACCACTGCTGGTACTCCGCAGCGTTTTTTAGGCGAAAATCAGCAGATATATCGATCACCTTTACATTATTACGCACAAATGGAATGCAAGCCTCTGCAGATGCTACTTGCGGCAGTGCGGAGAAAACCACATCCACACTTTTTGTTATCTCAGCTTCAATTGGCAAGCTCGTTCGCGCCAGATGGGGTAAGGCATTAGCAAGCATTTCTCCAGCTTGGCTACGACCAGTAATACTAACCACTTCTGCTTCAGGATGGCGGTAAAGAATCCGAGCCAGTTCTATACCAGCGTATCCAGTGACATTAATAATGCCTATTTTCATAATTCACCATACTTAATCAGACCAATTTTTGATGAAAGGGTTGGACAATATACTCAGATAATAATGCCATTTGCTCTTTCATCTCACTGAAACCACATGCAGGGTTTAATACAAATTTTGTCGCTCCTGCCTCAATATATTTTTTTATTCGATCCATAATCTGGGCAGGAGAGCCCAATAAATTCAATTCTTCAAGCGAAACATCAGATCTTCTACGCAAAAGATAATTTTCTTTTATTTCATTGGGAATGTCATTCGTTTTTGTTATATAGCAACTAACTTGAAGTCCAAAATGATCATCCGCAATGCTTCTTCCTGCTTCAAATGCGTATCTATTAATCTTAGAGATACCTACTTTGATTTCCTCTGGTGTTAATTGCGTAGGTAACCATCCGTCAGCCATTCGACCAGTTCTCTTTAACCCTGCCTCTGATNTACTCCCTANCCATATGGGAATATTTTGCTGATACGGATGAATGCCAATAGACGCATTCTCCAGTTTCAAAAATTCACTTTGGTAGGTGACAGAATCTTTAGTCCATAACTCTCTCATCACATGAATCGCCTCATCCAGCCTCCTGCCACGATCTTGTTTCCTAACTCCCATAGCATCGTATTCAGTGAGTGCCTCTTGCCCTACTCCAACACCAACGACGAGTCTCCCATTGGAAAGGTAATCTAAAGTCGCAAGTTCCCTTGCCACTGTAACCGGGCTTCTCACAGACATTAGTAACACACCCGTTCCGAATTTCAGGCTACTAACTCTGCCACTTATCATCGCCATGCCAACCAAAGGATCAACTCGCCACGTAGGCCCCACTATTCTGTCTGAGAACCAAATTGAATCCCAACCCTGTGCTTCAGCTTCATCAATGTAAGCCAAGAAAGCGTTCCTGCCTTCCTTAGCTACTATTGAAGCACCAGATAGTCCTATTTTTACAGACACGATTCCCTCTTCATTTTCCTCATACTACATTAGCAGAAAATCATAGAAAACTAAGTGCCTCGGCAGATGCCGAGGCACTTATCCTATCCTTTTTGTCTAGAGTCTATCCAAAAAGGTGCACCCTGCTGCAACTCCCACTGGAACTCTCATCTGAGTTCCCTGGAAACATCGAGGGGCGACCGATATCGACCAGTCGGTCCCTACAGATGAGCAGCGGGTGAAGCAGCAGTGCTAGGTAATGAATTTGACACTACTAGATCACCCCCTTTCCACAGCCTATCGCTGTGGCTTTATATTAGGCTTCTCAATAAGCGATGCCAAGTCTAGTTCGATGGCAATTTATACATTTTCTTCCATTTTGGATGCCCAATTAGTCAATTCAAAATGTGTACCAGAAACTGTTTGAATTAAACCCCCTTTTCTTGGACCACAAGCTCGGCAATATAGCTGGTTTCTTAGAATGAATCGAATAAATCGTATCTTGCAGCTTGGGCACTCAAGCCCTTTGTAAATCCTTGAATTTTTCTGGCGAGGAGCATATTTAGGAGGCGAAGCAGAGGTCGCTCTAGGTTTAGCACCTAATTTTTTTGCCCAATTTTTCCACTCTGAACCATGAGGTCTCGAAGGTTTTCCCTCTATCACAATATGCGCTAATTCATGTCTCAGTGTCTCTTCAGCTTGATCCTCACTAAGCCAAGAGGAGAGTCGAATTATTCTCCCGGTCTTATATGCCTTACCCAATACTCTTTTTAAACGACTCGACCATTCAATATGAGGAACAGGTGAAATTTCATTTTGCTCACAAAGGCTTTTTAGCAACTCATTGATATGATTTCTAAGTTCGTCAGATGGACGCTGTAGAGAAGTCATAAAGGCTTATAATTCAACGATTCGATAGGGATTCGTGTATCGTTTTCACTAATCAGCTTCTTTTGGGAAGGGCATCGTGCACTAAGCGGACAGGTATGGCATAAAGGTCGTAGTGCTTTACAGATTCTCCGACCATGCGTGATTAAATAAATATGAAAATTTAACACCTTATCAGGGTTCACAATTTTTTCGAGTATATCGTGAGCTTCATCAGCCGAAACTTTGGGTCCAATTAACCCTAGTCGCTTTGAAACTCTATAGATATGCGTATCTACTGCCATCGCTGGTTGATTCAGAGAGAATGACAACACCACACCAGCTGTTTTGGGACCAACTCCGGGAATTTCACGTAACCATGATTTTGCAGATTCAAGGCTCCAAGTCGATAGAAATGATATATCAAATCCTTCAGTTCGCTGGTAAATCAAACTTAGAGCCGTTTGAATCCTAGGGGCCTTTTGCTGCGCTAATCCACCACTTCTTATAACTGTCGCAAGTTGATCCGACGGAGCTTTCATAATCTCCATCCAAGTTTCGTATCTATCAGATAATGCCGCGAATGCTTTTTCTGCATTACTATCAGATGTATGCTGTGAAAGAATTGTCCAAATTAACTCCGATGTTGGATCCATCCGCCGTGCCACCTTTGGGATGCCGTAATAATCGGTAAGTATTCGATATACATCCTCCGTAGAATGTGGCCTAATTCCACCAATGCTACGTGGTCGAAGCACCTTACGCCGCCTAAGACTTGATTTCACCTTAGGCATTGATTCCCTGTAAATGCGCGGTATCCCTAAATATTTCCAATACTGCAGAATCTGCTTTTATCAGAATGGAGGTGACCGAAGCTAAAGGTGCCTTTAAGTAATCTTGCTTATGCTCAGAATCCGGTAACCCTAAAGCTATAGAAGCAGCGATTCTTATTGGAGAATCGTGAGTTGCAGCTAAAATTGTTCCTCCCGGATGAAATTTATTTATATTTGCGATGAATTTATTTATCCGACGGCGTAAATTACCTAGGTTTTCACCATTCTCAAATGTTACTGTCTCGGGCGAATCACGCCATTGTTCAAATAAGCCCGGTGCTTCCTTTTGTACGTCCTGTATGAACGCGCCAGCAAAGCGCCCGTAATCTAAATCCTTTAACAAACTACTTTGATGAATATTTAACCCTAGTACATTAGCAGTGGCTCTCGCAGTTTGCTTTGCCCTTAAAGCTGGGCTTGAATATATATGACTAATTGGCTCAGTAACTAAACGTGCAGCAAGCTTCTGCGCTTGCTCCTTACCCAATGCGTCTAAACTTCCTCCGCCCTGAACACGGCCTTGTGCATTCCATGCCGTCTGGCCATGTCGAATCAGTATTAATCGTGTTTCACTCATAAATATTCCCGACTATTTGTACCATATCTGAGATCAAACTCTTTCTTTTTCTCTGAAATAAACTGTTGAAATCCAGATGTTTTTATATCCGGAGTCGTCATGATCACTGCATCTTCATGGTTGTCTGAATAGTAACGCTTTCGTAATCCCGCTTCCAAAAATCCATACTTTGCATATAAAGCTTTTGCTATGTTATTCGATTCTCTGGCTTCCAAAGTTAGTACCTGAGCATCTCTTGCTGTCGCAAGTTCCAAAGAACCAATAAGCAGTAACTCTCCAATTCCTCTACGTCTGAATTCTCCTTTGACAGCTACTGTAACTATATGTGCCTCACCTCCCATATACCAAACACCCAGAAAGCCTGCAACTAAACGTTTTTTTACGGTAACCAACGTCCCTTTTTTGCGAAGCCACCTACGCCAACCATTTGATTGTTTTGTGACAGTAAGATACTCATGGTCACACACGCAAACTATGTACTCAGCAATCTTATTTGTAATTTCTTTCCTATAGGATGTTGGAGGCCAAAGCGTAGGAAAAGATTCGCGTTCGATAGTTGAGACCTGGTCAATATCATCTTTAACCATTGGGCGTAAAGAGAACGGAAAGGCTAATTCATTAGTCGTTGTGCGCACTCGTGTCATGGCACTAGTCTATAACGATAGTCCAAGCTGACTCAAAATATTATTGTTTGCATAGACCGATTCCAATACCCGGCATAATGATCTATTATTTAAGAATCAACATTCTGACTAAGTTACAGGAATGAAATTTCGGCTAGGTATCGTGGGTGCACATGAATATCCTTTGGCGAATCACGAAGATTGCCGCCCTCGAAAGATCTCGCATGGCAGGGGCGTGGGTTTCTTTAATTATTGCCACAATTCTTTTTTTATCAATTCCTCGTCTCATAGGCGTTTCTATAGATCATGCCATCAGTGGAGATAACAGTCAGAGACTCCTAATCTACTTGGGGTTCGTTATCATTGGAGTAGTAGCTTTGCGAGGCGTATTCAATTACGCCAATCTGTATCTAGCTGAATCTGTATCACAGCATGTTTCCTACAGGATCCGAAATATGCTTTATGACAAATTACAACATTTAAGTTTTTCTTATCATGACCATGAACATACTGGTAACTTGATGTCAAAATCCACAATTGATGTTGAAATGATGCGAATGTTTGTAAGCATGGGCTTAGTTCGATCAGGTCAAATTACTATGCTCGTTATTGGATCTGCAGTGATGATGTTCCTCACCGATATTGAACTAGCACTCATTAGCCTTTCATTCGTCCCTCTCATAGCCATACGCGCAATTTATGCGAGCACTCGAATGAGGAAAATGTGGCTCCAAGCGCAAATTGAGATGGGGCACCTAACAACCGTATTACAAGAAAATTTAGCAGGGCAACGAGTAGTCAAGGCCTTCGGAGCTGAGGATCACGAAGAAGAGAAATTCGATGACCAAAATGAAGCTGTCTATGCAACAACCTATACTGCACGAAAAGCGCAATCATCTAATAGTGCACTAATGCAAATTATCTTCTGGGCATCCTCAGGTGTAATCCTTTGGTTCGGTGGAAGAGCAGTTATTGATGAGAGGTTGACAATTGGAGCTCTAGCAGAATTCATTCTATACACCAGCCTTTTAGTACAACCGATGAGAATGGTAGGCTTCTTAGTAAACACTTTCGCGCGAGCCTCCTCGGCAGGGCAAAGACTTTTTGACATCCTAGATGCCAAATCGCCTGTCAGTGAAAAACAACACCCCATTGATTTAAAAAATATCAAAGGCTCTGTCAAATTTGACAATGTAACATTTTCTTACGGAAATGCTGATGCCGTCCGAAATATCAGTCTTTCTGTACCTGAAGGACAAATAATCGCACTTATGGGTGCTCCTGGCTCAGGGAAAACTACGCTCATGAGTTTGCTCTCTCGATTTTATGACGTTGATCAAGGTGCGATCTTGATTGATGGTATTGATATACGTGAAGCTAGTTTATCTTCATTACGCTATACGATTGGCATAGTTCAACAAGATGTATTCTTATTTAGCGCAACTGTGGCCGAAAACATTGCGTATGGCTGTGTAAATCCAAGTATGGAACAAATCGTTGAAGCAGCAAAAACTGCGCAGATACATGATGAAATCATTGCGCTTCCAGAAGGCTACGAAACAGTAGTGGGGGAACGCGGAGTGTCTCTTTCAGGCGGGCAAAGGCAACGATTGTCCATTGCAAGAACATTAGCTATGAATCCTGCCATACTTATATTGGACGATTCTACTTCAAGCGTTGATGCAGGAACCGAGTCAAGAATTCAAGCTGCGTTATCGGCAGCCATTAAAGGCAGGACTACTTTTATAATCGCCCATCGATTGTCTTCCATTCAAAATGCAGAGATTGTTGCAGTCATGCAAGATGGAGAAATCGCAGAGATCGGAAAACCAGACGACCTGATTAGAGCAGGTGGATTGTTCACTCAAGTGACTGAACTTCAATATGCAACAAGCTTAAATGGCATTTCTGCTACCACAGCAAGCATTAGCAATTCAGGCAAAGCCTTATGATGATGAACTCTAGTGGCGGCGGGAATTTTCTAATGCGAGCGCAAAAAGGCGATATCGACGAGGAAGGAGCCAGGCTATACGACCAGCGAGTAGTCTTACGCTTGTTAAAATACTTAGCACCATACAAATTAGGCGTAGCTCTGAGTTTGATTGGAGTGATCATCTATACCTTAGCTACAGTTGCAATACCTGCGATAGTTGCAATTGGAATAGATAGATATATCGAGACAAAAGATATTAATGGCTTAAATAATTTAGTGATAATTTTTGGATTTGTCCTCATAGTCCATTACATCTCAAACTACAGCCATCAAATTATTTTGGCACGAATAAGCCAGCGAATTATCTTCGATCTTAGAACGGATTTATTTACTCATCTTCAGCGTCTACCAATGTCGTTCCACAATAAAAACAAAGTTGGATCAGTAATGTCACGGGCGCAAAATGANGTCTATCAGCTACAAGAATTTTTAGACATTATTGTATTGAGTATTGCTGATCTTTTAAGCCTAATTGGAATTATCGCCGTAATGGTTTCCACAAATTGGACATTGTCACTTTGGTCATTTGTAACATTGCCTTTATTAATTTGGGTTATATGGGTATGGCAAAACCATGCAAGGCCGGCATTCCTTCGGGTAAGAATAGCGATCTCAAATGTTAATGCATCTTTAGCAGAAAACTTGGACGGTGTTCGCATTGTCCAAAGTATGAACCGGCAAACTAAGAACCTCACTACTTTCAATAGCGTAAATAGGTACCACTTAGATACAAATCTACGCGCTCAACGTCTTTCCTCTTCGCTAATGCCTGCGGTAGAAATGTTCATGTCTTTTGGACTGGCGGCTACTATTATTTTTGGTGGACGATTAGTTCTAGCTGGGGCTCTTGGAGCGGGACAATTAATTCAATTTACTCTTTACATTCAACGCTTTTTTGATCCAATTCGAAGCTTAACTCAGCAATTCACACAACTTCAACGAGCAATGGCTTCGGGAGCACGTATTTTTGATTTATTAGATGTTGAGCCTGACCTAAAAGATGCCGAAAACGCTAAGCAGATGCCTAAAATAGTCGGTTCCATCAATTATGAAAATGTTTCCTTTGCCTACGAAGAAAGCAAACCAGTATTACATAACATTAATTTGAAAATTAACCCTGGTGAAACNATTGCACTTGTAGGACGAACCGGAGCAGGAAAAACAACCATGGCTGCTTTGATTTCTCGATTCTATGACGTCACTGCTGGCTCAATTGAAATTGACAATATTGACGTTCGTACAGTCAAACGGAAATCTCTTGCTCAGCAAATGGGTATTGTGCTGCAAGAACCTTTCCAATTTTCTGGAACAGTCTTGGAAAATATCAGATACAACCATCCTGAAGCATCTGATGAGATGGTCTTTAACGCGGCCAAGGCCGTAGGTATACATGACCACATTCTAAGCTTGCCTGATGGCTACAATGCCATGATGGAAGAGCGGGGTGGAAATATGAGCTTAGGACAAAGGCAATTAATAAGCTTTGCCCGAGCGTTAGTAGCCGATCCCCAAATTATAATATTGGATGAGGCTACTGCTAGTGTTGACACCNAAACTGAACAAATAATCCAACAAGCTATGAAAACTTTACTTAGCGGACGAACTGCTGTCGTAATTGCACATCGTCTGTCCACAATTAGGAATGCAGATCAAATAGTAGTTATGGATAAGGGTGAAATAGTCGAATTAGGCAATCACGATGAATTAATTGCCTTAGCAGGATTGTACGCAAAACAACACGAACTACATGCCAGACTAAGCGCTAGAGGGGCAGGTGAAAATCAATCTCCTAGCAACGAATTTGACGAACTAGATGATGAGTTAGATTAATCCAATAAGGGTGGTACTAGTTCTAAACCAAGAATCTCTTCCGTCCATTTAGAAATTTGTAATAATTTCAATTCATTGAAAGGGGCACATGATAATTGTGCTCCTAAAGGCAAGCCCTCTCCCGATAAGCCTATGGGAATAGATATGCTAGGAAAACCAGTAAAACTCCATAAACTCTGAAATCTCGTATCTCCTGTTTGAGTTCTGTCTTTAGGTGGTGGTGCGGAAACTGATGGCATTAAGAGAACATCAACTTTACTCATCAAATCGCTCGCTGCCCTTTGGACTTTATATCGAAATTCAGATGCTTCTACGTAAGCCTTAGCTGTATGAGAAAACCCGTTTTGAAGATAAACGCTTACTTTTGGCCCGTAAAGACTTTCGTTTCCAAGGTAATACTGGGCATGCCAAGCAGCCATTTCAGACTCTTGCATGATTCGATGCGCAGCATATGCAGCAGGCAAATCAACCCCTAAATCCACCTCTTCAATGAAGGCACCAGCTTTCGCAAATTTTTGGGCCGTTTCTTCAAGCATTAGCCGTGTTGCAGCGTCAGCTTCCTCAAAAAACCATCCTCTAATAAGACCTATCTTGGGCGATTGGTGAAATTTAGTTAATCCCTCCACGTAATCATCTACAGGAACATTATGGGAATAGGGATCGTTGGAATCATATCCAGCAAAGGTCTTTAGTAAGAGTGCCATATCATCAACTGTACGTGCTAAAAACCCTACATGATCAAATGAGTTAGCCATCGGAATTACGCCTATCCGAGAGATTCTTCCGAATGTAGGTTTAAAGCCAATAATACCATTATAAGCAGCTGGTCTAAGAACTGAACCCACTGTTTGAGTTCCAAATGCCCATGGCACCATACGAGCTGCGACAGCAACACCAGATCCAGTACTAGAACCACCAGGTGTATGATCTAAATTCCATGGATTAAAGGATGGAGCGGGGTCCCCATCAGCAAACTCAGTAGTATGCGTTTTCCCTAATAAAATGGCACCTTCTTGCTTAGCGATCCTTATACAAGATGCGTCTTCATCAGGAATGCGATTCGCAAATATGCGAGAGCCGGCTGCAGTTACCACTCCAGAGGTATCAAATATATCTTTTGCTCCATAGGGGACACCTTCCAATGCCCCTCGGTTAGAAGATTTTTGATCTGATTGGGTCGCCAACGCTAATGACTCCTCAATCAGTAAGGTCGCCCAGGCTTGCAGACGAGGCTCAGTCTGTTCAATGCGCTCATGCAACGACTGCACTAGCTCCAAAGAAGAGAGTCGCCGAGCTGCAATTTCATTGACTGCCTCAGTTAAACTAAGCTGGTAAGGCTGTGACATGCTTAACGAGCGCGCTTGGTAAATCCAAACCTTATTCGCTTACCGTTCCGAACTTCGTCTTGTTTATTCACTCGTTCGACAAACTGTTCAGTAGTTTCAGCAGGTTTTTGCTTTTTTTCTTTTTTAATACGTGGCAATGTTCTTACCTTCAATTTAATAAGTTGAGTATATCAGTTAAGCTCAATCTGATTAAGTAGGAAAATGCCCTATGTCGTTCCAGCTTAGCAATACGTTCCCTGATCGCCTGTTACTGACACGAGTAATACTACCTGATCCCAAACCAGTGAGAGACCAATAAGCATCGTCAGTTAACCCTAGCAATTTAACAACTAATGCTCGTAATGCGGCACCATGACCAACAATTAGCACGTTGTCACGAACATGATTCGTCTCAAGTAAAAGAGCGAATTTAGCCAGCCTATTCAGCAAATCTCTGTATGACTCTCCACCAGGTGGAGCGTAATCAAGGTTTCGCATATCTTGATGCAACCGCAAACCATCCACTGTCGACGACATTTCTTCCCATGTCATTCCTTCAAAATCACCGAATGATACCTCCCGCAAGGTTGGATCGATATTAATCTCTGGTCGATTCAATTGGTTTGCTTTTAAAATAAGCTCAGCTGTTTCTGTCGCACGTACTAAATCACTTGAGTAAACGAAATCAAAGTTTATTGAAGCGAGTCGTTTGGCTGTATATTGCAATGACTGCCTACCTCTATCGTGCAGGGGAATATCGGTATGGCCTTGGACACGACGCTCCGCGTTCCACTTTGTCTCACCATGCCTTACGAAGTACCACTCTGGCATATCTATTACCCTTTTAGCCGAGGTGTGGGATCTGAACTATCAATTATGGCATTATCGCCATCCCACCACGAAGTAAGCCTGTCTAATTCATTTATCTCATCTTCAGATAATGTCCATTCAATTGATTTTAGATTCAATTCAACATGCTCCGGTCTGTCAAATCCTGTAAGGGCAACGGCAATTTCATTGTGCGACAGAACCCACGACAAAGCCAATTCACTCAATGTATGCCCACGTTCTGCAGCGAAACGTTCTAGAATCGGCACTAATCGATCGACTCTTTCTGAACGCATTCTCGTCACAATTCCCGTTGGTACTTTGGAAGCCCTGCTTCCGAGAGGGTATGACTTCCCTGGTCGGTAAATCCCAGTCAACCAACCGCCGCCAAGCGGAAAATAGGCAAGCAGGGATTTCCCATGTTCTTTACAAAACGGGATCAGCTCAAGTTCAGGATAACGGTAGAGTAAGCTGTAATGATTTTGCGTAGATTCAAATTCAGCGTAGTCATTAATATGGGAACATTGAAGTTCTTCCAACCATCTCCATGAATAAGTGTTGCAATTGCCTAAATAACGTACCTTACCTTCAGTAACAAGATCATTTAGTGGACCCAAGAGCTCTGCATGTGGGATTTCTGGAGTAGAAAAATGTACCTGAAAAAGATCAAGGTAATCAGTCTTTAATTTGAAGAGTGCATCCTCACATCTATCAAAAATCCTCCGGCGAGGAGACATGCCATTAAGATCTCTTAAATTAAATTTGGAAGATAAAATGATATTTTCCCTGAATCCTTGCGTCGCATTACCTAAAAACACTTCACTATAACCTTGGCCATATACGTCCGAGGTATCAAAAAAATTAATGCCCATCTCGTAGGCTTTTTTGATTACACTGTCTGCTTGCTTTTCATTTAGTAGAGGTGGACCAAATGGATAACCACCTGCGCCAATAACGGAAGCGTTCAAATCGGTTTGCCCAATTTTCCGAAATTTCATATCACTCTAACCTCTGAGTTGATCCTGGGAAAACTAATGATTTAATAACCACAGGTACAGCACCAGAAGATTGTATGAGCTCACCTATATCAATATAGTCAAATTCTCTCAATTCAATCCCATCAATCGAAATCACTGGATTTGGGAATTTCACTTCTTCTACCAAATGCAAGCCTAGCAAACCACCTATATCACCGTCACTAACCAAGACAATAGGGTTTCCGCTGTCAATAATTCCTCCCATCCCGTCAACAACACCACGCGTAAATGCATCTAACCTTGCAAATGTTGCAGAACCTTGCCATGCAAAGCTAACAGCAACAGGAGTACTTGCATCAAGCAGATCCAATCTTGCGAGAGCAATTTTGGTCGCATCAGATACCGTTTTTCTATCAATATCTGCATCAGGGTTTAGTGCATAATCAGGTGTCATTACAGGAATATTCCTCAGCGGAACTGCATCAAGCGGAGATATGAGAATCGTGCTCCCACTTACCTGGACGGTATACTGAGACGCACCTACAACAGTAGCCCGTATTCCGGCATTTGGAACCATAATCATAGCGCCAATATCTACTATTTCTTTGCGAACTGCAGAGGCGATTATTGGACCTAAGTCGCCAAAATTTGACGATTCCCTACCGTAGATAAATTCTGAAACCCCACCTGAAAAGATTACTGTATCGATTTTGCCTCTAAACGTTAATTCAGGTAAGCGAAGTAACTTTTTTGTGCCTTCCGAAACTCCACCTAACGCAATGACTTCTCTTAAGCGATCCATCATTTTCTGAACAATAGCTTCCCTTTGTTCAATTGAAATTGACGCCCCTATAGCAACTTCCACACCAGCCTCTCTCGCAAAAAACTTACCAGACTCTTCAATTCGGGTAATTTTCCCGTCCTCATCAAATGCCAGTACGCGAGCCCCGACGTCAATTGCAGTAACCTCAAGTGCTTTCCCCTGCTGGCAAATCGTAATTTTGCTAGTACCTCCGCCAATATCAATATTCATTACCACGCCAGATGTCTTCTCAGACTCTTCGACTGCACCCGAACCATGTGCTGCCATAGTGGCCTCAAGTCCATCACCTGCACTTACCGCAACAAACCTTCCTGCTTCTTCTGCAAAAATTTCCGCAATCGAACGAGCATTATGCCTTTGTACTGCTACTCCAGTTAATATCAATGCCCCTGTATCAATTTGATCACGCTTCAAATTGGCCAAGATGTATTGATTATTAATGAACGCTCCTAAGGCATGTGCATCTATGGTAGTCCCGTCCTCGGTATAAGGCGTAAGTAGAATTTCTGATTCTCGTAAAATTGTTCTTTTCACAATTACGTAACGAGTATTTCTTCTTTCGAGTTCAAGCTCAGAAAAAACTAAATGCGAAGTAGATGATCCAATATCTACCCCCACACTAATAAGATGAAGTTCTTCTTCCCCCATAAATGATCGTTCTGTACCTGAAAACCCTCCTAGTTGTTGGGTCATATTCCTCCACGAATCGATAATTAGTTCATTAAATCTTACGCTATCGGTGNATAAATGATGATACATGAGGTTGACAGCCGGCATCCTCCAAAATATTGTGCATACGACACTAAGAGATTTGGAGGAGGCAAACAAATATTATGCGCCTTATTACACCATTTTTGGTCTTAGCCGCAGCCATGCTTGTTTTAGTTGGCTGTAGTAGCGACGACCCAACTCCGCTCCCGGCATCAGATACTGCAGCAGCAGTAGCGACGCCTACANCNNCTCCGGTANCACCNACTCCTACNCCNAGAGCNNGNAGA
>VFHU01000009.1:117366-202802 GCA_009391465.1 SAR202 cluster bacterium
AAGCTCCTGCTNCNACNNCNACNCCAGTNCCAANGNTTTTGACGCCGAAAGTCATTTCAAAGACAAACGAGTAGTAATCAATGTAGGCTTTTCTCCAGGTGGAGGATATGACACTTTCGCTAGACTTATGGGCCGATACTTACCAAATCATTTGCCCGGAAACCCTACATTCGTGGTACGTAATATCCCGGGTGCCGGTGGGGAAAGAATATTTCGTGAAACATTGGCAGACGCACCTCCCGATGGTTTAGCGGTTGCCGTAGCACACCCAAGGTTTTTCAAGCGCGAGTTAGTTGGTACAGATGTTAAGCATCTTGATATCAACACTGTAAAGGTTTTAGGCACAGCCTCTGCGGTAGCCGTGACCAATGCAATGTACGCATTTAAAGATTATGCAAGTAGTTGGGAAGATGTAGTAGCGAAAGGAACTCCAGCTAAAGTTGGAGCTACAGCACCAGGAGACACTGGAGGCGTTGGCGCTTCCTTCGTTGAATTGGTAGGTGGCCCAATTAAAAACGTTTATGGGTACGGCGGGACATCTGAAATTGCCGCAGCCTTTGACCGTCGAGAAATAGATTTGTCGTCACGAGGTGATCCAGATACAGCAAAAAGCCTTTTCCCTGGCTGGGTAGAGGAAAAGAAGATCGTACCTGTCTTCCGATGGGGAACTGATCCAAAAAATGATGCTGAATTCACTAACTATGTAGAGAATGAACTTGGAGCAGCTATTCCACCTCATTTATTTGATGTAATTCAACTATCGGATGCTCAAAAAGCGCTGTTCAGTGTTACCGAGACAATTAACGATAAAATGACCAGGCTATTCATAATGCATCCCGACACTCCAGATGATCTATACAAAATTTGGGTAGATGCCTTCAAAGCAACTGCTGCAGATCCCGAATTTCTAGCTGCAGCCAAGCTACTAGGCCGTGAAGTTGGTTATGCAGGTCCAGAAGAAATTGTAAAAATACTTGCAGAGGGATCAGAAGCTCTTAAAGATCCTGTACTGCGTGAAGGATTCATTAACCTTGCTGGTGTGAAATAACCCAGACGCACTAAACAAGATTATATAAATAGAGGGGCTCCTAACGGAGCCCCTCTATTTATATAATTAGCAACTCTTAGTTAAGAGTTGCCTCCACGCTTAATTCCACATTGCCTTTCAATGCTCCCGATATCGGACATCCATCTTTTGCTGCTTCAGCGGCGGCCTCAAAACCGGCTTGATCAAGACCAGGCACAGTTCCAACTACTTTAAGATCACTACAGCATACCTTCCAACCGCCTTCAATTTGCTCAAAAGTAACCGTAGCGTCAACTTCAAGTTTAGTTGGCGGAGTTCCAGCTTTTCCCAAACCAGCTGATAGCGCCATCGAAAAACAACTTGCATGCGCTGCTGCAACAAGTTCTTCAGGGCTTGTACTACCACCGGGTTCTTCAGTCCTAGCTTTCCAAGATACCGAAAGTTGGTTAAAAGCACCTGATGTAGACGCCGTTACGACCCCTTTACCTGATAATAAATCTCCGTCCCATACAGCATGAGCAGAACGAGTAGCTGCCATATTCCCTCCATAAAAAGATATTAATCTGACTTAGAAAGTATCTTTTGCTAACGGTAAAAAATCAAACGATCATTCACTNAGGGAATTCTTAAGTAGATGGCTATACTCTTTTAGTAGCTTCTGTATCTTCGGGGTAATTACTATTTGGCAATATGGCTGATACAAGTTTGTTAGAAAATAATTTTGGTGATAATTTTCGGCAATNAAAAACTCGCTTAACTGCGTGACTTCCGTCACGATATCGCCCGGCCACCATTGCTCCCGCGAAACACGGTCAATGGTATCCAAAGCAAGATCTCTCTGTTGATCAGTCTCGTAAAAAACTGCAGATCTATACTGCGTACCAACATCAGCCCCCTGTCGGTTCAAGGAGGTGGGATCATGGAAAGCAAAAAAAAGATCTAAAATAATCTGTTCGGGAATTACTTCCTCTTCAAATGTAATCTGAACTGCCTCGGCATGACCAGTATTACCACTACAAACCATCTGATATGTCGGGTGGTCAACGTCACCCCCGCAATAACCTGAAACTACCTTCTCAACACCATCTACTTGCTGGAAAACAGCCTCAAGGCACCAGAAACAACCCCCCGCCAAAGTAATATTTTTACTCATGTTCTTTTTCCATTTAAGCAAACGCAATCGACTTACTTCGAGCCACGCGCCCCGGCAGTGCACCCGTATGTACACCATCTTTCAAAAGTATTTCTCCATTTACAATGGTATACAAAACACCTATGGCCTCTTGCTTCAAACGATTTAATCCTCCTGGTAAATCAGCAACTTCTTCAGGCTCCCGCGCACCTACCGTTTNGGGGTCAAAAACCACAATATCGGCATTAAATCCAGGTCTTATTAACCCACGATCATGTAACCCATATAAAGAAGCTTGCATAAAAGTAAGTTTTCTCACTGCTTCCTCTAATGAAAGTGCTTTTTCTTCACGCACCCAACGTCCAAGAACCACCGTGCTATACCCATACCCAGCTTCAAATACAACATGAGCTCCTGCATCAGAAAGCCCAATCAANGTATATGGACTAGAGATTAAAGCAGCCATCACTCCACCGTCAGCACCTTGCTGAGAATTCTGTAAGCCTGTACCCATTTTTTCATCTATCATCAAATCAAGAAATCCATTTAATATCTCTTTACCTTGAGATTCAGCCATCTGAGCAACGCTCATACCTTGAAATTGTCGATTAGATTCTTTCAATGTTCGTGTTATAAAAATCCTGTCCCACTTAATAGGAAGCGCACCCATGGGGAGGTCTTTCCCTTCAACAGCCTGTGCTCTTAATTGTTCCCGCAAAGACATATCCTTAAACGCGCTAATTTTTTCCTCTACCGAGCCCAGCATGATCGTTCTCCAAGCGGGCAATCGGTCAAATATTTGTGCATTCCGCATAGTGAATCGCTGCGCAGATGGACGAGGGTTTACAACTGGGTAAACTTGGTAACCTTGGCCAATTCGCTCCTGAACTAAATCAAGGTGCATACGCCACCTGTCCGGTTCATTGGAATTATGAACAATCTGATTGTATATAACAGGTCTTTGCGATAACTCACTAAGCTTTGTAGCAAATCCATCTCGAATTTCGAGTGGGTATGCTGCACCACATTGGATAACCCCAGAACCAACGTCCTTGAGAGCAGTAGCGAGTTCATATAATTCATCCACTGGAGGAACAATACCCGGAATAGGTCTTCCCAAAAGATCCATATGACCACGATTACGATTGAAAGAGACTCCCAATGCACCAGCTTTGATTGAGTCTTTTATCAAAGCTTTCATTTCATTAAGCTCGCTTTCAGTCGCTACCTCACGTATGTATGCATCTTCCCCCATAGCCCATCTTCTTATTGCAGAATGACCTACTAGAGAACCAGCATTAATGCCTAAGCCTTGATCAATAAAGTCAAGATATTCGCCAAACGATGTCCATTCCCATGGAATTCCTTCCTGAAGGCTTTCCATAGGAATTGCTTCCACCCGCGATAGCATCATCGCTAAATCTTCTCGATCTTCAATTTTTGTGGGAGCCAAAGTTAAAGAACAATTTCCAAAAATTACAGTTGTAACACCATGTTGAGGTGAATATGTACACAAAGGGTCCCAGGTTACCTGAGCGTCAAAATGGCAATGATTATCTATAAACCCCGGTGCAACTACAAGACCAGTAGCATCTATAGCTTGATGAGCAGTTGCATCAAGATGACCTATGTCAATTATTTGCCCGTCAATGACGCCTACATCAGCGATGTAAGAAGGCATTCCCGATCCATCAGCAATTCGGCCATTTTTTATCAGTAAATCGTACATATTTCCTCCTCCAGTACCATCTACCAAAGAATCCATTAAGGAAACTGAGTCCCTAGCGGCACGTTACACCATTCGGGCTAGGTATTCCTAGTCCCAACGAGTTTTGGGTCGCTCTTGCAAAATTCCATCAACATACAAGTCCACCTTCCCTTGAGGAAAGCAAATATGATTTTGTATATCTTCCACCTCGGGATACGGACTTTTATACGACCAGGCAATATCTTCTATCACGCCCGACTGATTATGAAAATCGAAGTACCGAGCTTCCCCTTTATACGGAGAGCCAACTAATCGTAAATTTTCCTTTAAATATGAAAGATTTACATCGCCAATAGGTACGTAAAAACGGGTCGGCAGGCCAGTTTCAATAAGCATTACAGGTTGGTCAGTTTTCGCAACAAGTAATGAATCGATGTAGATTTCAATTAAGCGATTGCTATTCAAGCAATCGACTCTGGTATACGGGTCCTTCACTCCATAAAAAACCTGCTTGTTTTCCTCAAACCAAGCATCAACTTTATTCCAGTAAAATGCTACATAACCCCGTACATCTATGCATCCTTCTATTGGATCCGAATAACACCACACGGCGTCCTCGCTAATTACGTCTCCAACCTTGATGCTCCAATACTGGGCATCTCCTTTTATCGGTCAGTGTGTTAACCGATCAGACGGTTCGAGAAGATCCATTCGAACATCAGTTATGGGGAAATAATAGACAGGTTGATGATTGGTTTCGTGCATGATTAAAGCCTCAGTACTACTAGCAATCGATTCGCCTGAAAATTCCACTCTAATTTTCCTTAATGCAGGCTCGACGAATGCCAAGTGCCCATCAATACCCTGAGTCTTCACGCTCAATGCTCTAAATGCCTGTGTCATTTCCCTCTCCTATTAAGAATAAAAATGCAAGAAATCTCAAGTCAGGATATATTATCTCTAAAATCAAAGGTAACGCTATGCTAGAAATGGAAGCCAGTGTCTGGGCTGCGCTGGTGCTTGGATTCTTGTTGGGTTTAAAACATGCTACAGATGCGGACCATGTAGTAGCTATATCTGTTATCGCGAAGGAACAAGCAAGCGCCTTTAAAGGAATATGGATAGGCCTTTCTTGGAGCCTAGGTCATACGACGCCTCTTTTTGTACTTGGCTTTATAATTCTTGTATTAAAAGACGTCGTTTTGACTCGCTACGTAAATTTCGCACCCACACTTGAATTAATTGTAGGGTTCATGCTGATTTTTCTTGGATTCCAAGTTTTTTATAACTTACGAAGAGGCCGTCTGCACTTACATCAGCATGAACATGACGGACAACCGCATTTGCACGTCCATGCAAGCCACCCGAATGAAATAGAACCAATACAGATATCTACCCATGGGTTCTGGAGCTTCAGTAAACCTTCTTTTCGAATCAAATCGTACGTGATCGGAATCGTCCATGGCTTAGCAGGTAGTGCGGCAGTAATGCTCGTACTTTTACCCCAAATTGAATCCATTTGGGTAGGGATTGGTTACTTAGTAATGTTTGGAATCGGTACGGCTATATCAATGTGTGTAATCACTGTTGCGCTAAGTGTACCTTTCGCATTGACNTCTAATGCAAGAATTTTCAATACTTCAATTGCGTTTCTTGCAGGACTCGCGAGTTTAATATTTGGCTGTTTAATTACCTATAATTATTTCTCTTAGCAATCAATGCTAAGATTATTTACCTTGCATGAATATTATTCTGAAGTGGAGGCGTAAGTAAGGAAAATTGACCAGGAGTGTCTTCGACTTTCTCTGCTTCTGTAAACTCCTCTAATNTTTCTCCTTCACCCGACAATACCGCTTCAACAGTATTGTTCACTACAATATCTTTGAATGGACCCCGTGGGATACCTTCATACCCTGGATACTCAAAGCTTTCACATGGTGCAACTATAATCTCGTTCCTGGAAGGGTCTCTATATGTATTCATAGGATCTCCACCTTCTTCAACGATTTTTATTTGTTCCTCTAACAGACGCCGGTACATAATTATTCCGATATCGCCTACTCCTAATCGTTCGGTAGTCCTATCCGTAATACTGCCTTGGATTATCCATGCAACTTGATCCTGGCCTATTACGTAATCGCGCCTGATCTTCCCAAATTCATCAAATGCGTCGAATTTTTCATGCGGTATGTAATCACTTGATTCCTCTCCGGGCCGCAACGTCCTCCATTCGAGCATGAAGTGCAAAGTGTGCGTATCATCAATAGGCACNCGACACTGTAGGTCTTGTCCAATTCTTAAAATATTTGGAAAGAAGACTGGATGGCCCATTTTCCAATGATCGCCATCCTCAGTTTCATCTCCAACTAAACGGCGCTTTATTATCCCATAGTCAGTCACTTCAAATCCTATTTTCCGATGATCAGCTCCTCTGCCGCCAATTTGTTTATTCCAACTATCACGTTGATCCACTGGCATCAATTTGTTCATCTGCCAGCCACCCCAATATCGGTGCAGCCATTGAAAATGCAATGGATCCATAGAGTTCTCCATACATTGCAACCAATTACATGGGAGTTCTACAGACCATGTTGTCCGAATTCCAGGCCAAACTAACATGTCGTAATTGGGTAATAATGGAGCCGGTGAAGGACCTAAGTATAACCAAATCACACCTGCTGACTCCTGTGCTTTGTAGGCTTTAATCTTTACTTTCTCTTTGAATTTTGAACCCTCTGGCTCTGAAGGCTGATCAACACACTGGCCATTTTCGTCAAAAATCCAGCCGTGATACGCACAACGAATACCGTTCTCTTCTGGGATTCCGTATGCCAAGCTTGCTTTTCGATGGGCGCAGGACGGCTCGATTACACCAACTACACCCCTGGTACTACGAAACAGAACTAAATCTTCACCCAAAAGCCTGATTTCCTTAGTAGGGTTTTCTAAATCCAATTCNGCGCTTGCTGCAATTGGATGCCAATAGCGCCGCATTAGCTCGCCCATAGGAGTACCAGGTCCTACTTGCGTTAGACGGTCATTCTGCTCTTGAGTAAGCATTCTCCCCCTCCGTGGAAATCATAAGTCCATTAATTGAATATTAACTATTTAGATAAGAGATGAAAATCCCTAGTAATAATATGCCCTAAATGTGATATTTTATCCACGATACGTTTTGTCTCTGTTTATCAAATGAGAGGAAATTATTGGATGCTAAGCCAATCAGACAATGAGTTGTTAACGCGAGTAGGTCCTGGAACTCCTATGGGGGAACTGATGCGGCGCTACTGGATACCTGCTGTTTTGTCTTCTGAAGTAGCTGCCGGAGGAATCCCTCATCGCACTCGACTTCTCGGAGAAGANCTCTTAGTGCTCAGGCTAACTTCCGGCCTATCAACTACCATGAGTCCATTGTGCCCCCACAGAGGGGCATCGCTCTTTTTTGGACGCAATGAAGAAGAAGGAATACGATGCGTTTACCATGGTTGGAAATTTGACGCTCATGGATTGTGCGTGGATATGCCGTCCGAGCCCCCAGAATCTAACTTCAAAGATAAGGTCTCTATAAAAGCTTATGCAACCCGCGAAAGAAACGGGGTGATTTGGATCTANATGGGACCAAATCAGGTGAGTCCACCCGAGCTTCCAGACTTACAATGGAATTTAGTTCCCGAAAACCAATGCTACCTGTCCAAACGTGTCGCCCAAAATAATTACATGCAAGCTATGGAGGGAGAGATTGATTCATCGCATTCGAGTTTTCTACATTCAAGGTTTGTAGATCCGTTTGCTGGCACCGAACGCACAGGTGGTACCCAGCAGCAAGGACTGGTCTACAAAATGAAAGACAGGCATCCTCGTTTTCAAGTACTGGATAATGACTATGGGGTATTAATTGGAGCTAGGCGTAACGCCGAAGAAAATTCCTACTATTGGCGGATTACTCAATTCCTATATCCATTCCACACAATAATTCCACCTTATGGTGAAAATCCTGCATTCAGTGGTCATGCGTGGATACCAATGGATGATCATCACACTATGGCACTTTGTTTCACTTACCATCCTACAGAATCGTTAACCACCAAAATGATCAAGGGTTTAAAAAACGGCCCCAGAGCGGGTCAAGAAGGATTACATCCTACAGTTAGTGTGTTTCTTCCGTATTCAACAAAACCGGAAGGAAATTGGTGGCCTAAACATAATATCGATAATGACTTCAATGTTAATTGGGAAGTACAAAAGGAAATTCAATACACAGGCCTACCTGGAACTTGGGTCCAAGATTCTGGTATGCAAGAAACAATGGGAACTTTAGTAGATAGGACCAATGAGCATTTAGGTACCAGCGATACAGCGATAATACGAACGAGAAGAGCCCTATTACAATCAGCGAAAGCTTTATATGATCAAGGAATAGAGCCCATTTCTGCGCATGATCCACGAGGGTATAATGTCCGGTCTGCAGCATTGGTTTTAGACCACAGCACAGATTGGGTTCAGGGATCTGAGTACTTTAGAAAAGCGGCCAGCGAAATAAATTACTCAGCAGTTTAACAACCTAGATATCTATTGTAGGAACTTGAAACTCTAACGAAATTTCTTTCTTTGTTTTGGCCGATTCTAACATTGCAATACAAACTTCCATCGTCGCTTTTGCCCAGCGACCATCATGTNCGATTTTTCTATCGGCAAAAATAGCATGGTATAGCTCTTCAATCACAGCTCCACGTCCTTGCATTCCTAGCCAAGGATCCGGTGTTATCAGCTCATATCCTTGATCGGAATATGCACCAATGCCATCAGGAAGCATCCGTAGATCGCCTTTCTCACATGTAATAAGAAACGAACCCAATTCACCTTGTAAAAGAGACTCTGTTCCTATAATTTTTTGCGATCTATACACAGAGTTCACTCCCCCAAAACCCGTGTCGACTCTTAATGCTTTTTCATCCTCCACGCTCGATACAGAAGAAAGTTTCCTTCTCGATGAACCATATTCAAATGGGTTTTTGGGACCTTGATTGTTAGACAATTCAGAAGATTCGAAATGATCGTATCCACTATAAGTGAGTGTTGCAGAAACCCCATTTGAAAAATCTAAAAATGCTAAGCAGCTACCTTCCGTATGCCTTTGTGGGTCTAAGTCATATATCGATGCCTTAACACTCCGAACCATGCCTCCAGCAATGAACCGTACTGCATCAACCTGGTGAGGAATTTGGTTGTACATAATGCCACCACCTAATTCGGTAACAAGTTCTTCTGGCCTTCGAGGACGATACAGGAAATCAGTATACGAAGTAGCTGTCAGGAAGGCTAAACCACCGAATTCCTCTTGTATGATAAGTTGTCGCATCTTCTGAACACTTGGATTAAAGCTTGCTGTATGGCCCACAATTAAATGAATACCTAGGCTCTCTGATGCTTCGATCATTGCATCGCAATCCTTCATTGTAAGCGCCATAGGCTTTTCTACAATCGCATGTTTTCCAGCTTGAGCAGCCATTAAAAAATGCTCTACATGTAATTCATGTGGGGTCGCGATGTAAACCGCGTCAATAGATTTGCTACGACATAAATCGGCTGCATCAAAAAAGGTTTCTCCCCCAAATTCAGATTTGAATTTTTCCAAATGCTGAGGATATAAATCGGCAGCAGCAGTAACTCGAATATTCGGATGGTGTGCTAAAGCTGAAAGCATTCCGGAACCTGCACGTCCTAAGCCAAGAACACCAATACGTAATTCTCTTCTTCTCTTCAAATTACCTTTAGGGAAGTTTTCCATGTTCATTACCTAAGGGGAAANGTGGCTGCCCCGTTAGGATTCGAACCTAAGTCAACAGATTCAAAGTCTGCTGTGCTACCACTGCACCACGGGGCAATATGACGATCTATTGTACCTTGAATTCAGTCATTGAGTCATTATTTACGTAGTCGTAATTACTGGAGAAAACGAAGTTTTAAGCCATATTGAATTCTGAATATTTGCAACTAAAGGACCATTCTCCTCTGATTTAGCAAAGGCTGCAGCTAAATCAGGATCTTTTCTAAACTCAGCCCACTTAGTCAAACGATCTGTATCATCTTCCCATTCAAGAATGTAGTGAAGCTTCGTGTTATCTCCAATACCTTCAGTCCAGTAACCAAGCGGGCGAAATCCATACTTAAGAAAAGTTTGATGAGTAGTTTCTTCAAACCGCTTAACTAAAGAACGAAGTTTCCCCGGCATTGCGGTATAAGTACGCATTTCATAAATCATAATTAATCCTCAATTGTTATTTATCCCACATACTGGATTGGGCTTTTATAAACCTCGCAGGTATTGTTATACCAAGATGTTCATACGCAGATCGTGTCAAAGTTCTGCCTCTAGGGGTCCTGTTCAAAAAACCTAATTGAATCAAGTATGGTTCATATACATCCATCAGAGTATCTGATTCTTCTCCTGTGGACGCAGCCAAAGTTTCTATTCCAACAGGACCACCATCATACTTTTCTGCAATTGTAGCCAAGAGCCTATGATCAATTTCGTCAAGTCCCAAGTGATCTACTTCTAGTAAACCCAAGGCTTCTGATGAAACTTGCTGAGTTGCACGACCATCTGCTCTAACCTGAGCAAAATCCCTAACTCTGCGGAGTAGCCTATTAGCTACTCGTGGTGTTCCTCGTGAACGACGTGCTATTTCTGCGATTCCTCCATGATCAATTTCTAAATTCATGATGCCTGCAGATCTCTTCACAATAGATTCCATAGCGTTTTGATCATAGTAATCAAGTCTATATACAGTTCCAAATCGATCTCTAAGTGGAGCACTCAGCATTGAATATCGAGTAGTTGCTCCGACTAAAGTAAAAGGTTCGACTTTCAAATTAATACTCTGAGCCTGCAGGCCTTTCCCCATAACCCAAGATAATGAAAAATCTTCCATCGCAGGGTAAAGGATTTCTTCCACTACTTTTCCCAAGCGATGGATTTCATCGATAAACAAAATGTCACCAGCTTTAACTTGCGTAAGCAAAGAAGCCATGTCACCAGGTCGCTCAACAGCAGGGCCTGCTGTTATTCGAATATTCGCCTCCATTTCGGAAGCAATAATGCTTGCCAAAGTAGTCTTCCCTAGGCCAGGAGGACCATAAAGCAGTACGTGGTCCAATGGCTCGCCTCGTTGCTTAGCTGCGGCCATTGCAATAATCAAGTTTTCCTTAACCTTGTCCTGCCCCACATAATCTGTAAGTCTTCGAGGGCGCAGGCCACCCTCAGAGTATGAATCTTCATCATTTAAGTTTCCAGATACGATACGATCATTCATATTAATTCCTGCCTTGAAGCAGAATGATTGTATATATGGCTGTCAGCAATGGGCAATGACATATTCCTCATGATTCACTTAAGCTGCCATTTGTTAGTATTCAAGATACACTGAATGACGTAAAAACGAGAGGTCTTTATGAGTGACCATGAATTCAATCGTTGGAAAGAAAACGTATATAACCCTGCAAATTCAAAATATCCAGAACGAAAAAGTGGTTTTTCGTCGGAATCTCATATTCCAATAGAACCACTTTATTCCGGGGAAAACATTCCAGATGAGTTAGGATACCCTGGAGAATATCCCTACACGCGCGGAATTCAACCTTCCATGTATCGAGGCAAACTCTGGACTATGCGTCANTACGCAGGGTTTTCAACACCTGAAGATTCAAATTCTCGTTATAAGCACTTACTTTCCGAAGGCCAAACTGGTCTATCAGTGGCATTCGATTTACCTACCCAAACAGGATATGACGCTGATCACGATATGGCTCGTGGCGAAATCGGGAGAGTTGGTGTACCCATATCTAGCCTTGCGGACATGGAGATTTTATTCGAAGGAATACCTATCAATGAGGTGACAACTTCGATGACTATTAATTCCACCGCACCTATGCTGCTAGCCCTTTATCTAGCAGTTGCAAAAAAACAAGGAGTAGCTTTTGACAAAGTCNGAGGCACCACTCAAAACGATATTTTGAAAGAATACATAGCACGTGGGACCTACATCTTCCCGCCGAAACAGTCCATCCGCCTAATTACCGATATGTTCTCATTTTGTTCCAGAGAAGTACCACTTTGGAACACTATTAGCATCAGTGGTTACCACGTACGTGAAGCAGGTGCTACAGCATCACAGGAACTGGCCTTTACTCTTACCAATGGTATCGCTTACGTGCAGGCAGCTATAGATGCAGGTTTAGATATTGATGAATTTGCTGGACGTCTTTCATTCTTTTTTGTTGCTCACAACAACCTATTTGAAGAAGCAGCAAAATTCAGAGCTGCACGACGAATGTGGGCAGACATCATGAAAAATCATTTTGGAGCCAAGAATCCACGCTCCTGGATGCTTCGTTTCCATACCCAAACTGCAGGGGTGACACTCCAAGCACAGCAACCAGAAGTAAATGTAATACGTACAACGCTACAAGCCTTGGCCGCAGTACTTGGAGGAACCCAATCACTCCATGTCAATTCTAAAGATGAGGCATTAGGGCTACCGACTGAAGAATCTGCAACATTAGCACTGCGTACTCAGCAAGTAATAGCTAGTGAATCGGGAGTGGCCGATACAATTGATCCATTAGGAGGTTCCTATTTCGTAGAAGCTTTAACCGACGCAGTCGAAAGTGAATCACGTAAATTAATGAAATCGATTCAAAAAATGGGAGGTTCTATTGCAGCAATAGAACGCGGTTTCCAAAAAAAAATTATTGAAGATTCTGCCTACGAACACTTAAAGCTAGTCGAAAGCGGTGAAAGAGTCATTGTCGGTATAAATGCGTTTGCTAGTAATTTTGATGAGCAAATCCAACTCCAAGTAATTCCTGAAGATGCAGCAACGCGCCAAATCAACCGTCTCAAGCAAGTTCGCCAACAAAGGGATAATTCAACAAGTGACTTAGCAATTAAGCAATTACAAGAAACCGCACGAAGCGGCGAGAACATGATGCCCGCGATCATCGACTGCGTACAGTCTTATTCCACCTTAGGTGAAATTTGCGACACTTTAAGATCAGAATTTGGTGTTTACCAATTACCCTCTGAATAAGTTAACAATGAATATGTCTTTTAAGTCATTTTACTCAGGGATTGTTGTGCTTGATTACGGTGCTACAATGCGTTCAGTATTACTGGGAGGGACCTATGCTTTCAGCTCTAGATAATGAACGACTTACGCAAGTGGGACCTGGGAGCCCTATGGGCGAACTGATGCGCCGATACTGGCATCCTTTTGCTGCAGCTACAGAATTAGATGACAAACCAACAAAATCTGTACGCCTTTTAGGAGAGGATTTAGTTCTTTATAAAGATAAATCTGGGACTCTCGGCCTAATCGATAGATTCTGCCCGCATCGAAGAGTTGATCTTTCATATGGTATCCCCGAAGAAAATGGGCTTCGATGTATGTACCACGGTTGGATGATGGACGAAACAGGTCAATGCATCGAGCAACCGTTTGAGGAAACTGTACGGCCTGATGGAAGGTTTAAAGAAAAAGTTAAAATAGCAGGATACCCCGTTCAAGAAATGGGTGGTCTTCTTTGGGGATACATGGGACCTTTACCTGCACCACTTATCCCAATGTGGGAGCCCTTTACATATGACAACGGGTTTTCTGATATCGGCATTGCTGAGCTCCCGTGTAACTGGTTGCAATGTCAAGAGAACTCCCATGACCCTGTTCATCTCGAATGGTTACACGGCTACTGGGGGGTCGTGCAACAACGAGAAAAAGCCATTGCCTTAGGCGGGGAGGAGGACCTAAGTCCTATACTTCCAATAAATCACAAAAAAATAGGCTTTACCGAATTTGAGCATGGAATCATAAAGCGTAGGGTAGTTGAAGGTACTACTGAAAGTGATCATGACTGGAAAGTGGGCCATCCTGCCTTATTTCCAAACATATTATTCGTAGGAGATGGAGTGAAATGTAATTTTCAATTTAGAACCCCTATAGATGACGAAAATACGCTTCACATTACATGGTTTTTTTATAAGGCTGCACCAGGAACAAGCTTACCAAAGCAAGAAAAAATCCCATACTTCATAGTACCTATTTACGACGCAAGCGGAAAGTTAATTCCTGATTTAGTTAATCATCAGGACTTTGTTGCATGGATCACGCAAGGAGCCAATGCAGATAGGGTTGGTGAAAAATTAGGAGAATCGGACAGAGGGATCATATTGCTCCGCAAACAATTAAGCGATCAAATGAAAATTGTGGAGGATGGTGGAGACCCAATGAACGTGATTCGAGATCCTGAGAGGAACAAGTGTATTGAGCTACCGCTCGAAAGATGGCCTTCTTTACAGGAAGTGAGCCGGATCTCCAAATATTTTACCGCTCAAGCAGGTGAAAGTGATCAATTAAAAGAAGACATCCAGTCCGTTCTATCAAGCTGGGATCAGCATGCTGAAGAAATTATCGCGAGCAATCGTGGGTAACCTAACAGGAGAATAAAATGTCTAAAAACGGGTTTTTGGTTTTTGATAGCGATATGCACATTATGGAGCCTCCTGACCTTTGGCAAAGGTATATCGACAAAAAATACCTAGCGCACGCGCCCATAGGTCTAACCTCCGAGAATGTCCGAGATTTGCGAGTTACCTGGCCAGAAGATGGTGATAAAGCCACCCCACCAGGCATAAACAGATTGGGCCACAATTACGAGCGTAATCAAAAACTATATAAGTCTGACTCCGATCGTGGGTGGGTTTCTGAGGTTCAGCTTGAAGCAATGGATATTGAAGGTATTGATGTTGCAGTAATGTTCCCCAGCAGGGGTTTAAGCGTACTAACTAGACCTAATATGGACCAAGACTTTGCAGCTGCAATTGCTCGTGCCTACAACGATTGGATGTACGATTTTTGTGCGTTAGACCCTGATCGAATGTTTGGTGCTGGGATGATTTCGGTATATAACATAGACGATGCGGTAATGGAAACCCGACGCGCTGTTAAAGAATTAGGATTCAAGGCTGTGTTTGTTAGGTCGAATGTTGTAATTAACAAGCCATGGCATGATTCATATTTCGAACCTCTTTGGAACGTGCTTGAAGAGCTTGATATCCCTATAGGATTCCACGAAGCAACAGGTTCAATGTCTAGGCAAGCTGGAGAGCATTTTGATAACTTCATGTTAAGACGTATATATTCCCAACCATTTGAGCAAATGATGGGAATGGGCAGTTTTATTGGAGGCGGAATCCTAGAAAAACATCCTAATTTGAGAGTTGCTTTCCTAGAGGCAAATTGTGCTTGGCTGCCGTGGCTACTTTGGAGGGTCGAAGAAGCACATGAACGTGAGTTGGATGCCTATATGCCCGAACTAAGGCTATCTCCTACAGAATTGTTTAAAAGACAATGTTGGGTTTCAGTAGAACCTGACGAAGATCCTGCAAAATACGCGATTGATTACGTTGGAAGTAACCAACTTGTATTTTCTACGGATTATCCACATGGTGATTCGCGTTACCCCGAAGCAGTAAATGCTTTCATGGAACTGGGCATTTCAGATGAAGACAAAAGAAAAATTTTATGGGATAACTGTGCGAGATTTTATAAAGTAGAGGCACCAGTTTTGTCTTCATCATAGATATAGCAGAAGGCGACTTCAGTCCTCGAAAATAGATAAGAAGGCAGCTTATGGGCTGCCTTCTCTAATTTAATATGGAGGGGAAGACGGGATTTGAACCCGCGACCTTCTCCTTGGCAAGGAGACGCTCTACCCCTGAGCCACTTCCCCATACTAAAAATGTGGTGCCGAGGCCCAGACTCGAACTGGGGACACCAGCATTTTCAGTGCTGTGCTCTACCGACTGAGCTACCTCGGCCTGAGTAATTAATGCTACGGAGCAAGTAGTGTACTGTCAAGGAAAAACTGAACCCACATCAGCCTAAAAAGGCAGGCCAGGCCCAGCTGTCCGTTTGCGAGTTTCCAAGCTAACGAAAGTTTCAGTCTGCCTTACACCGTCGACCGTACCAACTTTATGGTGAAGAAATGAAGCCAACGCTTCAGAGCTCGCTAAATTAACCCATATAAAAATATCATAGCTCCCCGTAGTAATTGCTACATGTTCTGTCTCAGGCAAATTCACTAATTCGTTCGCTACACCTTCAACACGTGAAGGATCTACTTGAAGTCCTATAAATGCCGAGGTATGAAAACCCAATTGCTCCGGCTCAGCCATCGCAATTACTCGGATAATTTTGTCTTCAAGCAGCCTAGAAAGTCGACGTCTCACTGTACCTTCACTCACCTCAAGCTGTCGTGCCATTTCAGCGTGCGAAGCCCTACCATCAGTTTGCAAAATTTCAATTATTTTTCTGTCTATCTCGTCCAGAGAGCACCTCTAGGAGTGTAGGTTCAAGTCGTGACACCCTATAACGGAGACTCCTTAAGGTCAAACTTCTTCTATTTACTTCGAGTGTCGATTATTGGGCGCTAATAGTTTGCCCGCCATCTACTACTAGAGCGTGACCCGTAACATAAGACGATTCATCAGATGCTAGAAATAGAACACAGTATGCTACTTCTTCCGAAAGTCCTAAACGATGTAGGCCTGCAACTCTTTTCTCCGAAGCAGTCTTCTGCTCATCTGTCACGGGGCGGGCACGGGGGGGAAATTCTCGAACGCGATTGGTGTCAATGGGTCCGGGGCAAATACAATTCACTCTGACTTCAGGGCCGTAATCAACAGCTAACTGACGTGTTAAATTGATAATACCTGCTTTAGTAGCGCTATATGCAGGATAGCGCGGGCTAGCAAGGACGCCTAGGCTAGAGGCGGTACATATTATATTGCCGTAACCCTGGTCCATGAATAGTGGGAGTGCGGCACGAACTCCATGATAAATACCGTATAGATTCAATTGTATTACGTGATCCCATGCCTCATTTGACATCTCATGGATTTTTTGGCGGACACCTGTACCAGCATTGAGAAACAATATGTCTAACCCACCGTAGTTTTCTTTAGCAGCACTAACCATGGACTTACATCCAGGTTCTTGACTCACATCAGCCTTCAGGAAAACTGCTTGCCCTCCATCATTCGTTATGAGATGGTCCACCCTAGGATCACCTCGTTCTTCAATATCCACGCATACAACTTTCGCCCCTTCTAGGGCAAATAATCTCGCAGTGGCTCTACCTATACCACTGTCAGCTCCTGTGACGATTGCAACCTTACCTCGAAGTCTTCCCAATCCTTGATTCATTCGAGGATGCTCATTATTTTTGTCAGGCATCTAACTCCATTACTAGCGGGGGATTTATGTGAGAACTTAAATTTTACAGGCGGGCACAAAACAACACCCCCGGAAACGTTCTATTTTTGAGTTCTTCGATCTCCGCGTGGTTGAAAAATCGAACCTGCTCCTGGCAAATCTGCTGGAGTAGATTTTTTCCCTCTACCAACCCCTAATATTTGCCCTTTCGATAAAAGGCCTAAAGAAGAAACCGCAGCTCCTAACAAGGCAACTCTCTTCAAAAACCCTCTACGCGAAACACCCTCTTGATGGGTAGAAATTGTCTGATCCGGCATAACGCCTCCTTAAAACTTAAGACTATTGTAGAGTTCTTAATATCATTTTCAAGATGCACAATAAGACCAAAAAAAGATTTTTGNGGCCCTCANTAGTGTATATCTCTTTGATAATAAACTNGTANTAGNGGATANAATCAATTCATGTAGGCTCATATGCGAAATTCGTCACAATTAGGTGTTGACACTCTAANTGCGCTAGTTTAACGTGGTCGGGCAGTGAGTTAATANAACANGCTTCGCAGACAATTAATTATCATAAATTAAGATCTNGCGAGATTTAGGTGCAATGACAGGTCCGGATCCGAATTATATATCTCTAGAAAATTGGGAGGCACTAAGTAAGTTGCTTTCCTCTCTNTGGTTGATCCTTGGGGCNGCTCTAGGACTAGCCGCATCGTTGCTTNTGGCTCATGGCATGATCCCCTCATTAGCCGCCTCTAAAGATATCCCTCAAGCTATAGCTAAGAAAATGCGTGCTCCGCTTTACGCTGCAGCGCTCATTTTTGCCGTAATCGTTTCATATGCAATCTATCTATTTATATATCGGCTTTCCGTAATTCCTGATATTTTTTACCGGGGAGGACAGTAGACTAGGGTCGAATTTGTAATATGAATGCAACGACAAAAATAATTATCCCTATAGTCGGNCTTTTAATCGCCCTGCTGCTAGCATTCGTNGCGTATTTTGTTGTTCAGTCTTGGTGGAGTCAGCCGCCCGCAGTACTAGGTTTTGGTGATGGGCCTGAACAGCCAATAGCCTTTCCTCACCAAGCCCATGTAAACGTTGCTGGCCTGGATTGCCAGTTCTGTCATCGAACTGTTTCTGCCGAAGAAACGGCAGGTATTCCTGCTGTCAATCAGTGTCGTTTTTGTCACGATTTTGATCGCATAACCGGCTCAAAATCAGAATCGTCGTCGGCTGAGGCGGAAATCAAAAAGCTAATTGGAACCCTCGGTGAAAATCCCGATCCTATCAATTGGGTTCGGGTTCATCGGCTTCCTGATCANGTTCAATTTCTTCATGCACCCCATATTCAGCAAGGGTTTTCATGTTCCACTTGCCATGGGGATATTGCAAGCATGAAGGTTGTTGAACAAGTAAGAAATCTAAAAATGCGAGATTGTGTGGACTGTCACCGCGAAAACAACGCACCTACAGACTGCACGACTTGTCATTATTAGGAAGGTAAATGGCACTTTCACGTAGACAATTCTTAAAATGGGCGGGAGCGACAAGCCTTGGAGCCGTTGTGTTCAATGGGTGCCGTGTTCCTGACCATGAAATTCAGGTTCAAAGCCCGGTGGAACTGCCCGAAGATCTAGTCACGGGTCGAGACAATTATTACGCCACTACCGTAAGGTTAGGTGCTGCCAGTGAAGGTCTTCTTGTCAGAGTAATGGAAGGGCGCGCCAAAAAAATAGAAGGTAACCCTGATTACCCTATGAATACTGGGAAACACGGCCTGCGGTCGGAATCTTTACTGCAAGCCCTCTATCACCCTGACAGAATAAAAAGCCCGATGGTCAGGATTGCCAAGGGCGGTCCTTTCCGGAAAATTGAATGGACAGAAGCAATTGACCGACTTACAAATATCCTCAAAGANGCTGATCCCAAATCTGTTGTATTAGCAACCTCTCCATTAAGAGGGCAACTTGCAGAAGTTGTTACTGCATTTTCAGAAGCGTACGGCTCTGAACACGTTGCATTCGATACGCTTGGTGATTCGGTTCTGCGCCGGGCATTTGCTGATCTATTTGACACTGATGCAATTCCTGATTTTGACATTGCAAACGCTGGATTTATTCTTAGTATCGGTGCCGATTTCTTAGGGACCTGGGGCGATACAACTCACTTCATGAGAGGCTACGGTGAATTCCGTCAAGGCAACGACAGATCNCGAGGTAAATTAATTCATATTGATGCACGTTACTCAGCAACCGCTGCAGCTGCTGATAAATGGATCTATGCTAATCCAGGGACCGAAGGCCTACTAGCAATGGCTCTTATTTATACGATCATCAGTGAAGGATTAGGTGACTCCACTGTTGCCCTTCAATTGACGGGTGGCAAAAAGGTTGAAACTGCATTTAAAGACTTTAAGCCTTCTACTGTCGCCTCAAAAATTGGAATTACCGAAGACGAAATAGTAAACATCGCACATCAGTTTTCAGATTCCAGTCACGGCCCAGCGCTAGCTATAGGTGGTGGGATAGCAGGTGCGCAAGCTAATGGACTATTTAATCTAAAGGCAATCTATGCACTTAATGCTCTGGTAGGGTCAGTGAATCATAAGGGAGGATTAATCCTTAATCCGAGCCCGCTAACAAAACATGTACCCGGAGCAACTATCAACAAATGGAAGAATCTTTTATCTGCAATGCGTGCTGGTAAAACAAAAGTGTTGTTAGTAAGAGACGCCAATNTTGCATACGGTATTCCCAGATCTCTCAACCCAAGAGAGGCTTTAACAAATATTGAAACGATTGTTAGTTTCAGTAGTTTCTTGGACGAGACTACTGAAATGGCTGATTTAATTTTACCGGGAAGTTCACCTCTAGAAGAATGGGGTTCCGATGAGCCGAATCCTGGTCCTGGCTACACTACAATTGCNTTCCAGCAACCCGTCGTAAATACATTTCATAACACGTTAAGCTTTGGCGATGCGTTACTTCAAACTTCAAAATCTCTCAACCTTAACTTGCAATGGAATGATATGAGAGATGCTTTAAGAAAATCTGCATTAGAGCTACATAAATTGAATGCCGGCTCTATTCAGAGGCCTACATTCGAAGAATTCTGGAAACGATCGCTAGAACGAGGCGGATGGTGGAATATGGCTTCTGTTAACCCGGAAACTCCTGCTTTGCCTGCCCTTGCAAGCAAGGCTCCCAAGATCAGCCATTCAGATGCCTCGAAATATCCATTTTACTTGGTTCCTTTCGAGGGAGTTGGAATTGCAGCAGGTGAATATTCTCATTTGCCTTGGGCACAATCTGCCCCAGATCCACTTACCAGTGCAGCATGGACAACTTGGGTTGAATTGAACCCACTCACTGCTAAGGATCTCGGTGTCAAAGATCATGACGTTGTGTTGGTAGAATCCAATACAACTAACGCAATTCGAGGACTGGTCTACATAAATCCTGCAACGCCTCCAGAGGTCGTTGCAATACCAATGGGTCAGGGTCACAGAGCGTTTACAACTTACGCTGCAAAGCGTGGAGCAAATGTTCTCGACATTATTGAACCTACTGAAGAGATTNCAACTGGATCATTNGCTTGGGGTGCTACTCGAGTGAATGTTTCAAAAACAAACCGCAAGGGCGATCTTCCAAAACTAGAAGGAATTGAACCTGCGCGGCAACTTCCACATGAAGAACTCATATTTGTTCACAGGGAACACCATGATGGAAGCGATGGGCATGGACATCATTAAGAACAGGATATAGTTGATGGTATCGTCAAAAACAAAAAAAAGACCTAATCATAAATGGGGCATGGTTATAGATTTAGATCGATGCACAGGATGTCAAGCTTGTGTAATTGCATGTCAATCTGAAAATAATATTCCTATAAATCAAGAATCCACCTTCCTTGAAGGCCGTGCTATCGAATGGATTAGAATTGAGCGCTATTGGGAAGGGAACTACCCTAACGTAAAGGCTAGATTTCTTCCTGTACTATGCCAACACTGTGACAATGCACCTTGTGAGTCGGTTTGCCCTGTATATGCAACCTACCACAATAACGAAGGTTTAAACGTACAAGTATACAATCGATGTGTGGGCACGCGGTTCTGNGGAAACAACTGTCCTTATCATGCAAGACTGTTCAATTATTGGGAACCAGTGTGGCCGGAGGAACTTAAAAACCAACTAAATCCTGACGTGACAGTTCGGAGTCGGGGGATCATGGAAAAATGCACAATGTGTATTCAGCGTATACGACGTGCAACAAGAGGCGGTAATGAAGTTGAAGATCAATCATTCAATCCCGCTTGTGTACAATCATGCCCTACTGACGCTATGGTCTTTGGTGATCTTAACAACTCTAAGACGAAAGTTGCGCAGAAATGGGAAGATAAGCGAGGCTATCGTGTTCTTGAAGGTCTCGGTACTAACCCAAGCGTAAAATATCTTAAGCAGGTAGAACTAGATGCATAACGAGGTTCCCGAAATTGGCCCATATCCTACGCACCGCGAAGTAGCGGAGGATGTCTTGGGTAAATTCAAAGTTATAAGCCCTCGTTATTGGACTACTATGGCTATACTGGGATTCCTCGTTCTCCTCGGAGTTGTCGGATTCATCATTCGACTCAATGAAGGATTTGATGACACCAATCGAGCTAACTGGGGCTATCTTGTCGCCACATTGGCATTTATAGTTACGACCTTTACAGCTATGCCCGTAATCTCTGCCGGATTAAGATTGACTAAAGCAAACTGGAGACGTTCATTCACTCGAATGAATGAAAATATGGCACTTACTGGAATAGTCGTAATGTTGCTTTTGATTCCTGCGATCGTTGCATTGCCTCCAATTGAAGGAAGAATGAGTATATGGTTTGAATGGCCTCAAGGAGCACCAATGCTTTGGGACATAATGGGCTATGGTACTTTGGTTCTTATCGGTATAGTAATGCTCTGGGCATGCGCCCTGCCTGATCTTGCTGCGGCAAGTCAGTATCTGCCTGAATCGCCGCGACAAAGATTAATTAAATGGTTATCGTTGGGATGGATAGGTGGTACGAGACAGTGGAAAATAATGTATCAGGGAACCTTACTTTTAGGAGTAATGTACCTGCTAACTTACCCTCTTGTCCAAACACTTATGATTTCTGATTTCAATCATGGCCTTTTACCAGGTTATAAAGATGCCATCATCCCGGCAACCGTAGTTGTAAATGGACTACAAGGTGCTGTGGCTATGACTCTAGTCGTAATGTATGCAATGCGTCGCTTTGCAGGATATGAAAAATATTTTGGTATTGATCAATTCTGGGCGCTATCTAAACCACTCCTTGCATTTTCACTACTATGGTTTTATTTCTTTTGGGCAAGTTTCATTACCTTCTGGTATGGAAGGCAGCCTGGGGAAAGTGAAATTCTTCGATTACTCGTTCTTGATGAGTATCGACTACATTTCTTAGTCTCTTTATTCCTTAATTTCCTAGCCCCATTGATCGCTTTGGTGTGGAGCCCTGTCCGGCGAAGTATCTGGGGGCCTACCATTGTAAGTGTAGGTATTTTGATTGGGGTATTTGTTAATCAAGTTAGGCTGTTCGTGTCTGCATTCTCAGTCGCAGACCCAAGTCAACATGTACTTGACCCACGACCGGCAACACAATGGCCTGAAATTCCCGATCTGATGATCATTGTAGGGTCACTTGCAGCATGCATAATGGTATTTATGGCTATCAGTAAAATTATCCCTGTTGTTTCTATATGGGAAGTTGCAGAAGGACTTAGATTAGTGAAGGTTAGGCGGTATTTAAACCGTTATGTAAGGGTTATAGCAAAGTCACATTAGTTACGGATTAAATGGATGTATTACCGAAGGACATTAACTGACGCTCAAATAAATAAAGAATTACTAGATGTAGTATTTCGAACACCAACTTGGTGGGTGATACTCGTGTCTGTTCTTGGNCTCATGGTGGCTATTGCAGCAGGTGCTTTCGGCTTTATGATGAACAAAGGCCTTGGTGTAACTGGACTACATCAGCCGGTATTCTGGGGCTTCTTTATCACCAACTTCATTTTTTGGGTAGGTATAAGCCATGCCGGCGTAATGATCTCCGCCATACTCCGGTTAAGTCAAGCTGAATGGCGTAGACCAATGGTTCGCGCTGCTGAGACTATGACAGTATTCGCACTTATGACTTCACTGCTTCAACCACTGATTCACGCTGGTAGGCCTTGGCGAATATTCTATTGGGTTTTTCCTTATGACTGGGCACGAGGTATTTGGCCGGATGTACGATCTCCACTGGTATGGGACCCTACAGCTATTATTACGTACCTGACCTCGAGCATATTATTCGTCTATACAGCACTGATCCCTGACTTGGCTATTATCAGAGACCGAAGTACCGGTTGGAGAAGAACATTCTATGGAATTCTTGCACTTGGATGGCACGGTAATCCTCGCCAATGGAAACTTCAAGGAATTGCAGGAATCTTACTGTCTGCACTAATTCTCCCTGTCTTCGTATCAGTACACAGTATTGTGTCGTGGGACTTTGGAGTCAGCCTTGTGCCGTCCTGGCACGTTACGGTGTTTGCTCCTTACTTTGTCATTGGTGCAGTGCATTCTGGTGTCTCTGCTGTAGTGACGCTAATGATTGTAATGCGCAAGCTATATAAATTGGAAAACTATATATGGGAAGAGCACATCGACGCAGTAGCCCGTTTGCTTATAGTGGTAGCCACAGCATGGCTCTTTTTCTTCTGGCTGGACATTGTCTTTGCTTTTTGGCTTAAAGAAGAGCAAGAACTTACTGTGTGGAATCTACGGTTATTTGAAGCTCCATGGAGCTGGTTCTTCCTTGTCTTCATTACAGCTTCTTATATTATCCCAGTCCCGTTGTGGCTGTTCAGGCGAGTTCGTCGTAGCTTCACGTGGATGCTGTGGACAAGCCTTTTAGTAAATGTCGGAATGTTCTTAGAAAGACTAATTATTATTGTCCCTGCATTAATGCGTAAAGGACCATGGACATTCAACTATGATACTTACGCACCAAGCATAATTGAGATAACACTTATTGTTGGCTCAATAGCACTAGTGTGTTTCTTATTACTGCTGTTTAGTAAATTCTTCCCGCTGATACCTATTTGGGAAGAAAAAGAAGGTCAAAGACTTATAGACGACGTAAAAGTNGGTAACCGGGTAGTACCTGGTTTGGTTAAAGAGGATTAGGAGAAAGCCATGGCTAACAAAAAATTACTGGGACTTTTCCAGGACCCCGAACAAGTAGCAGGAGCTATGACGGCACTCCACGAGAAAGGTTTCCCTCCAGAAGATATAGATATCTATTCTGGGAGCCCCTACCCTGAAGGCTCTTTTAGCGAACATGAACCCGAGACACGTCTATATATGTTTCCATTAATCGGGGCTCTAGTCGGGTTTGCGTTAGGGTTACTCTGGACAGCTGGTACTCAAATTTCTTACCCCTTAGTTACTGGGGGTAAACCATTACTCAGTATTCCTCCAATGACTATCATCATGTACGAAAACACAATGCTAGGAGCCATAATTTTTACGGTTCTTGGTGTCCTATTTGAATCAAGGTTGCCAAGAAAGAGTATGGGACTTTATGACACTCGTATCACTGAAGGCTATATAGGAATAATTGTAGATTGTCCCAGTGAGCAAGCTTCTGCTGCTGAAACTTTGTTGAAAAAAGCAGGCGCTGAAGAAATTAAAAAGGAAGAGGAATAATCAGTGCTGAAAAAACTCGGCAATTACCGTATTTTTCAAGTTATAGCTATTGCAGCAATTACTGGGCTAATAGCTGGCTGTACCCCTGGTGATCCATTTCGGTCAACTGGGACATACCCAATAGACATCTTTCAAGAGATGCACTACAACCAGACTTATAAAGCACAGGAACCCCCGCGATTGCTTCCACCAAAAAACTCATACCCTATAAGTGGTGGCTATATTCGTGTTGCTGATATTGAAAACATTGATTTGCTGAGTAATCCGCTTAATGGAACGCCAAATATTATTCGCCGAGGGGCGTTAGTCTATAAACAAAATTGTTCTACCTGCCACGGGCTTACTGCTCAAGGGGATGGCCCAACAGGTAATATATTAACTACTTATAATGTTACCCAGCCTCCTGCTTTTGGTGATGGAGATGGAGTGATCGTCATTAGACAAACTGGGCAAAATGAGCTTAAGCCTGGTAAGGCTTATCAATCAATTGCTGCAGGTTATGGTTACATGCCTGCGTTTGAAGGATTGTTGTCTCCTGATGATATCTGGGCGGTAATAGCACTAATTGATAGCTCGACTGCAGTACGAAGCTCGGCTCTCACAAACGTTAATAAGACTTCTGAAGTTGAACGCTCGTTGGAACTACTTAAATTCCGCCAGAACTAAAAAATAGTTACGGTTATGGTCCATGCATATGAGCGTGTTTTGATGAGTAAGTTGCTAATTTCACTGTTTCCCTTAATGATATTTTTTTTAATGCTCTCGCCAACAACAATTTACGCATCAACGAATTCTGGTCTTTCCGACGACTTGCAGTCCCGGGCTACCGAGCTACACAAAAGCATCATGTGCCCGAAATGCTCTGGGCAAACATTACATCAATCTAACTCTCCAATTGCGTCATCAATGCGTACAGTTATTCATCTAGAATTACTGAATGGGAAATCCGATGACCAAATAATTGCGCTGTTAGTAAATGCTTATGGGAAAGAAGTGCTGGCTTCACCACCTACAGACGGCTTCCTTGCTTTAATATGGATATTACCTCCCATTGTGCTATTAATAGGACTAGGTACGATAGGATTCGTGATTATACGACTTAAAAGACCCATACGTAGACCTATTCAAACTATGCACGGTCGTCGCACACAGGATAATTTTGAAGCAAGCGGCACTTTAGCAATCGTTGATCAAGAACTTGGGGAAAATTATCAGATTAGTAAATGAGTAAATGGCAACTTTAGGCACTTCTACATTACTTATAGCTCTCTTATTGAACACTTACTGCATTATCATGGCATTTTTAGGTGCGAAAAAAAATTCTCGAAGTGCAGTTCTCAGCGCCCAACGGGCTAATTATCTGACCTCGTTCGCTTTATTTATATCTGTAAGTGCATTAATTGTTGCCTTTTTGGAAAATGATTTTTCTATAGCCTACGTGGCAGAACACAGTAATCTTGCGATGCCGCGTATTTATACTTGGGTCGCATTTTATGCAGGTAATGAAGGCTCATTACTATTCGTAGCATTTGCTCTTAGTGCCATGTCTTCAATTTCAATTAGCATGATCCCGCGTAGGGTTGGTGTGCTTAGCCCGTATACTAACGGAGTAATCTCAACTATTCTCCTTTTCTTCATTGTCGTACTTTTCTCACTTGCAAACCCATTTAACTTGTTGGAGGTGGTGCCTTCTGATGGTAAAGGAATCAATCCTTTATTAACTCATCCAGGAATGTTTATTCATCCTCCGATGATCATGACTGGATTAATATCGATTGCAATCCCTTTTTCGCTAGCAATGGCAGGATTGATTTCAGGGCAAATAAATGATGATTGGGTAGACATCGGACGTGTATGGGGTCTAATTGCTTGGGTATTGCTTGCTATTGGCTTACTCTTAGGTTCTTGGTGGGCCTACACCATCCTGGGATGGGGTGGTTACTGGGCGTGGGACCCCGTAGAAAATGCTGCTTTCATGCCTTGGCTTGGACTTACGGCATTCATACATTCCATTATGGTACAAAAACGCCGTGGAATGTTTCGTATGTGGAATATAGCTTTAATCAATATAAGTTTTGCATTAGGTGCATTTGGNATATTCATCAACCGTGGTGGTCCTGTTCCATCAGTTCATTCCTTTGGGGCGTCCACTTTAGGTTGGGTTTTCCTTTTATTCCTAGCCGTAACAACAATAATTTCGTTCGGATTATTCTTCTATCGCATCTCATTGTTAAAAGGGTATGGCTCTCTCGAATCCAGTCTCTCTCGTGAAGCTGCATTTTTAATTAACAATTTGTTCTTACTAGCAATTGCATTCTTTACGTTATGGGGAGTCGTATTTCCTTTGATTTCTGAAATTGCAACAGGTGAAACGATTACCGTTGGCGAGCCTTACTACAATAAAGTGAACGGACCCTTAATGCTGGGATTAATATGCTTAATGGGAATTGGCCCTCTATTACCATGGAGACGTTCTAGTTTTTCACAAATCAGACGTATTCTTCTCGTGCCTGTTGTACTCACAATACTTACTGTCCTAGCAATTTCGCTCTTACTACAAATATCAAAGATAGTCGTTATTATAGGAATTACAGTTTCAGTACTTGCGATTATTTCTGTATTACAGGAATGGGTACGCGGGACGAAAACGAGATCTTCCTCGACAGGGCGTAATTATTTCTTTGCTTTTATTGATTTAGTTCTTGCTAATCGTCCACGATACGGTGGTTACATAGTCCATATTGCAATAATTATGCTAGCATTTGGTATATTGGGCTCATCCTTCTACAACTCGGAAAAAGACGTTTTCCTAGCTATCGGAGAGACGACAGAAATAGAAGATTATGTAATTGAATTCTCTGGGATTCAAACCGAATTATTTTCAGATAGAACGGAACGTATAGCAGATTTAAAGATAACCAAACAAGGAAAAGAAATTGGTACTATCGGAGCATGGCAAGGAATATATCCTTCATTTTCCATGCTTTCTACACGTGCTGCGATTAAATCGACACCAATAGAAGATCTTTACGTAATATTTAGCGAAACTCAGCCTGATGGTAAAACTGCTGCTTTCCGAATACTTGTCAACCCATTAGTTTGGTGGATGTGGATATCAGGGCCTTTTGTCATTTTAGGAACAATTGTCGCATTATGGCCCTCTCGAAAGCGCACAATTATATAAATTTATAGGAATGCTAAAGAATTAATGACGATTGCAATCACAACTTTACTGGTAATGATTTGTGTCCTTATTGTTGGGTTACCATTTTGGACGCGAAGTAATTATGGGNAAAAAATCGTTGATCCTTTAGAAGAGATTGAAGAAATATCTCGTCGATCAAGAGAACGTATCTACGAGGAAATTAGAGTTCTGCAGCAAGAATATTTCCTTAATAGTATTAGCCAAGAGGAATACATATTGCAGCTCAATAGTGCGAGGGAAAAGGCTGCAGCCTTATTAGTTAGCCAGCAAGAGGCAAAAAGAGTAATTGATAATGTTTACACGAAAATAGAACAGAGTTTCAACGATGCATAGGCACCGTAATTTAACTCTAAAAATAGTTTACTTATTACCTTTATTACTTGGCCTTTTTTTGAGCGCATATGCTCAGCCTATATATGCGATCCAAGAAACTAAAATCAAAGGATTAATCGTACATGGCAATCTGAATCAATCTATGAAATTTAATGATTTAGAGATCACACTTAATGTATTGGAAGGCATTAGCTCCATTCGAGAAGTCAGAGCTCGCGCTAATGGGTCTGGGGAATTTGAATTTGAAATTGACCCAAATCCAAACAGGTCATATTTCATAAGTATTCAATATAAGGGTGCAGTTTACTCTGCACAAAGAAATCATCTTAATTATGATTCTCCAATAGAAATTACTGTTTTCGAGTCAACCAAAGATATTTCGGTGCTTGATATTCAAAGNCATTCAATTATTGTCACAGGTGCTGTACCAGAAGAAGGTTTCCTGGAAATTCTTGAACGCGTTAGCGTCATAAATTCCAGTAATGAAACCTTTATTGCGGACCAGTCAGAAGGATCCGTGGGTATGCCAAATTTCCTTCGGTTTGCACTGCCAAAAGAGGCATACAACTTAGATGTCCGCTCCAATCTCATTGGTGGACAAGTGCTAGAAGTTGATCGTGGCTTTGCCTTAACAAATCCCGTACCACCTACTTTGAATGCCCCCCATCAAATTGAGTTTGTTTACAGGGTTAAGTACGCTGAGCCCACGCTCTCGCTATCCAGAACTTTACGATTTGGGGCAAATTCTTTTCGATTAGTCGTACCAACTAATGTGGGAGTTCCTAAATCAGTCCAATTAAATGATCTTGGCGCTACTGAGCTAAACGGAAGGCTGCTAAGACTGCTTGAAGCTACAGAAATTAAGCCTGACACTGTTCTGGAGGTACATCTATCTGAATTACCCGTTCCGTCAGCTTTAAATCAATTAATCAAGTCAGTTGATAGCTTGTATGTTCTTTATTTAGCACC
The DNA here is from genome assembly GCA_009391465.1 of SAR202 cluster bacterium. GTDB lineage: Bacteria > Chloroflexota > Dehalococcoidia > Lucifugimonadales > Australimonadaceae > UBA2963. The sequence goes on from VFHU01000009.1 coordinate 146,773, forward strand.
TGCCATCCTCGCATTGTTTCTCATTTATTTTCTAATCCTCGCAGTTTTTCGGAAACCAATTCGGATTCTTATAAGCCCTGATGTTGCCATAGAAGAGCAAATCGAGGAACTGAAACAAGTGCATGTATCGGGCTACATAAGTAAACGCAAGTATGAAAATCAAGTAAAGCAAATACGGCTACAATACACAGAAGATCAAATAAATCAGCAATTAGAAATATTGCGAAACAATAGTCTTTGACTTAGTACGCCCATTGCTTTTTACTCCACCCACCCTTATCTTATTTATATGTTCAACATGACTAAAGAAAAAAAAGCCTCTGGCAGTCAAAGTACATCTGAATTAGCAATAAAAGATTTGTGCAAGTCATATGACGGTACATCAGTAGTAAATAATGTCAATCTTGATATCCCGCAAGGAAATATTTTTACGTTATTAGGCCCCAGTGGCGGAGGGAAAACAACAACATTACGAATGATTGCAGGTTTTGAAAAACCAGACTCAGGGCTAATCTCTATAGGAGGAGAAATTACTTATGATGCTTCTACTTTTGTCTCTCCTGAGCACCGTAAGGTAGGGATGGTTTTTCAAGATTATGCACTTTTCCCTCATTTAAACGTATATAAGAATGTATCCTTCGGCGTTAACCCTAATTCCGAAACTTTTTCGACGATAGATGCTCTGTTAGAAACAATCGGAATAAGTGAACTAAAGAATAGGATGCCCTATGAGCTATCAGGTGGTCAGCAACAACGGGTTGCACTTGCACGCGCCCTTGCTCCAAAACCTCGTATAGTTGCGCTCGACGAGCCTTTTTCTAATCTAGATACTGAATTACGGCAACGAGTGAGAAACGAGATACGCCAAATCATTAAAAACGCCAATGTTACAACAATTTTTGTCACTCATGATCAGGACGAAGCATTTGCAATGGCCGATACGGTGGGAATAATGCTCCAAAATACTTTGGCCCAAGTTGGAACGCCGCAGCAAGTTTACGCTGATCCGGAATCTCTTGACGTTGCGAAATTCCTAGGCGATGTAAATATTATCGAGGGTCGGGCTACTGGAAATATAGGTCAATGTGATCTTGGCAAACTTACGCTTACCAAAAAATTTGGGCATGATGAAAAAATTGTAATTGCAATTAAGCCGGAGTCCATACGTCTTCACTCGGAATCAGCAGATGCTATCCGCGCAAAAATAGTTTCGGTTAAATTTAGAGGAACCTACAAAACCGTGGACCTAGCTCTACCCTCAGGGAAAATTCTGACATCGAACATGGGCATCCATATTAACGCCGAACAAGATGCTGATGTTGCAATCAACGTAAATAGCATCGTTTCAGCATTTCCGAAGCAAGCCTAGGAAGATGGACCTGCTCCTTTTAATATATTCAAAATTTCCGATAGTTTAGATATTGTAAAATTCCCAGATATTCCAAAGCCTACAAATAAACATCCTGCAGCCATTGCNGCATCATAATCGCTTTGTGAATCGCCTACATACATAATTTCCCATGGAGGAACATTAAGCAGCTCACATGCCCGGAAAATCATGTCTGGAGCAGGCTTTTTACGGTAACGCCCATCGTCTCCTACTAAAATATTGGGGAATAAATTTTTCGTCTCAAGTATTGTCCTTGCCATTTCCGCGTCAGAATTAGTAACTACCGCAGAAAGAATTCCGTCCGAATCTAATGTATCTAACAATTGCTTCGCTTCAGAATTTTGAACGAGATTTTGAATATATATATCTGCGTAATTTATTAAGTATTCCTTAAAATTACTGCGCGCTGGGTCCTGGTATTGACTTCTCGGGTTATATTCAATGGAATCAGATGAAATTCCACTACTAGAAATCTCTATACTTGCATTGTCCAAATCTTTAGCAAAGTGATTCATTAATGCCATATTCGCATTTGAACTATCAATCAAAACACCATCAAGATCAAAAAATACTGCTCTGAGTTCCATTAATGAATAATACTAGGAATATAATGTAATCTGTAGTAAGAATTCTCTAAGGAGATCCCTATGCCTTTATATGCATACAAATGTTCTAGCTGCCATGTTATTTTCGAGGTTAGAAAAGCGATGTCAGCTAATCATGATCAAGAACCTTGTGCAAAATGCGGTAAAAAAGCAACATGGCTTCCTTCGTTGTTTGCGTCAAAAGAAGGCTATAATCTCCGTTTACCTACAGGTAATCCTTATAGAGAGTATTCAGTTGATAAAAATTGGGAGTAATCATGGTTAACAAATCTGAAGTTACAGCACTTGAAGTTGAAATCAAACAGCTACGACTTGAAATCGAAACACTAAAAGCAGCTGTAAAAGAACTGCAAAGCTCTAATAAAAAATAATTAGCAAATATTGTTAAGGATTAATTCTCTTCAATGGTTATAGTTTCAAGGGCGCAATTGGCTGAATCTGGGCTGTATGCACACACCACTGCGTACAGTTTAGTTTTGGGGTCAATTATTGTTCTCGTGCCCTTACATATTCTTTCCTTAGGATACAGCCCAGCAGGATTAGGGTTAATTATCGCTGGTCAGGGAATTTTCCAAGTGGCATTGCGACTGTTTGGAGGAATACTTTCGGACAGACTGGGCGAACGCTGGGTAATGCAATGTGCACTTGCAGCCATGGCTTTAGGGTCATTNACCCTTGCCTTCTCTGAGTCTGTTTTATGGATGATCGTTGCTCAAGCTTTATTTGGTGGGTCTCGCTCCATTTACTGGGTGGCAGCTCAGTCATATGGAACACGCATTGATGAGACACGTCCAGCCGTCATTATGGGCCGCTTTTTTGGCTTTGGATCAGCTGGCTCTATATTAGGAAATGGAGGTGCGGCAGTTGTAGCTGCAACCTTTGGTTTCGAAACAGGCTTTATTTTAGTTGCAATAATCTCATTTATCTCCATGATAATTGTTGCAATCACTCCCAAGATACCTAACCTCTCTCAAAGAACACTGAAGGAAATTCTATCTCCAGTTCCTAAAGTTTTTCTGAAAAAATCAATTATGTTACCTGCTATATTGGCCTTCGGTACCTCTCTACAAATGGGTATTATGGGCTCAATTGGCGCAGCTTTATTTGAAGAATTCGGATTCCTTAAAGAAAATGCCGCTATTACTTTAGGCTCACTCTCCATGGATAAATACGGTTTCTTGATGTCAACGCATGCCATTGGATCGGTTATTGCAGGCTTTACATTTGCTAAATTTGTTGCCAAAGCGGGGCAACAACTCACCTATGCCCTAACTATAGGGGGAAACGGTATACTTTTGCTTTCGATAGTTTTCTTAGGAAATATTTTCCTGATTGCAACTCTTCTAATGTTCACTCTTGGGCTCGCATTTAATTCAGGTCGAGTCTTCAACTCAAGCCTTACAGCAATGGCAAGCTCACCCGAACAAAGAGGAGTATTCATGGCTGTGGTAGGAATTTATTGGGCATTAGGAGTATTTATTGGACCTCTGGTATTCGGACCTTTAGCGGAAATTACGAGCCTGTCAATTTCTATATCTGTCGCTGGAATCCTAATGCTATTTGCTGCAATAATGTCTCCTCTATTATTTAGGACAACTATTAAAGAAANTTCCTGAGCACTAGTCCGTCAGCAATTGACGCACATTCCTAACCAATTTTTGCCGAGAAATAATAATATAATGATTACACGTTAGACACCTTACTCCGATGTCTACACCGAGCCTTTCTACTCGCCATTGATAACCGCCACAGGGGTGAGGCTTTCGGAATACCACAGTAGAACCAAATTGGAATTCCATTACCAGCCTTGGTTAATTTCACTCANAATTAGATTAATACTGTTCCTCAATGTGAGTGCTTCTCTCCGCGCTGCTTCAGCAAAATCTAATCCATCAGATGCATAAATAATACTTCGAGAGGCATTAATTATTGCCCGCCGTCCTTGAGAATCGATTCCAAACTCTATCGAGCTTCGCAAATCTCCTCCTTGAGCACCTATCCCAGGAATTAATATTGGTAATGACGGGCATTCTCCTCGAATCTGCTGAAGTTCCTGAGGATTAGTAGCTCCCACAACCAATCCAAGATTATTGAACGTGTTCCAATTATTTACCTTTGAAGCAATATGTAGGTAGAGAGGACGATATTCAGAATCCGAGGTTTGAATCAACAATTCTTGAAAATCCGATCCTCCAGGGTTGGAAGTCCGTGTCAGAATAAAGATTCCTTTATCCAAATAATCAATAAATGGTTGAATTGAATCTAGTCCCATAAACGGACTAACTGTAACTGCATCAGCACCCCAAATTTCAAATGCCGCTTTTGCATAAGCATTTGAAGTATTGCCAAGATCACCTCTTTTTACGTCAAGAATAATTGGGACATTGTTAGGTATAGCTTTTAATGTTTCTTCTAGAGCCTTTAGTCCATCTATACCTTCGGCTTCATAAAATGCAAATTGTGGTTTATAAGCGCATACTAGATCCTTGGTTGCTTGAATAATTTCTTTATTGAATTCTGCGATATCCTTTATAGGCATCGATGGCAACCAGGGATCAAGCCCAACGCACAACAAGCTTTGATTACGATTAGTAATTTCATCAAGTCGATCAATAAACTTATTCATACAGTAAGTTTAGCAGCATAGACATAAAGAGTATCTAGATACGAAACTAAAACTTAATGGCCAATAAGATTGAAATACAGGAAACACTAATAACCATCTTCGGCTTGCTCCGTGAATACTATGGAGCACAAAATTGGTGGCCTAGTGAAAGTAAATTTGAAACTATAGTTGGATCAATTTTGACACAAAATACTGCATGGAGAAATGCAGAATATGCAATTAATAATCTAAAAGCGTCAGGGCTTATGTCTCCAGAGGCCATACGAAAAATTGACGAATCCTCGTTAGCAGAAATTATCCGACCTAGCGGTTACTACAAATCTAAAGCAGTAAAACTAAAAGCAATCTGCAAATATATAAAGCTCTATGATGACCGAATAGAAATTTGGGAAAATATGAATCCCGCGGAACTTCGAAATGAGCTACTCGAAGTCTATGGAGTAGGCCCAGAAACTGCTGATGCCATTGTGCTTTATGTAGCAAATCTACCAACGTTTGTAATTGACACATATACTCAAAGAATTATCACTCGAGTATTACCCAATCTTAAGCTGAATAAATATACTGAATTTAAGTCATTTTTCGAGAATCATCTTCCTCAAAACGCTCAGTTATTCAATGAATACCATGCCTTATTAGATACTCATGCAAAAGAGACTTGCCACAAAAATAATCCTGATTGCAACAAGTGCCCTCTAAATAGAATCTGTCAGAGTAGTTCAAATTATCATTCGAGAATGCGTAATGCATGACTTGATTGAGGCATACAGAAAATCTAACAAGCCATTATTGCTCTGTGATTACTCNCCACCNAGGTCACCAGGAGCAATGAATCTGGACTCCTTAAAAAAATTGCCGGTTGATTATTTTTCAGTAGCATACAACCCAGGAAAAGCACCTCGAGTCGATTCAATTACGGCGGCTCGTTTAATACAGTCAGTCACTTCTAAGCCAGNGATTTTCACTATGGCTGCCCGGGATATGAATAAAATAGCTATACAATCACAACTTTTGGGAGCTTCCATTTCTGACTTAAATAATGTTCTTTTGGTGGGGGGGGATCCACTAGCAGAACTAGAAAAGAAAAATGGTGCTACAGAGGTACGCGACTATAAACCAACCGATTTAATCCGAAGTACAGCGCAATTGGCACTTGGATTAGATTATCGAGGAATGAAAATAGCTGAACCACCAGTATTTTGTATCGGTGCCGCTCTAGATACTAGTAATAATCTAGACTTAGAAATCCCTCTAATGCTGACTAAGATACAAGCTGGCGCGCAATTTTTTATTACTCAGCCTATCTATGAAATCAACGAGTATTATGGATTTTTAGAGAAATTTAAAAGTATTACGGGAAGCGATCTGACCGTCCCAATTTTTTGGGGGTTACAAGTATTGTCATCAGATGGGCCTATTTTCGGAAAACCCACTCAGCGTGTTCTTAATAATCTAAATTACAAAATCAATCCGTTACGGATAGCGAGAGATCTACTTCAAGACATGAGATCAGCGGAAGTTAAAGGTATCTACCTGATCCCTCCAATATCCTCCAATGGAAGAAGAGATTATCCATCACTGAATGATGTGATATATGCATAAAAAAAGGTGGGCTTTTCGCCCACCTTTTTTATGCCATATATTGTTAGCCTATGTCGCTCTTTCGTCAGTAACGCCTTCAACTCCGGTACAGTATGGGATAAATGCTTTCATGTTGCATTGAGCTCCGCTCTTAGCTAGCTCACCTTCAAAAATCTCATGAATTTCACGATCCTCATCTTCGTACTCTACTTGAATTCCCCCTTCTTTCAAGCTTACATCTGCTGTAGCTTTTTGATTGGGAGCCAAGAATCCTCCATTACCACCACGAAGAGCCATGTACCGAGCCCTAGTTGTGCCAGAATTAAAGTGCTGGTGGTAGGTTCCATCTCCGGGAATTATTACAACCGTTCCTACCTGCCAATCACATTTAATCATGTCTGATCTATCAGGTTTAGTCCATAATAATGAGAAACCAGAGTCACCGCTAAGCAAAAATAAATGAGCTCCTGGACCATGCCTATGCGCTTTCTTATACGTGCCAATCGGAAATTCGGATATGTGATTACCCATATCATTCTTGCCCATTTCTAACATCGCGTTAATTCCGCCAGCACCCCNATCCTTCCAGCCATATAAGGCCATATCCGGAGCGTTGGGCACGAAATTAGTTTCCCATATTCGCTTGTTATACAAAGTCCCACTACCTGAAAAAAATGATTCATCATTGGAATACCGTGAATGAAACATAAAGTCATTTTCAAAAATGAACTTATCATCTCTGAAAAAGCGCATCATATGTGGTGCGTTAGTAGTAGCCATGTAACGGACTTTTTCATCACCTGAACCATTGAAATGCTGATACCAAGCATTAAGAGGAATGGTGAATAAAGATCCTGTTTTCCATTCAAAGGTCTGCTTGTTATCATCATCTAGCCAAACGGTCGTAGCACCTCTACCCGAAACAATGTAGAAATTAATCNCGTACATGTGGTGCTCAGGCTCAGATTTCCCCCCTGGTTTTATATCTACGACATGAAGATCATTAGGGAGGTGGACATTATCAATACGCACAACAGCACCNTCGCCTCNTTTGCGTTCCCATGGTCCAACCTCAACCTCATGCCAATTAGGAATGTAAAAAGTCTTGTGAACCATCACCTTCTCACGTTCCAACCAATCCTCATATGCGTCGGGTTTACGAAAATCAGTCAACCCCTCATTTGGGGTCTCCGCGATTTTCATATCAGTTCCTTGCATTACCATAGCCAAATCCTCCATGAATAAATTTATATTCTTTACCGATTAGCATGAGGGTATATCAAGAATGCAAAAGGTACAAATTTTTTACCTTTGAGCAACTGCTTTGGGTTCAATTCGATCTAAAATCGCGATATGCGGTAGGTTCCGATATTTGCCTGCATTATCTAAGCCGTACCCAACAACAAATTCATCTGGAATCTCAAACCCAATATAATCAACCGGAATGTCCGCCATTCTTCGTGCAGACTTATCAAGTAAAGTACAGATTCTTATACTTGCAGGCTCTTTGGTGTTCAGATGCTCCACCAAGTAACGAAGCGTTAAACCTGTATCAACAATGTCTTCTACTACAATGACATGCTTATCCTTAAGCTCTGTCAATGAATCTCTAATTATTTCTATACCTTGATCTACTTCTTCTCCATAATGGCTTATTTCCATGAATTCAATCTCTACTTCTAAATCGATTGATCGCATAAGATCTGCCATGAAAACTACTACACCACGNAATACGCCAACAAGAACAGGGTCCTTACCTTGGTAGTCCTTTGTGATCTCCTTAGCAATTTCTTTAACTCTATTTTGTATGACTTCCTCTTCAAAAAGAATTTTGCTAGTACCTTGAATAGGGGTTTCTGAAAGAGGGCCGTATCCATATTTACCCATTAATCTCATAAGATCCCTACGATAAAGTAGTTGCACGTTTACCTCAGGGTATAATTCTCGAACATGCCGAAGCTTACGATTTTTCTGAGTTACCAAATTTTGCTTCATAGTGGTCAATTCAAAGTATTGATCATATTCAGGAAGATAAAAATCAGGCGTAAACATTTCAACTACGCGATTGCCATTCCATCGTAATGGGAAGGATCTGGGTTCGTACAAGTAATTAATATGATAATAATCAAGTAGATCAGCAAATTCCTGTTCGCTCGGGTGCATGAAAGCTTTTACACGATGAGAAATAGATGATTCTGATGAACCTCCAGTTTGGTCAGGAACTTCGTTGGTTATTTCAGTAGCTGACATTTGAGTTAAATGATCATCTTTTTCTTTTACTTCATTTACTTCAATTTCTTGCTGATCTTTGCCAGATAGTACCTTAATTTCTTCTCTTTGCTCAGAAGATCTTGGCGAATCCTGCTCACTCGCATTAAGCCGAGGCTTACGCGAATAAGTTCTACGTCTTCTTGGCGCCGGGCTGTCTTCAGGTAATTTTATAGAATCCATTTTTTCAGTCATTGTTTTGAAATAAACTTAGTGCAAGCTAATTGGGTATTTTACAAACAAATTATTCAACAGTATTCAATTCCCCTTGCACATATTCAACAATTGATGCAACGTTATAATCATTACCCCTGTCTACAAGTGCTTCTATTGCCGCTCGTGCAGTATCCGTAGACGTGTAGCATGGAATCCTCCGTTCTGTGGCTGAACGTCTAATCTCGAAGCCATCTTTAAGAGATTGCGCCACTTGCTCAACAGTGTTAATGACAGCGTCGACAACCCCATCTACAACTACAGAATAAGCATTAGGGGAAGATTCCCCAACCTTATTAATCTCCACAGTTTCTAAACCAATGGATCGCAATAAAGCCGCTGTCCCTTTTGTTGCATAAATTTTATAGTCCAACGAAGCGATTAATTTTAGCCAAGAAACAGATTCTGCTTTGTCTTTGTCAGCTATAGTGACTAGTAGTGATCCAGACGAAGGAAGCATAAGCCCTGATGCAATAAGAGCTTTTGCAATAGCAAACCGAGGCTCTACATCAATTCCCATCACTTCGCCAGTAGATTTCATTTCAGGTCCTAAATAAGTATCTACACCTGTTAACTTCGACATAGAAAATACAGGTGCCTTCACGCTAGATAAAGGTGGTTCCGGGTAAAGACCTCCCTCATAACCCTGGTCCTTTATCGTTTGACCGACCATAACGTTCGTGGCTAATCGAACCATCGGGATATCAGTAACTTTAGAAATAAAAGGAATTGTTCGACTAGATCGCGGGTTTACTTCGATAACATAAACAGAAGAAAGGCCTGCATCCGCAGAAAGCGTAATATCATAGGGACGACTTTCATTCATAATTACATATTGGATATTCATGAGCCCTTTTACTCCGAGAGCCAAACCAATACGTGTACTGTAATCTACAATAATTTGCTTTTCATATTCAGACAAATTATTTGACGGGAAAAGAGCCATTGAATCGCCAGAATGAACTCCTGCGCGCTCAATATGTTCCATGATTCCNGGTATTAAGACCCGATCACCATCTACAACTGCATCTATTTCAACTTCACGCCCTTGAAAATATTTATCAATCAATATTGGTCTATTGGGTGCAGCATCAAACGCCCTAGTTAAGTACCTAGTAAACTCAGATTCATTATCAACGATTTCCATGGCGCGGCCACCAAGGACGTAGCTAGGTCGGACGACCAAAGGAAACCCTATTTCTCGAGCAATTTTTAGCCCCTGTTCTAGTGATAAAGCAGTTGAACCAGGTGGTTGAGGAATTCCCAATTGCTTCATAAGTTCGCCAAATCGCTCTCTGTCCGAAGCGATATCAATTGCATCTGCAGAAGAACCTAATATAGGTAAATTGGCATTACCTAAAGCCTGACTCAAATTGATTGCAGTCTGACCTCCAAACTGAACCACGGACGAGGGTAATTTATCACCAAGACGCTCATTCTCTACAATATCTCGGATACTCTCTTCATCTAGCGGTTCAAAATACAAACGATCACTCGTATCAAAATCTGTTGAAACCGTCTCGGGATTTGAATTGACTAAAATAGATTTAATTCCTGATGAACCTAAAGCCCATGCGGCGTGTACAGAGCAATAATCAAATTCTATTCCCTGCCCAATACGAATAGGACCACTCCCTATCACTAATGCTTTTTCTCCTTCTAAAGGAGGGGCTTCATTTTCCTGTTCATAGGTACTGTAAAAATACGTTGTTACTGCTTCGAATTCAGCCGCACATGTATCCACCATTTTATAGACAGGCAAAATGTTTGATTCGATGCGTAATTGGCGAATTTTCTCGTACTCGTATCCCGCAAGGCTTGCAATCGCTTGATCAGGAACCCCCAGTCCTTTGGCTTCTTCAAGTAGCTCAGTGTCAAGTGTTTCTTTACTTAGCCTCTCATACATTGAAGCAATCCGCTGCAATCCGTGCAAAAACCAAGGATCAATATGGGTTTCTTGTGCCAAGTAATTAATGTTGGCACCTTTTCTTAGAGCAGCAAAAACTGCCCAGAGGCGAAGATCTGTTGGGTGCAAGGGGAGATCTTCAATTTTTTGATCAACCCATGAGGGGTCTTCCCATAGTAATGAATTTCCTCCAAGTTCTAACGATCGCACAGCTTTATGCAGGGCAGACTCAAAACTCCGATCGATAGCCATTACTTCGCCCGTTGCTTTCATCTGCGTACTGATAACCCTGTCACCTGTTCCAAATTTATCAAATGGCCAGCGTGGAATTTTGATTACGCAATAATCCAAAGCAGGTTCGAAAGCAGCAGCTGTACGTTGCGTTACTGCATTAGGTATATCTTTAAGTGTTAATCCAACTGCAATTTTCGCTGCAACTCTTGCAATCGGATAACCCGTTGCTTTTGAAGCTAGCGCTGATGACCTACTCACTCGAGGNTTTACTTCAATAACGAAATATTCCAAAGGCTTCGGAGGCTCTCCAGGTAATGAATCTCCAATAATTGGATTTGGAGATAATCCAAATTGAATATTACAACCACCTTCAATACCAAGAGCCCTAATAATTCTTATACTTGCAGAACGAAGCATCTGATATTCAACATCTGATAATGTCTGGCTAGGGGCAATGACTATACTATCTCCAGTATGTACTCCCATAGCATCAAAATTTTCCATATTACAAATTGTTATGCATGTATCAGATGAATCGCGCATAACTTCATACTCTACTTCTCGCCAGCCACGCATCGATCTTTCAACCAGTATTTGATTGATAGGGCTCGCAGCAAGTCCACTTTCAACGACAGTACGCAATTCTTCGTAGGATGTAGCAAATCCTCCACCAGTTCCNCCAAGTGTGTACGCCGGTCTAACCACGATAGGAAGCCCAAGGTCGTTTCCAATTTTCATGGCTTCTTCTACTGAGTTGGCAATTTCACTAGGAGCTATAGGTTCTCCAAGTTCCTGCAAGAGGTTGCGAAACAGTTCCCTATCTTCGGCAGTTTTTATGGTAGTAATTGATGTACCTAATAATTTTACACTGTATTTGTCTAATATACCGGCTTCATCCAGCGATACTGCAAGATTTAAACCTGTCTGACCACCTAAAGTCGGAAGTAAGCCATCAGGCTTCTCTCTCTTGATTATTCGTTCTAAAACTTCTACTGTGAGAGGTTCGATATATACAGAATCGGCGATTTCTTTATCAGTCATAATAGTAGCCGGGTTCGAATTAACTAAAACAACGGAAACCCCTTCTTCCCTTAGAGCTTTACAGGCTTGAGTACCAGCGTAATCAAATTCAGCAGCCTGTCCAATAACTATTGGACCGCTCCCTATCACTAATACTTTTTTAATAGCAGTATTTTTTCGCAATTTCATCTCGTCACTAACTCCAGAAATTGATCAAATATGTACTCATTATCTAACGGTCCTGGAGCCGCTTCTGAATGATATTGAATAGAAATTATTGGTAGATCTTGGTGTCTAATACCTTCAATAGTTCCATCATGAAGATTCTTATGNGTAACAATTAAGCCTGCAGGTAAATCTTCCTCGACTACTGCGTAGCCATGATTCTGTGCGGTTATATACACCTTACCGGAGCTAAGATCTTGAACAGGGTGATTGCCGCCCCTGTGTCCAAATTTCAATTTGTATGTATTTGCCCCAAGTGCTCGAGCAATAATCTGGTGGCCTAAGCAAATGCCCAATGTGGGGATTTTTTGAAGTACAGATCTAGCTGTGGCTACGGTACCTTCATTATGGATAGGATCTCCGGGGCCAGGTGAAAAAACCACCCCGTCTGGATTTGTATTGAGAATTGTTTCCGCAGAAACCGAAGCAGGAAAAACTTGAACTCGGCAATTACGATTGGCTANATTACGTAAAATATTGAATTTAACGCCACAATCAACCAAGGCAATATTCACGTCTCCATTAGCATTCCACACATATTTATTCTTAGTAGTTACATGTTCGACAAAATTTATACTGTCATATACAGGCCTTTTCATTAATTCCTCAAGTGCCCTCTGAGGATCACCATTTGTCACAGAGCCCATCATTACGCCTTCAGATCGAATACGTCTTGTAATTGCTCTAGTATCAACACCTGAAAGCCCTGGAATTCCATTATCTTTAAGGTATTCCGACAATGTACTTTGTACATCAAAATGACTAGGGTTCTGTGAATGATTCCTGATAACAAAGGATGCTACTTGAATTTTATAAGATTCTTCATAGCTTTCATTCACACCATAATTCCCCTGCAAGGGATAGGTGGGAATTACTATTTGTCCTGCATAAGATGGATCAGTTAATATCTCCTGATAGCCTGACATGCTCGTATTAAATACAACTTCTCCGTAGGCAGTTCCCTCAGCTCCATAGGAATCACCTTTATATATCGAACCGTCGCTTAGTACTAAGTATCCTTTAGGCACAACTAATATCCTCGAAAGCAATTTGACCGTTAGCTATAGTTAATTTCACTTTTCCACATAANTCAGAAGACTCTAAAGGAGTATTTTTCCCTTTAGAGTAAAAATTCTTAGTATCAACTTTCCATTTTTCCTGCACATCAATCAAAACTACATCGGCGAAGGATCCAGTTTGCAAATTAGCAATGGTTTTATATTTTTCTCCTAAAATAGAACCTGGGCCGACAGTAAGCCTATGTAGAAGAGATGGCAAATCAATTAACCCTGCATTAACTAGAGTCATCAACGAACCGAAAGCAGTCTCCAATACAGATATTCCAACAGAAGCTTGGTCAAAAGGAACCGCCTTATCACCGAATGTATGAGGAGCATGATCCGTAGCGATAGCATCTATTGTTCCCTCTCTAAGGCCTTGAATAAGTGCTTCCCTATCGTGTTCCGTTCTTAAGGGAGGGCTGACTTTAGCTCGAGTTTCATATGCGTTAGAAGTAAGAATTTCGAACGACGCCTCTTCGCCTTTTTCTCCAAGAATCCAGTCCTCAGTCATTGTCAAGTGATGAGGAGTAACTTCNGCCGTAACATTAATTCCACGCGCCCGNGCATTTCTAACCAAATCTACACCACCAGCAGTACTAATATGACCAATATGAAGGTGCGAGCCGGTATGCTCAGCGATGGCAATATCTCGCGCAATAATGGATTCTTCAGCTGCTGATGGGTATCCTTGCAAGCCCAATCTATATGAAACTCTTCCTTCATGGATTCCTAATCCTTTTGTCATTGAATAATCTTCACAATGATCCATCACTGGCAGATTTAACTCTCCAGCGTACCTTAAAGCCATTTCCATTAAATGCCCTGTCGAAACTGGGCTGCCATCGTCCGTAAAACCCACCACCCCCGCGGAGGCCAATTCTTCCATATCCGTGAGTTCTACTCCATTGCGCCCTTTCGAAACAGCACCAAAACAAAGTACACGTATAGGACCGGCTTTACTGGCTTGAGATTTTATGAACTCCACAATATGCGCTGAATCTATGACAGGGTTAGTATTTGGCATTGCACAAATTGTGGTGAATCCACCAGCTGCAGCAGCTAAAGTTCCTGTTGCAATCGATTCCTTATCTTCAAAGCCTGGTTCCCTAAGGTGGGTATGTAAATCAATAAATCCAGGCGCAACCACCAAACCAGTAGCATCAATGATTTTAGTTTTGGTTATATCAACCTTTTCTTTTGGGACAATTTGATTTCCCAGAATGAAAATATCTCTTATACAATCCTCTTTTATAGAAGGGTCGATTACTCTCCCTCCTTTTATCACGATGCTATTAAACTCTGTCATTCTTCTATCTCTCCNGTATTACCCATAAGGAGTATGTTCAATAGCGCCATCCGTATTGCAACTCCATTNGTAACTTGTTCTTCAATAAGTGATTCATCACTGTGTGCTAAGGAGGAGGCAATCTCTATGCCTTCATTTAATGGCCCTGGGTGCATGAGCAAAGCTCCAGGATTTGCCATTTGATAACGCTTCTCGGTAACCATCCATCGGCGTGTATATTCGCGCATGCTTGGTAATACTCCAGAGTGCTGTCTTTCTTTTTGAATTCTTAGCGCAATAATCACATCCGCTGATTCAATAGCAATATCCAAATCAGGTTCTAAAGTGACTCCTGAAAGAAGTTCTCTGGAACTGTCAAAAATCTTAGGATATGGAGTCATAGTGGGTGGACCAGACAGTACTACCGATGCACCTAATGCTTTCAGTCCTAAAATGTCTGATCGTACAACTCTGCTATAAAGAGAGTCACCTACNAAAACTACTTTTTTACCCTTTAGGTCTCCTAAGTTCCTACGCATTGTCATCAAATCTAATAATGCTTGAGAAGGATGCGCATGCGCTCCATCTCCTGCGTTGATTATCTGCATGTTCTGTAAGTTACGCGCCAAAAAGTATGGCGTTCCCGCTTCCGGGCTTCGAATAACAATCAAATCTGCTTGCATCGACTGAAGAGTTTTTGCGGTATTAAGCAAAGATTCGCCTTTTTCAACACTACTTCCCGAACCTGAAATATTAATTACATCTGCACTCAGTATTTTTCCGGCTTGCTCAAATGAAACCCTTGTCCTAGTACTAGGCTCTAAGAATACTGTCAACACTATCTTCCCACGTAAGGCAGGAATTTTTTTAATGTTTCGATCTAAAATATTCCGCATTGAATCAGCTGAATCTAAGACGTTCAAAATTTCCTTCTCAGAAAAATCGTCAAGATCAAGAACATGACGCCTCTTTTGAGGCNTTTGGATTTTGTTTCCGCTTTGCAATTCGAAGGGGGTCATATTAATGCAGGCTCCAGATGTGCATCATCTATTAACACAACTTCGTCTGTACCATCATATTCATCAACTCGAACTTGTATTGATTGATTCTGAGACGTAGGTATATTTTTCCCTACATAATCTGGTCTTATAGGGAGTTCCCTATGCCCTCTATCTACCATTACAGCAAGCTGAATCAAGCGAGGCCGCCCTAAATCTATCAGAGCATTCAACGCTGATCGTGAGGTTCGCCCGGTGTAAAAAACATCATCCACCAGAATTGTGATTTTCCCTTCCAGGGTTACTGGCAATTCTGTCGGATGCAAAAATGGGTGCGGGCGTTGGATTAAATCATCTCTGTAAAAATTAATATCTAAAGACCCAACAGGAACCGTCACTCCAGTAAATGACTCTATCGAATCAGATAATTTACGTGCGAGCGGAACCCCTCGGCGCTGCAATCCAACAAAAAGAAGGTCAGTCAACACTTCATTTCGTTCAATAATCTCATGCGCGATACGTTTGGTAATTCTACCCATATCATCGCGTGTTAGTATTCTGGTTTCGCGGCTCAAAAAAAACCCCTTACCACATTGGCAAGAGGCGACAAATATTTATACCTATTTCTCAATATACCCACCTTGCCAGCCTCGCAGGACTGATTTAAAGGTACNCTAATTATGCAGCTTGCTTTGCAATAGTGCAAGCAAACGGGGTACTACGAAAAGATTCTTCTTGCAACCGTACTCGCTGCAANTGATGCAAGTAATGTAGCCGTAATCCAGGTAACAGCTACGCCTGAACTTGCCGTAAAACTTGCGAGCATTCCAACTCCACTAGTACTTCCAACAGCCAGCTCAAAAGGAGCATCCAAAACCCAATGCCCTATCAAATTTTTCCTAGGATCTACACGATCGTAATGTCCAAAATAACGACCGTTATATTCTCGGATGTGTAAACCTTCGGGTCCACGCCATTGCCTAGAAGCCCCAAACAGCCAACCAATTTTTGTTGGCTCACAGCTTTCAGGTACTTTTTCTAGCTCGAAATCCTCCCCAAAAGTCGGAGATGGGAAAATTTCTGAGTAATCAAAATCTATATCTCCATGATATTCAGTAAATTTGGTGATATTCGATCGAGTCATTATGCACTAACTTCCTATCCACAAACCTGATGGACGCAACAAAACTANGGGAAAACCGAGTCCCCAAGGAGATTACGTCAACAATCAAATTGAATTTATTTACCTTTCGTTACATTGTACCTAAATTTCATAAGGATTTGAATCAATTGGAAACACAATTTATAACCATAGGTTGCTAATATATGTAATATCGCATATTCGATGAGCTCTAATTAAGGAATAAATGATTACTAAAAAAACAAAATTTGGTATAGCCGCGCCGCATATTTTCCCCGATGGCAAAATCGACACCAAGTTCATCGACTATTTTGTAAGTATGGTTGAAGGCCTTGGGTATCATAGTTTGTGGACACAAGAACGAGTAATTGGGAAGCCCAATGCAATCCATCCGACAAGCTTTCTAGCTTACCTGGCTGGTAAAACTTCAAAGGTCAAACTAGGGGTTTCTGTCCTAGTACTACCAAGACATAACGCTGTGCATCTGGCAAAGCTAATGGCGGATATAGACTGCCTGAGCTCAGGTCGGCTCATTCTGGGTGTAGGTTTGGGGAATAACGCGAGTGAGTTACCTGCATACGGGGTTGATTCTGTCAAACGAGTAAGCCGGTTTATCGAGCAAGTCAAAATAATCAAAGCTCTATGGACTGAGGAAGAAGTTACGTATAATAGCCAATTCCATCAGCTCAATGGGGCAATGATAAACCCAAAACCGATACAATCCCCTCATCCTCCAATCTGGTTTGGGGCAAATGCAGATAAAGCAATTCAACGTGCAGTCACTCTTGCAGACGGTTGGATGGGGGCTGGTAGTTCCGCATTAGACGATTTCCCGAGAAAATTGAAATTACTCAAAGAAACTTTAGCAAGTGAAAATCGTGATCCCGCAACATTCCCAATTTCAAAAAGGCTGTACCTTGCCATAGATGATAACGAATCGCGTGCGCTATCAAGGCTACGTGATTGGTTTGGCTATTATTACGGAAATGCTGACAACGCGAATAAAGCAGCAATCTGGGGAAGCAAAAATAAAATTAAAGAATTGCTCCACCAATGGTCTGAACTAGGTACCGATGAATTTTTACTTAATCCAGTCTTTGATTTAGAAAAACATGCTGAAAAACTGGCTGAAATAACGGAATTAAATTAGAGGTGACATGAAAAAAATTGCAATAATCGGAGGAACGGGACCTGAAGGACGGGGACTAGGTTTGCGATTTGCTATCGCTGGACACAACGTAATTATAGGATCGCGCACTCAAGAGCGAGCTGAGCAAGCAGCACTCGAAATATCTTCAATAACTCCTGATCTTAATATAACTGGATCTAATAACGAGGATGCAGCTAATTCATCTGACGTTGTAATTCTATCTGTTCCTTTCGAAGGACTACGACCTGTCGCTGAGACCATAGAACCATTAACTAAGGGCAAATTAATTGTCAGTATCATAGCCCCACTATCTTTTTCAGAAGGACAAATGAAAGCACTTAATGTACCTGAAGGTTCTGCGGGCGAACTAACTAGTATTCTTTTCCCTCAATCTCTGGTTGCTAGCGCTTTTCAAAATTTAAGTGCGCGAGATCTTTTAAATCCCTCACTTAAGCTTAATGGAGATGTCGCAATATGCAGTAATTCAGATACTGGCCTTAATGAAGTGGTAGGTTTAGTCTCCGATATACCTGATCTAAGGCCTTTAAATGCAGGCTCTTTATCTAATTCTCGCTACGTAGAAGAATTGACTGCTCTGCTAATCAATATGAACAAAATTCATAAAACCCACACTACCATTCAATTTTTAGGGATATGATTAATTCTGATTAAATTGTGTCCCCACAACCGGATAGCCAATAATGGATAGTTGCAATTTAATCGCCTCCGATTTTATTCGAGAATCATCATAATTAACTGCTAATGTCAACGCCTCAAGGTTTCCATGTACTGAAACAATTCCTGAGAAATTCTCCAAAACGCTAGTAATTGAAGATATGCAACCATCACAATGAAGGCTAGGAATGTCAAAAATAATTAGCTTATTCAATAAATCCTCAGTAAATTACAGAGTAATCTTTTTTCATAACCATACAAATAAGAATATACTAGAAATCAAAAAAGATCCGGTCAACAGGACAGCAGAATGCCTCAAAAATATGAAAATGAAATAGAGCATATTTTGAAACAAGCAACCGGGTTAGATTCCTCGAATTTTGTAAAGAAAAAGTCGCTCTTAGTAAATAAACGACCACTATATATAAGGCTCGGATTACTAAATTTTTTTAGAACGAAATTTGCATTGAAAATTGGAATTCTCTGTTTAGTGATTGGGATTGCACTTCACGTGACAGACCAAAGGTTCGTAGCCCCATTACTGACTTTAGGGGTGATATTCCTTCTCGTCTCCTATGTATTATGGTTTCAAAAACCTACTCGGTTATACCAGAAGAAATGGCGTGGTCAAGTGATTGAAACAACTAGCAATGAGAATCACATAGCCAAATTAAAACGTTGGCTTGGCTAATACTTTAAGGACTACAAAAACAAAACAATTATGAAAAATTTTCTCTCTCATCTCCAATGCACTGAAACAGGTGAAATATTTAGCGCAGATGAACCCCACGGTTTATCACCTAATGCACAAAAAGTTTTATATCCGAGATATGACTTAGAAGCTGCTAAGGGATCTATAGATCCTTATTCATTCCTTAATCGTCCTAGAAATATGTGGCGCTTTTTCGAATTAATGCCAATTCGTAATGAAGAAAATATCGTCTCCTTAGGCGAAGGCGGCACTCCGATGTTGCGTGCAAAAAAACTAGAACGGAAATATGGCGTACGTACCCTGTATATCAAAGATGAAGGTGTTAATCCTACAGGCTCCTTTAAAGCTCGAGGTTTATCTGCTGCAGTATCAAAAGCATATGAACTAGGACTAACTAAGTTAACTGTTCCGTCTGCGGGTAACGCAGCTGGATCTTTGGCATCTTACTGCGCGCGAGCAGGGTTAGAGTGCTATGTTTTCATGCCTAACGATGCACCAGAGGCAAATAAGAAAGAAGCTCTATTGGCAGGAGCAAAACTTACGCTAGTTGATGGGCTTATCTCTGATGCAGGTAAATTATCTCGAGAAAAAGCAATTGAACTTGGATTATTCGATGTTTCTACCTTGCGAGAACCATATCGTGTAGAAGGGAAGAAAACGATGGGCTATGAGATAGCCCTAGACTTAGGGTGGCGCTTGCCCGATGTAATTGTTTACCCAACAGGTGGAGGTACAGGAATTGTAGGAATGTGGAAAGCATTCGATGAAATGGAGCAAATGGGTTGGATAAACGAAAAGCGACCTAAAATGATTGTTGTTCAAGCAAATGGTTGTGCACCAATTGTCCGAGCCTATAACGAAGGAAAGCGCTTTGCCGAACCTTGGGAAAACGCTTCCACAATTGCTTCCGGAATTCGAGTGCCTTCTGCGGTGGGAGATTATCTGATCCTAGATGCCGTAAGAGAGAGCCAAGGTACCGCAATAACAGTGAGTGATGATGAAATATTAGAATCTACACGTGAAATAGGAATCTCTGAAGGGATTTGGGCTGCTCCTGAAGGAGCAGCAACGCTTGCGGGGTATAAAAAACTCTTAAGACAGGGAATTATCACATCCACAGATGAAACTCTTCTTATGAACACAGGAACAGGCTACAAATATATGGACGTAGCCATGCCTGTCTAAGAAATTACTCAACAGAAGTTAATCGTATTAAAACGAACGCTGCTCACGTGGTCTTGCTTCATTCACTACAAGCGATCGGCCACCCACAGAATATCCGTTAAACATCTGAATTGCTTGATCCTTGCCTGTCGGATCATCCATTTCAACGAAGCCAAAACCACGCGGACGACCTGTCTCTCGGTCAGTTGGAACATGCACTGATGCAACGCCCCCAGCCTGAGCAAAAAGATCAAATAGCTCCTCCTGTGTCATACGGAATGGCATATTTCCTACAAATAAGCGATTAGTTTCCTCAGCCACAAACAACTCCTAAGAAATAAAAAAATTTATTACTTTCAATAAAGCAACGTCGGCATTGTAGTGATGTGAACGACAGGTAGCAAGTAATAGTGAAAAAATAACGAATTCTACATTTCCCATTGGTAATTTTGACGATATTCATTAAAGACGTTGTTTGTTTTGTTGTTGCAGATGCAGAGAGCTTCCGAGATAATGGACATCAACGTCAAATACTCTAGAAATACCACGGTGATCATTTGCATCCATTCAACTATATTGCCGCTTCTTCTGTCGATGAAACTTTAGCTGTACTTGATGAACTAGGTCCCCGAGCTCGCATTTTAGCGGGAGGCACTGATTTACTTGTACAGCTACGTGGAGAACGATTTGAAATAGATTCTATCGTAGACATTAAACAGGTGCCTGAAGCTCGCGCTCTTCATGTTGGAGACTCGCTCATCATAGGTTCTGCAGTTCCTTGTTACCAGATCTACGAAAATAGTGAAATTGCCAATTTGTATCCCGGGCTAATTGATGCAGCCTCCCTAATTGGCGGTATTCAAATTCAATCTAGAGCGAGTATTGGCGGGAATCTCTGCAACGCTTCTCCAAGCGCCGACGGAATTTGCCCACTCATTGTTCATAGCGCTATTGCAAATATCAAATCTCCTACCACGGACCGCACTATCCCAGTCGAAGATTTCTGCACGGGGCCTGGTAAAAATTCCTTACAGAACAATGAGATGCTACTTTCCATAAAAATACCGTTACCTTCTAAAGGGTTTGGAGCTGCTTATCAAAGATTCATTCCCCGTAATGAAATGGATATTGCTATAGCTAGCGTTGGAAGTGCTATAACTGTTGATACAATTGATTCAAACATAACTCATGCTCGTATAGCTCTTGGTGCGGTAGGTCCAACTCCAATTTTTGCAAAGAAAAGTTCTGATTTTCTAATTGGCAAGCAGCCAACTCAGCATGTATTTGAGGAAGCGGCTGAAATTGCAGTTGGAGAAGCTTCTCCTATAGGCGATATGCGGGGAACGCCCGCTCAAAGATTGCAATTAGTACGTGTTTTAACTCAAAGAACCTTAACCATTGCTCTCGAAAGAGCTAAAACTAATTTATAGGAGCTAATGACACCCATGGATTCGCCCAAAAAAATAGCTGTTAACTGTGAACTCAACGGAAAACCTGCAGAATTCCTAGTTGCACCTTATCAATCTCTATTAGAAACACTCAGAGAAGTTCTAGGTTTAACAGGGACTAAAGAAGGGTGTAATGATGGTAATTGTGGTGCTTGCACCGTAACCCTAAATGGCAGGATTGTGGACTCATGTCTCGTACTAGGTGCTGAAGTAGAAGGTGCATCTATAGACACTATTGAGGGAATGGCTACGCCCGATGGATTACACCCACTCCAACAATCTTTCCTCGAGGAAGCAGCCCTTCAATGTGGGATATGCACCCCGGGGTTCCTAGTATCAGCTAAAGCGTTATTGGAACGAG
The DNA here is from genome assembly GCA_009391465.1 of SAR202 cluster bacterium. Lineage (GTDB taxonomy): Bacteria > Chloroflexota > Dehalococcoidia > Lucifugimonadales > Australimonadaceae > UBA2963. Next base: position 168,836 of record VFHU01000009.1, read on the forward strand.
AGCCACATCCTAGTGAAGAAAGAATCCGTCTATGGCTAGCAGGAAATCTTTGTCGTTGTACTGGATACGACAAAATAATACGAGCAGTAGAAAAAGTCGCTAATCAAAATTCATAGTAGATTTAGGAAAGAAATGACAATTACTTCTAATTCAAATCAAAGAGAATTCCAAATCGTTGGCACTAGACCTATAAGACATGATGGGGTGGATAAAGTTCTAGGAAGGGCTTTATATGGGGCAGATATTAAATTAGCTGGCATGATACATGGGGCAGTACTTCGAAGCCCTTATGCCCATGCAAGAATTAAAAATTTAGATATATCTAGGGCGGAATCGGCACCAGGGGTATATGCAGTAATCACCGGAAAAGATATGCCAGTCCAACCATCTGAAAATCTAAGACCAGAATCTAAATGGGCTAGCGAAAGAATAATGGCTTATGACAAAGTAATTTACAAAGGACACCCTGTCGCAGCTGTGGCAGCAACAGATCTCAATAGTGCGCTTGAAGCGTTAAAACTTATCGAAATTGAGTATGAACCGTTAAAAGCAGTGGTTACCATAGAGGATGCTATAGCAAAGAATGCTGTCATTATTCATGATGATTTGGTGGGGAATCACCTTGGTGAATCTGTTTCAAATACTAATATAGCAGAGCATACAAGAGCCGAATTTGGAGATCCCGAGGCTGGGTTCAATGAATCTACTACTGTTTTAGAAAGAACTTATAGTATTTCACGAGCCCACCAAGGCTATATAGAACCTCATAACGGAAGTGCTTTTTATAGCCCAGATGGAAAGTTAACGGTATATACCAGTACTCAAGCACCATTCGGAGTGCGTGATGGACTAGCAAAAATCCTCAAGATGCGGATCTCTGATATTAAAGTAGTACCAATGGAAATAGGTGGTGGATTTGGGGGGAAAATTGGTTTATACCTTGAACCACTAGCAGCTTTACTATCAAAAAAATCCGGGAAACCGGTAAAAATTCTCATGGATCGGCAATCTGTTTTTACTTCTACTGGACCCGGGCCTGGTGGTGAAGTTACTGTGAAAATGGGAATCGACGCCAAAGGAAAAATCCTTGCTGCTACCGCAGATATTAAATATATGGCTGGAGCATACCCAGGGTCATCCATTAGCGCTGCTACTGCTGGAATCTTTGCTTGCTATGAAGTTCCTAATCTACGTATAGACGCCTACGACATCGTCATCAATATGTCAAAAACTGCGGCATATCGAGCACCCGGAACCCCTCAAGCAACATTTGCGAGCGAAGCATTGGTAGATGAACTTTGTAAACTAGCAGGTATCGATACTATGGATTTCCATCTTCTGAATGTATCCAAAGAGGGATCTCGCAGGCCTGATGGTCCAATTTTCCCGAGAATAGGTAATCTTGAATGCCTAAATGCAATCAAAGAATCCGACCATTTCAAATCATCTCTTATTCGTAAGGCCGATGATGGCAAACTTCGTGGTAGAGGCATGGCAAGTGGCTATTGGAATGGAGCAGGTGGAAAATCATCAGTCACCATAAACGTGAATGATGATGGGATTGTCTCTCTAGTTGAAGGGAATCCTGATATAGGAGGTACTCGAACGACCTTAGCTATGCAAGCTGCTGAAATTCTAGGAATTTCAGCAGAAGATGTTCATCCTTCGGTCGTAGATACCGATAGCATAGGTTATAACGCATTAACAGCTGGAAGTAGGACCACTTATTCAACAGGTCATGGAGTAATTGAAGCAGCCAATCTAGTTATAGAGGAAATGAAAGAACGAATAAGTATGCTATGGGAATGTGATGCTTCAAGGATTGCTTTTTCTGAAGGCTACTTTAATAACCTTGACGCACCTGATCAAAGATTAGGATTTAAAGAAGCAGCCGGCAAGCTTGGTGAGACTGGTGGTTCCATAGCAAAAACTGGAACCGTTAACGTAAGAGGCTCTGGTGGGGGAAGCTTTGCAACTCACTTAGTTGATTTAGAAGTAGATCCCGCCACTGGAAAAGTACAGATTCTTCGCTACACAGCTGCCCAGGATGCGGGGAAAGCAGTGCATCCATCATACGTAGAAGGCCAATTTCAAGGAGGCGCCGCACAAGGAATCGGATGGGCGTTAAATGAAGAATACTATACTACTGAGGATGGCGTAATGCTCAATGCAAGTTTCCTCGACTATCGTATGCCAACGGCTCTCGATCTTCCCAAGATTGATACAATCATTGTAGAAGTCCCAAATACTAACCATCCATTTGGAGTACGTGGGATTGGGGAAACTGGAATCGTCCCCCCAGCGCCTGCAATCGCAAATGCACTAGCTGACGCAATTGGAAATAGACTCTATAAAACGCCTATGAACCCTGGTCGAATTTTAGAGGCCCTTGAAGAAAAGAATAATAAATCTGGGGGTATCTAAATACTTTGGCAATAGTCTTTATGCAGCCGTCTTTGCGCAAGCATATTGGAGGACATACTACGGTTGAAGTAGAAGGAAGGACTTTACGTCAATTAATAGTTAACCTTGATTCTAAATATCCTGGCATTCAAGAACGTCTAATTCACCCTGATAATCCTACTCAGCTTGCACGAGGTCTAGCAGCAGTCGTAGACGGAGAACCAACAAATATGGGAATGCTGACTCCCCTAGAGCAAAATTCTGAAGTTCATTTTCTTCCTGCGATTTCTGGTGGATGAAAAACGATTAGGAAAAGAAGAAATTTAAAACAACCATAACAATAGGAGAGAAAATGCGTCTCGCATCTCGCATGTCGTTACTAGGAACTGAGACAGCTTTTGAGGCACTAGCTCGTGCTAAAGCCCTTGAAGCTGAAGGTAGGGACATCATTTTTCTCGGGATCGGTGAGCCTGACTTTGATACTCCTGCTCATATTGTTGAATCTGCAAAAATTGCCTTGGATACAGGATATACACATTACGTACCTTCTGCGGGTATAACAGAGGTTCGAAAAGCAGTTGCTTTCGATGCCGGTCGTAGATATAACCGTGAAATTCCTTTCGAAAATATTATTATTACACCCGGCGGGAAGCCAATAATGTTTTTTACGATCCTGTCATTAATTGAAGAAGGTGATGAAGTTCTCTACCCCAATCCGGGATTCCCCATATACGAATCAATGATTCGCTTCGCCGGAGGAACGCCAATCCCTATGCAATTACATGAAAGATTGGGATATAACCCTGATCTAAAAGAACTGGAAAATCAAATCACGTCAAAAACGAAGCTAATAATTGTCAATTCCCCTAATAATCCATGTGGAAGTGTAATTCCAAGAACAGACTTACAAAAAATCTCTACCCTGGCTAAAGATGCTGATGCAATTGTACTTGCTGATGAAATTTATAAAGATTTCTATTATGAGGGAACACATTCATCAATTACTGAATTCCCCGACATGTGGGAACGGACAATTATTCTAGATGGACTATCCAAAAGCTACGCCATGACCGGATGGCGGATAGGGTTTGGTATCTTCCCTGATTTCCTGGTAGAACCTATTACTAGGCTCGTTACCAATAGTGTTTCTTGTACAGCGGCGTTCAGTCAGATTGCTTCTGTATCTGCGTTAGAATCTTCTCAGCAACCAGTATGGGATATGGTTGCTGAATTTAAAAAACGTCGAGATCTGCTTGTTGACGGATTGAATAATATCCCTGGAATTAAATGCCCAATGCCTGAAGGGGCTTTTTACGCTTTCCCCAATATTACCGGTACCGGCTATAGCAGCGAAGAATTTGAGCGAAACGTTCTAACTCAAACGGGTATCTCTTTACTATCAGGCACTTCTTTCGGGAAATTTGGGGAGGGTTATGTACGCATTTCATTTGCTAACTCGCAAGACAATATTCGCGAAGCATTGAAGAGGCTCCGAGAATTTCTATCTAATTAACCTACCTTAAGTATTGGCCTCCATTTAAATCTATACANGCGCCATTAAGTTGTCCCCAGTGNGGTTGAGTAATATCTAGAATAATATTAGCGATTTCGTCGGCGCTAATAAAATGCCTCGTAGGGGTAGTTTCTAAATGTCCATTGATTACATTTGAATTAGTAGCATCATACATACCAGTATTTGTTACCATCCCTGGGGCAATAACATTTACTCTAGTTCGTGGTGCCATAGATTTTGCGAGAGATTTAGCCAAAGCATGTACTGCGCCTTTGCTAGCACCATATATAGGATCTGCAGATCCTCTTTGNCCAGCTATGGAACCCAAGAAAATGATTTGCGAATCATCTGAAAAGCAATGCTTGATTCTCTGGATAATTCGGAATTGACTTATGAAATTAACAGTAAGTACTTCATCCATTTCATCGTCCGAATATTCCGAAATGCTTTTTCCGAATGAAACACCCGGTAACAGAATCAAAAGATCTACTGCAGAAATGTTTGCCTCAATAGAATCAATGTCAGCTATGCGAAGCATATCCGCATTTATCCAGTACGCCCCTAATTCATTGTTCGGGATACCTGTCCTGTATGTCGCAATGACATCATGTTTTGCGTTTAAAAATGTCTTAACCGTCGCAATACCAATTCCTGATGAGCCACCGACAATTAAAACTTTCATTCCAACCCTCCAAACAAAAATACAGGTATAAAATCATCCCTATTACAAGTTATCATCTACTAAATGATAAGATCCTAACAAACATGTGCCCCTGTAGCTCAGGAGGATAGAGCAGTGGTTTCCTAAACCATGTGCCAGGGTTCGAGTCCCTGCAGGGGTACCATAAAATGCTAAAAGGGTATAGGAGATATGTATGCCTATTGAAGTGATTGACACTAAAGCCTTTGGTCATAAGGAAAAAAAAAGAACTGTAGTGCTAGATACTGATCGATTCCATGCTTGGGTTCATTACTATAAACCTGACCAAAAAGATGAGATGCACTGTCATAATCAGGATCAAACATTTCAAGTAATTGAGGGTGTCCTTACTATGAATTTCCCAGATGGAGGATCTGTCATACTTACACCAGGGATGATGGCTACTATTACAGGAGGATCTTTCTATCAACTCCACAACAAAGAGAATGATCCATTAATTATGATCGGTACACGGTCGGGTGCAGTAAAAAATACTGTAAAAGTTGAACATGGAACCGGAAGGATAATTAACGAGCGAATTAATTATTCAAAGTAGCAATATTATTCTTCGTATTTCCTGAGCACGATGCATGCATTTTGACCACCAAACCCAAAACTATTTGAAAGTATAGTTTTGACGTTTGCTTGTCTTGCCACATTAGGTACGTAGTCCAAATCACATGAAGGATCTGGAGTTGTATAGTTGATAGTGGGATGAATCATTCCATTAGCTAAGGTCAAAACACAAGCTACCGCCTCCATACCTCCAGCCCCACCTAAAGCGTGCCCTATCATTGATTTGGTTGAACTAATAGGGATCTTATAGGCCAAGTCTCCGAAAGCTCGCTTTATTGCGAGCGTCTCCGACGCATCATTTAACGGCGTAGATGTTCCGTGCGCATTTATATAATCTACTTCATGTGGACCTATTCCAGAATCCTCTAAAGCCCAGCATATCGCCCGAGCTGCACCTGAACCGTCATCATCTGGTTGAAATTGATGGTTTGCATCTGATGACTCGCCATGCCCCAAAACTTCAGCCAATATTTTCGCATCGCGTTTTTGAGCATGTTCCATAGATTCAAGGATTAATATTCCTGCACCTTCGGCTGGAACAAACCCATCACGTGCGGCATCGAAAGGGCGGCTAGCCTCTTCTGGCTTATCATTACGATTACTCAATGCACGCATTACAGAAAAGCCCGCTAAACCTAATTGGCTGATACCAGCCTCTGTTCCTCCAGAAATCATAATTTCTGCACGCCCGTTCCTAATAAAATCGACGGCGTGAGCTATTGACTGAGTAGATGCGGCACAAGCAGTAACAATCGTGCTACTAGGACCTCTCGCACTAAAATATCGACTTAGATTTGCCGCAGCCATGTTGGGAAGAATCATCGGGAAAAAAAATGGTGAAAGCCTCATCCCCCCACGATCAACTAGCGTACGCATACTCTGATCAATTGTCGGGAATCCACCGTTACCATTTCCAATGCAAACACCCATACGATCAATGTTAATTTTTGACGTTGAAATACCTGCCTGCATAATTGCTTCTGATGCAGCGACAATTGCTAACTGAGAAAACCTGGCAAGTCTGCGTGATTCTTTTTTTTCAATATATTTTTCAGGATCAAACCCAGAGACTTCACCAGAAATCTGACAAGGGTAATCTGTTGGATCGGCCAACGTCATTGGCCCTACCCCAGAGACCCCATTAACTAAACCATTCCAAAAATCGTTTACATTCTCTCCGAGAGGTGTCACTGCACCTGTCCCAGTTACAACAACGCGCTTTTTCCCATGTTCCATTTTTTCACTTTAACTTCTGGAAAGACTAAGCTCAGGATACCACTCCGGTGAAATTTCAAAATACCATTCAAGCGCTTCTGCAACAACGAATAATGATCCAGTGACAACAATTACATCATTGTCGCTTGCTTCGTGAGATGCAGTAATAAGCGTCTTTTTTACTTCCCCCATTACTTGCTTATTTACATCATTATTTAGAAAAAATTTTTCTAAATAAGATGGTGATGCCGCCCTTGGATGGCGTGAGGTAACTATATAAATTTTGTTCGCAAAGGTTTCTGCTTCAGAAATTAGTAAATCTAGCTGCTTATCCATAGAAGCACCAAATATCAAAGATACATTGGACTTAGGGAAATATTCTTTAATTGTCATTCCAAGTTTTTGCATCGAATAAGGATTGTGCGCTCCATCAACTATTAAATAGGGGTTTTCACTCAATATCTGGAATCGGCCATCCCATTTAACGCTATTTATACCTAAAACCATTTGCTCAAAATTTAATTCAAGTGGTATTTGCTCCACAGCAGTAATCGCAACCGCCGCATTTTCAGCTTGGTGTTTTCCTAATAGTGGTAGATTACAGTTGTACTCATGCTTCGGGGTAACAACCGCAATTTTTTGACCTGACAAGCCTGCTGAATCCAGTTGAAATGTCGTATCTTTTTGTATTTGCAAAAGTTGTGCGTTTACTTCCAAGCACTTACTTTCTATTACTTGTTGAGCTTCCGGGGATTGAGGCGCAGAAATAACAGGTTGCGCCCTTTTTACTATTCCTATTTTTTCATGAGCGATATCCGAAAGTGTAGGTCCTAATATAGCGGTATGATCCAAGCTAATTGAAGTAATTACAGCAACGTCGGTGGGGAAAACATTCGTAGCGTCTAGTCTACCACCTAAACCAACTTCTAAGATGGCTACGTCGATTTGCTCACGCTTGAACAAATCCATAGCCATAGCAGTCAGCATTTCAAATGTAGTTGGGAATTTTTGCTGGCTACCATTTAAGCTTTCAATATAAGACCAAGCTCGATCTAAGGATGCAGCAAAAAGATCTTCAGTAACAGGCACTCCGTCAATTTTAATCCGCTCTCGAAAAGTATGTAGATGCGGAGAAGTATATAAGCCAGTTCGGTAACCATTGGCTCTGACCATGCTTTCAATCATCGCCGCTACACTGCCTTTGCCTTTCGTTCCCGCAACATGCACAGTAACGTGTGGTGGCTGCATCAATTCGAGATCTTGAGCAAAATCAAACATTCGCTCAAGATCATATTTATACTCTGGCACCGAAACCCCTGCCATTCTCTCAGCGTCTGCCAAGCTTAAAAGGCGAGTAACAGCACCTTTATAGAAATTATTCGTATCAAATCTCATATTAGTTAATCTTACAATTATTTGAGGCTAGAAGCCTCAAATAATTAAGGTCAACAATAAAGTCAGCCTTTTAAATTATAAACAGCAGCTTGTTGTTGACTTGCACACTCTTGTGTTCACAAAATACGCATTTATAGGCCGAAAATACATCAGTATATTACTTGGTAGTGATACGCTCTGTTCATATAATGACCTAACATTTTGAGGTAGAGATTTCATTGTCATTCGCCCATCTTCATGTTCATTCTGAATACAGTCTGCTTGACGGCTTAAGCCGCATACCAACAATGGTAACCCGTGCCAAGGAACTAGGCATGAATTCTTTGGGCATTACTGATCATGGCTCCATGTATGGCGTTGTAGATTTTTATACTGCCTGCAAAGATGCTGGTATAAAGCCTGTCATTGGGTGTGAGCTATATGTTGCGGGTGGAAGCAGATTTGATAAGCGTACGGGAGATAAAGCGTACACACACCTAACAGTCCTTGCCAAAAACAACGAAGGGTATCAAAACCTGATCAAACTTTCGTCTAAAGGTCATCTCGAAGGCTTTTATTATAAGCCGAGAGTTGACCATGAACTCTTAGAAGAACATGCAGATGGCTTAATAGTTTTCTCAGGCTGCCCTAGCTCAGAATTATCTACGGCACTGATTGAAGGAAACTACGATAACGCTCGAGAAATAGCCAAATGGTGCATGGCTACATTCCCTGATTTTTATTTGGAAATACAACGTCATGAAAATCTCGATTTCCTAGATCCTCTAAATGCAGGCATTTTAAAACTAGGTGAAGAATTAGACATTCCTTTAGTGGCTACTAATGATCTTCATTATGTAGATAAACAAGAATCCACCTTGCATGATGTGCTCCTGTGCATCGGTACAAATTCAAACATACAAGATGAAGGAAGATTTCGTTTTTCAGACGAGTCTTTTTACTTAAAAAGCCCTGATGAAATGAAAGATCTTTTTCGTGACATTCCTGAAGCAGTTACAAATACTCAAGTCATTGCTGACTCTACAGACGTCACTTTAGATTTCTCGACTTTACATTTGCCTCAATATCGNACACCNGGTGATGAAGATGCCGATACNTATTTACGAAATCTTTGCTGGCAGGGGTTTGACTCTCGNTACCCCAGTGGAGCAGATGATTCCAAAAAAGAACGCTTGGATTATGAACTTGATGTTATTACTAAAACTCAATATCCAAACTACTTCTTAGTAGTTTGGGATATAGCTAAATTTGCACGACAAAACGATATTGTCTTTGGTGTCAGAGGAAGTGCCGCATCATCGTTAGCGTTGTACTGCCTCGGGGTAACTGATATCGATCCTCTTGAATACAGTTTAGTATTCGAACGTTTCTTAAACATCGAGCGTAAGGAAATGCCTGATATTGATATGGATTTCCAAGACGATCGACGAGAGGAAGCAATAAAATATGTCACTGAAAAATATGGCCATGATCACGTAGCTCAGATCATTACCTTTGGTACATTAGGTGCTAAAGCTGCAATTAGAGATTCTGGTCGTGCACTTGGTATGTCATACGCAGAGGTAGATCGTATAGCACGCTTTATCCCCACTAGAGTAGGGATGACGATTGCACAGGCATTCGAACTTTCACCTGAAATGAAGGATTCTTACGACAACGATCCACGGATGCGCCTACTAATTGATACGGCTAAGGGGCTTGAAGGTGTAACAAGGCACGCAAGTACACATGCTGCTGCAGTCGTCATATCAGAAGATCCTCTCATAGATCATGTGCCTCTCCAGCGTCCAACTAAAGGTGATGAGTCCAGTGTTGCCATGACACAGTATGCTATGGAGCCCGTAGCAAAGCTTGGCCTACTCAAAATGGACTTTCTTGGGCTTATCAATTATTCGATTCTTAGTAATGCTGCAAAGCTAGTGCGAGAACGTCATCATATAAATATCACATTGCCTGAAATTCCGTTTAATGACCCCATAACCTACGAGCTTCTCGCTAGTGGAGAAACAACTGGAGTATTCCAATTGGAAAGTCCTGGAATGAGACGTTATATAAAAGATCTCAAACCAGGTAGCTTGGCTGAGTTAGCTGCAATGGTTGCGCTTTACCGCCCAGGCCCAATGGAACACATTGCAACATACATTGATTCAAAGTACGGGAAAGTTCCAATTAAATATCCTCATCCCGCATTAGAAGAAATTCTTAAAGAAACCTACGGAATCATTGTGTACCAAGATCAGGTTCTACACATTCTGAGAAAATTTGCAGGCTACTCTTTGGGTCAAGCAGACATAGTCCGCAAAGCCATGGGTAAAAAAATATCCTCGCTGATGCAACAAGAACGAGAAAACTTCACTGAAGGCGCAATCAAGCTAGGATATGACGAAACTATTGCCGCCTCTGTCTTTGATTTAATCGAGCCTTTTGCGGGATATGCTTTTAACAAAGCGCACAGCGTGAGTTATGCAGTCGTAGCGTACTGGACAGCATATTTCAAAGCTAACTATCCCATTGAATTTTTAACATGTGTCCTTAATGCATATGAAGGTAATTCTGAAAAAATTGGTGCCACTGTAAATGAGTGCTCTAGGTTGGGTATAGAAGTACTACCACCGCATATCAACTATAGTGATGTAGCCTTTTCAATTGATGAGTCAGTAGGTATAAAACCAGCTATTAGATTCGGCTTAGCGTCGATAAAAAATGTTGGTGCGATGGCCATTGAGTTACTTGTACNGGATCGAAAAAAGAATGGACCATTTAAATCGCTTGCTGATTTTTCAAGAAGAGGTGGAACGGATGCAGCGAATCGACGTGTAATAGAAAGCCTTGCAAAAGTTGGCGCACTAGATACCTTTGGGGAAAGGGGCCAGTTAGTTGCAAGTGTCGAATCAATTACTCAACTCATGCAAAAAGAAGCTCAATTGAAAGATAGCGGCCAATCCACAATGTTTGATCTTTTTGGTTCTTCCGTTCCCGCTCCTCTTGCTGAAATCCAATTATTGGATGCACCTGAACCTACAGATCGAGAGAAAATTGGGTGGGAGCGTGAACTGTTGGGTGTGTCTCTAGGGCCTAGAATATTAGATCCCCAATACGCGCCAGAAGGAGCTATTATCTCGAAAGATCAACTAGAATCTTTACCTGATGGAGAACGAGTACTTCTTGCGGGAGAAGTGGCGTCTGTAAGAGTAACTGCTGATAGGCAAGGTCGACGTATTTGCTTCGCGGGACTTGAAATTTTTGACGGGTCTCTAATTGATATCGCAATTTGGAACCGTGCCTACGAAAAAACATCTCAATTATGGTTTGAAGGTTCACTACTCCAACTCAATGGATCTATCAGGAGACGAGATGATGAACTTTCGGTTCATTGCGATCAAGCATCTGAATTAGATGTTCCTGAAAATATTGCTCTCAAACCTCCTCTACAAATAGAGGGCCAGTCGAATAATATCCTTAATCAAGCTGCAACGCAGTCGGTTCAAATAAATCCTGAAGAATCCTTAAACAATTCTTCACTGACTTCATCGGAGGCTAATATCAATCATTTCGAGCCAAATCAGATAGACCATGATCATTCCAAAATGATACTCATCCACTTAACAGAGACTGATAAACCCGAAGAAGATCAATTCTTGTTAAAAACAATCTTGCAAACCCTCTTAGAATATCCAGGCAATGACAAGGTTGATCTACTAATTAGCAAGAACAGCACTCAGTGGAGGCTAGAGATGCCTATAATACGCACTAGCTATTGTGATGAGCTCTCACAAAGATTAATTGAATTGATCGGGGACAATACAGCTATCAGTATTGAAACGGAAGCTAATACATCTGCTGCTTAATTTGTAGATTCCAACTCTAAGAGTCTTTTTTTCATAGTCAAACCAGGGCCGCCAAAGCCATGTAGCTCTCCATCTTCACCAATAACCCGGTGACATGGGATTATTAAAGGTATCCTATTTCGTGCCATAGCCTGCCCAGCTCCTCGTGACGCGGCAATATTCCCAGCGGCTAAAGCGAGCCACTTATAGCTCCTAGTCTCTCCAAAAGGGATTGTTATACACGCTTCCCAAGCTCGGCGAAAAAATTCTGTCGCATCCTCGGTGTCAATTTTTACATCCCAAGATTTTCTCTTGCCTGCAAAGTATTCCTCGAGCTGAATTTTAAAAGTNTCAAACTTGCCTGGCTCTAATTCTGGTAAGGGTTTACGCATCACAGATTCAAGATCAAAAATAGCCCTGTCCAAGGTAGGTTCGGGTAATGTTGCGTATTTAATACCATTTTTAGCGCCACATACTGCTACCCAACCCCAAGAACTTTCAAAAACATCATAATAAAGATCTTGCATAATTATCCCTTGAACCGAGGAAAAACTTCCCTAGTTACTTTTTCAAATATATTTAGGCGATCTTGGTCAGTCAACCAATCAATGCTCTCGACTACAGGCTTTAAGTCATCCAGCCATAAACCTGTATTAGGATCCTTCGATGAACCTGTGCCTGGGCGCTCCGTGCCAAACATGCAACGGTCTGTCCCGACAATTTTGAATAACAATTCTAGTCCTTCCTTGTTATACAACACGGAATCAAAATAAAGTTGACGCAAACTCTCATCAAAAGGCTTTGCGTTAGGAGTTCGCCAGCGAAGTGCGCGCCAACGCCCAATTTGATATGGAATAGATCCTCCACCATGACACATAATAATCTTAAGGCTTGGGAAATCGTCAAAAACCGTTGAATCACACAATGAGACAGTTTGTATACTTTCTTCCGTAATAAAGTGACCAGTATAAGACTCACGTATATTCTTACACGATGCAGAATGGATGATTGCAGGAACGTCGTACTTAACCATTTTTTCGTATAAGGGGTACCAATACTCATCCCCCATTGGAGGAGTGTCATTGTCCAATCCTTCAGAAGGATCCGGGTTAATCATTATCCCTATAAACCCAAGGTCGTTAATACAACGATCAACTTCCTCGAATACCACGTCAATAGGCTCTCCATGAAGTTGCGGAAGCCCAGCCACACCTTGATATCGATCAGGAAACATTTCAACAGTCTTAGCAATTAAGTCATTGTTCGCACGACAAAATAAATCTACCAAACGGCCTGGTTTCTCTGAGTGCATCAATTGAAAGGGGCGAGGAGAAAGAAATTGCATATCTGTTCCAACTTGATCCAAAACAGTCGCAATATGGTTTTCTATTACAGGCTTTAGTTTCTCATCTGGTATGCCACCCCAATGGGTATAAGCACCTCGACTCGAGAGTAAGCCAGCCTTATAAGCATAAAGCTCAGAGGGTGCGTTCAGATGTCCATGCATATCAATAATCATTTCTTTACTCCCATTCCCTCACAAAATTTAGATCTTGACTCTAAAAGCAATTGTGCACGTTTCTTGCAAATAAGCAAGTGGTCACCCAGCCATATAATTCAAGGTTACGCATAAGAATACGTTAAAAAATTTATGTTATACGTAATTATAAAGTGTTTACAATACATCAATCTTAGTATATCCTGATCATATAAATTACACATGAGGAATTTGTCACTGTCTATGCTAACTGTAAATATTGAAAATCTAGAATCCAGGCTTTGCGATGTGCGTTCAGAGATATCTGAGTTGGAGAAGAGCATTAATGAACTAGAAGGCGATTTAAGAAAATACCGTGAAGAAGAGAAAGTGCTCCAAGATATCGTGGGCTACTACAAACCTGATTCCCGGCCAATGGAGGTTCAATCCCTTCGTCATCCCGGGGAGTTCACTGAAAAACTCGTTGACCTGTTTAAGCGCAAGCATGCAAACAATGAAATTAACCCACGCAATGGTGTCGCAATTGGGACATTACACGATTGGGTGACTCAGGAAAATCTTCGAATCCCAGCTGCGGGGAGCAAAGCAAACCTCATTGGCGTCATGAGCCGTGATCCTGAGGGTAGGTTTTTCCGTCCATCTTATGGGTGTTACAGCCTAGTTGAATGGAAACAGCAATTCCAAATCAAGGAATATAAAGCCCCTGTGAAGAAAAAATTGAGACTACGAACAAGGAAAACCCGATAAGCCAAGGAGGTTTTATGATTCTAAAAAACCATTGCGTAGGAAAGCGCCGGTATTTTTCGCGTAAGACTGCTAAAAACACACTCTCCCGAACAGGGTCTAAGCCTATAAATGGGATACGGATTTCGATTTACAGATGCCCTACATGCCATGCATACCATCTGGGGCACGATTTCACTGGCATAGCACAAAGCGTTAAGGAGGCAGCGTAATGAATACTTATATATGGGCCTTTGATAAGCTTGAAAATGGATCAATTTTAGAGGATACCGCTCATCTGGAAGAACAAGCATTCACTAGCAGGTCATCAGAAAAATACGACTATGAACGCACGGTCGTTCGTGAATTTGGACAGAATGCAGATGATGCACAGGACCCTGACCTTGATCAACCAGTCTTAGTGACTATTACAATAGGTGATTTCAACCCTGTCGGGAATGATATCCAGCTTTTTAATGGCCTGACTGAGCATTTAAATGCTCTGGGGGATTATAAAAATATAAGTGAAAAGATTACGGCTAATACCTCTTCAAGGTTCTTAACTATTGAAGATACGGGGACAATCGGATTAGTGGGTGATCGTACTCTTAAGGGTCAAGATAGGATCGACAAAACAAACCCATTCAATGCATTTTGGCGTGCTAGTGGGCAAAGCTCTAAATCTAAAGCCTCCCCACAACGAGGTTCCAATGGAGTAGGTAAGTCTTCTTTTTATATGCTATCGGAAGCAAGTTTATACTTTGCGGCTTCAGCTCCCAAAGATGATCATGATGAGCTATTGTGGGGGACAGCCAATTTACCACCTCATGTTGTTGACGATACTGTTTACAAAGCTGGGAATGCTAAGTTCCACAGCCTCGTAACTTGCCTTACCAATAACGATCCAGATGATGCAGATTTTATTAAATCTTTCAGGAATACTTTCAAGTTACAGAGAAAAGCAAATGAGCATGGTCTTTCTCTTGTGGTGCCATATCTCCGAGAAGAAATCGCCATGGAAAACATACGTAAATGTATTTTTTCAGAATGGTTTCATGCAATCATTTCCGGATCCCTTGTTTTTAAGCTGATAGATCTTACTTCGACAAGGGATGATGAGGAAATCAATGCGCAAAACTTCTTTGAAAAAGTGGACGATCCTTTACATCGTGCTTATGGAGAAATTTGCAAAAAAGTTATTGGCGAAGGTGCAATCGCAATTGATGTAGGCCGAGAATACAGCTCGGTTATAAAGAATTTTAAATCAAAACCGGTCAACCTGGGATTAAGTGAGGCTGAAATCATAGATTTCCAAGAGTCTTACGACCAAGGCGACATTCTTGTGTTCGAGCCAAAGTATTGGATGAAAATTCTAGATGAAAATGGTAAACCTGGGCCACCCACCCGTGTTTCCTTCAAGGTTGCCTACCAAAAAGACAATGAGGGACTTTATCCGGAAAAGGACGAGGACCGGCGCATATTTGTAAGAAATGATCTATTAATAAAACCCAACCAACTGAAAGTTAGTAGTAGTGGTATTGTCTACGTCCATCTAACTAACCCTGCGCTTTCAGAGCTCTTTCGCAAGACTGAAGGTGCATCGCACGAAAGCTTCTTGCCGCCTAGGAGAACAGCAAACACTAGATTCAGCATCACAAAGTATGCCGAATCGGCTCAAGTAATTTTCTATTCAGTATTCGATATATGTGAGGCGCTACTCAGTAAACTTAATCAAATTCATGCTGAGAAGCTTAAATCTTCGCATTTTCAGGATGCTTTCTCAATACCTACCCTTATTAAAAATACAGACCCTGATACTCCTCCTGGAACAACAGTAAATACGCCGAAAGGGAAAGGTCCTCAAAAAGCTACATCTTATTTTGTTTCCTCACCTATGGAAAATGGTTTCACGGTTCATCTAGGAAACACCTACAAAATTCCACCAGAAGGTAAGAGGTTTGTTACTCGAGTCGGTTACAAATTAGCCAATACTGCTAGCTCTAGATCCATAGACAGGTGGAATGAAAGGGATTTCGATTTTAGCGATCAGCATTTGCTTCCAATATCTGAGATCGAGGATATTGAGTTAATAGGCCGGAATGGTAATAGGGTGGAATTCGAAATTACTGGAGAAGAACCACGATTCAGCATCGTTGGGTTTGATGGAATAAGGGATATCGTAGTCGACACTTCTCCATTAGTAGAGGGAGGTTAATTATGTCAATCAATAGCCATAACTACACAAATCGTAAACGCATCGAACGCGAACACCTCAACATAAGCCAACCGAGTGAGGCACGCACTCTCAACGCCTATCCAAAATTGGCGACCTACGATTTCCCAGATGATGCTGAGATTATTATTGAGGTTTGGGCAACAAAAGCAAAAAATTCCCTCCTCAGATTCAATTGGGGCACTGTCGCTTCCCCAGGATACTCATCAGACGACGGTGCGCCGTTAGAAAGTATCAAACATACAAATAGATTTAAATGCAATATTAAGGTTATCAACCCAAACGATAAAAAAATTTTAGGGCTTGCAGAGGAAGTCGAGTTCACTGCTGGATCAATTGTAGAAAGCTCAATGGTAACCGATATATTAGATGTAGAGCTTGTTGATAACCTTGAAGGCCGTATATGGGATTTGGCCTTCATTGATGACGAGCAAAAGCCCATCCTTCATATTGAACGAAAAAGAGGGTATTTAGCAAAAGATGATTTTTTTTTCGTAGCAACATCACCCATAATTTTAAAGCTGGTACTACTAAAAATGACTGAACATTGCCATCGTCCCCCAGAAGCAGATGGTGAGTCGGAAGAGGAATTCCCACATTGGACTTACCAATGGTATCAACTCATCTACAGCAAGCAGGGGTTCTACAACGGAACAATTGAATTCCCAGAAAGAAATAAAGCATTAGAAACAGATCCTGATTGGATCAGTAAGCGTGATAACTGGATCGATGATGTCGTTAAATCTTGGGGGATATCGAAAATGCCTCCTTATTTAAAACGCCTGGAGAGCAAGGAGGGTTCATGATGAATACAAAAATTTGTACATTTACGGCAGAGGGTAAGGATCAATTCCGAGAATTATTAGACGAAATGCGCCTAGAAACTAACAGCAGTCGATCGTATGCTGATTTCTGGGGTAAATTCGAAAGCACTTGGCATAATCTATTAACCAATCGCAACTTATCAATTCCCTGGGGTGAAGAAGGATCAATAGATATTAGTAACAGTGGGAGATACGACACGAAGTATGCCATTGCTGAGTACCTGTACAGCAAGCTCGGAAGTTTATGGAGGAATGATCGAGCATTAATTAGCGGTAATGAAGAATTGTGGTCTTGGATCTCATGCTTTTTTTTAGAAACCTTGTCCGCTACTAACTCTAATCGGAATATTGCCAAAATTCATGCTCGTCACTACTACTATTACTCTGTAAATGACTTAAATGCTAGAGGTTTCCCAAACGAGTACCGAAATATCATCTCTAGCGCCTTTACGATTTTTGCTCACCATGAAGGTACGGCAGGAAAAAGCCTCCTGAACACACCCATCTACAGCTTAGGAGATGGGTGTGACCATGTCCTATCTGAGCATGGATTCATTACCTCTAAACCAATATTAGAAGTCATCGATCATCTTTGTCCTGAGGATAAAGACCAAAACATGAGGCGGCTGTCGGCAATCCTTAATCAATTTCGGTTAGTGTACGACCTTTATGAAATGACGGCTGAGCAAATTTTAGAAAAGCTTAAAAGGATACCCGAGTACAAACCTCTCATTGATTAAATAATTTCTTGAAGCAGCGAGTGTATTTCCTGCGGCGTATACATCACTGGATTGTTATCTGCACGTTCAGGATAATACCCTTCTTCAATAACCTTGCTTAAGCTAGCTTGATCAATGCCTAAGTCATTAAGACGGGTTTTTAACCCAGTCTCTTCCATTAAATTCCTTATACTGGAAACTCCATCACCTAGCCCGGGTGCTTCCAGTGCTTCTAGAAGAGGGTCAATTTTCCCAGCGAGGGCTTCAGCATTGGCCTCAAGGAAAACCGGCAGCGTGATTGAAACCGCCTGACCATGAACTATTCNCCAGTTAGCAGTCATGGGATAAGAAAGCGAATGGCAAATCGTNGTTCTGGTGTTNGANAAAGCTTGGCCCGCCATAAGNCTTCCAGCNGCAACCTCCCNTCGTGCNAAAGGATCANNTGAATCAAANGCNTNTTTCAANTTNNTNATNATTTTNCTNACNGNNGCNANAGCGTACATATCGGATGTAGGNTGGGAAGCCTTAGACCAGTAGGCCTCNATCGCCTGGGTAAGNGCATCCAAGCCNGTGGTCGCTGTTACCCAATCTGGCATCGAATACGTGAGCGTTGGGTCAACTAAGGCGACCTTGGGATAAAGGAAATCATGATCGAGGGAGTATTTCCTCTTCTCGATAGGATCCCACACTGTTGCCCATTTTGTGACTTCTGAACCGGTACCAGCCGTGGAGGGAACGGCAATACATGGAATACCTGGGGTTTTTATTACCTGATCACCTCGCAGAAATTCTTTCACGGGTGCAGGTTGTGTGCTCAGAAGTGCAACGCACTTGGCTACGTCGATTACGCTCCCACCACCAATTCCAATCACTACGTCACATTTATTACTCACCGCAACATTAACAGCATTATCGATATCTTGGGGTACGGGATTAGAAGGCACGCCTTCGTAGAAAACTACCTTTTCACTCCCTAACATAGTCTGAAGGCGATCAAGAACACCTTCGCTTCGAAGTGCCTTTGATCCACTAACTACTAGTATTTTTTTTGCAAACTCTGGTACATGTTCAGCAAGATGATCTAATTCACCGTCTCCAAAAATAATTTCAGTTGGTAGCCAATACTGATTACCCGTACTATCCATCAACACTCTCCGNGAGGAAAGACTGAAACCTGTCCCTAATTTCATTGGGAGAATAAGTTATGCGAGGAATATTCGGTATTGGGTCTATTCCTACTTTTATCAGAATGCAATGTGGGCCATCTTTGACCAAGCATCGCTCTAGCTCGATCGCAAGCTCTGTACAGCTTTTGACGCTTACAGTACTTGCGTAACCTGACGCCTCTGCAATTGCGCCAATCGGAACAGAGCTACTAATGGTAGGCTGTGCTCCTGTTGATTCGTAAGATTCGTTATCGAGCACAATATGAATAAAATTCTTCGGCTTCTCTGCAGCTATCAACGCCATGGTACCCATGCTCATCAGTGCGCTACCGTCACCATCTAAAACAAAGAATTTCCTAAGCGGATGTAATTTNGCAAGGCCTAAGCCAAAAGACGACAACAAGCCCATAGAACCAATCATATAAAAATTACCCAAGCGGTCCTGATGATAAAAAAGCTCACGGGATATCATCCCGGTCGTACTTATAACTGCATCTGTTTCCTTTACGCAGGACATTAAAGTCTTTATCGCTTCATAACGAGAGTTCAATTGAATACCCCAGGTGGAACAAGTAAGGCTCCCGGTTTTTGCTGCATTTCAATTGACTGTAAAAGTTGATCGATTTTTTCATCATGCAGTTCTGTATCTAGAATTGCATAAGGTATGTCCAAAAGTTCAAGGAAGGAAGGTGTTTTTTCTCCCATGATCCAGTGCTCCGGAGCATCTGACCCAGGGCCTCCGAATCCTCTCCAACCAATAATCAGCAAAACTGGTATTTCATACATAAGGCTGAATGACGTAAGAGGGTTTATTACATTCCCTAGACCAGAGTTTTGCATCACCACTCCGCCTTTTTCCCCAGAGAAATATGCCGCTGATGCAACACCAATTGCCGAGTCTTCCCTTGTTGCTGGTACGTAGGTCAAATAAGGATTAGAAGTAAGCGCGTTATAGGCAGGACCAAACGTAGAATCAGGGACGCCTGCAAAAAACGTGTAATCTCGTGATATCAAGAATTCCCAAAAATCATTGCCTCTAATAGTCAACGATACTCCTCTAATTTAATGAATCCGCCAGTTCAGACTCAGCAATTTCAATATCTTGATTTGTGTGGATTTCCATCCATCCTTGGGTCACTCCAAGTCCATGGACAGGGAAGCCCCTTCTTATAAGCTCTTGGATCATATCTGTGATAGAAGCCATTTCAAACGATGCTGATTCATGAAATACGCCTTTTCCTTTACCCGCGAAATCTTCGTAGGTCCTGACAAGTGCTTCGACCCCTTTTGCAGAAAAATACCCCATACCAATAAATTCTGAATCTGCGTTTTCTATATCGATGTTCTTACCAATGCTTACAAGTTGCGTCAATTCAAGAGGAGCAAGTCGCCTAAGTCTAAAATCTATATCTTGCTGGGTAACAACCAAATCGAGTTTCTTGTCTATTTCATGCCTGTGATGCCTATAAGTATTGTCTATCCCTAGGACAATATCCTTACCGGAATTAATTAACCTTTGCAGAATATCTGAACGGAACAAAATATCAGAATAGACAAATGCAAAGCCATGAACCATTTGTTCCCGGGCTAATAATAGAGAATAAAGTGATCCACTTTCTTCATAATTTTTATTTTCGAGAAAATCTAGGTCGTCNTCTTTTTTGTAATAGGCATCGAATTGTTTGCCATTATGACCACGAACAACCGTAACTTTTTTTATGCCAGTTTTTGCAATCATTTCTCGTTGGTAGTCTAGAACTGGCCTACCAGCTATATTAATTAAAGATTTTGGAACATCCGTTAAAACAGGGTCTTTACCCGCTGCAGGNATAATCACTGGCAAATTAAGAATCTGGGATCGTTCGCGATCATCCGATACTACGCGATCAAATCCCACTACAGAGAATACTTCTTTAACAGAGGCTATTGATGCATCAGCCTCTTCGCTGCTTTGGGACTCTAAAATCAACTTTGCAGTTGCCTGCATCGCCTTATACGATGCACGTAACTGATGATTCGCATGAATAACGATATTAAAACCTAGCGACGCAAGTTCCGGCTCTTTGTATTGATTATATGTTGTTGGCACTCCGACTAAGACGGGACGCTTTCCGAGCCTGTTACACAAGGCTTCATACTTCTCTACAAACTTGAACAAATCATCCGGCTGGGATTTATTCGAATGAATCATAATCCCATCTGTTCCTGCGTTTATATATATTTCCGCACGTCTAAGTGCGTCATCCACGCCGTGACCTGCAATCAGGCTTTCCAGTCGGGAGATAATCATAAAATCTGGAGAAACTGTAGCCGATTTCCCTGCACTTATCTTGGCGGCAAANCGGTCCGGATCTTCAAGCTCTTGTGAGGCAGATGCATCAAGACTGTTTCTCTTAGGGAAAACCTTATCTTCGATAATTACTGCGGAAACACCTATACGCTCTAGTGAACTAACCATGAATTCAAATTGGGCAATCTCTCCACCAGTATCCCCGTCCACAATCAACGGCTTTGTCGTCACTTGTAAGATTTCGTTGATTGTATGTATTCGAGATTCTGTCCCGACAATTGAGGCATCAGGCAAGCCTTTAGTGGCTGAGTCAGTCAAACTACTTTCCCATATCGCATTAAATTCACGAATGCTTCCGTCAGATTCATTTATTTGTGATCTTTCTGCAACAATCCCACTGAGACCACTATGGGCTTCCAGAGCTCGAACGAAGCCTTGAGCATCCAAGGTTCTTTTTAATGCAGATAATCTGTCAGTTGGATTAACGCGATAGGTATTCATCAATGAATCGTCCGTACATATAAGTTTCGATCATTGGGGTTATTATAACCCCCACACCCTATTCGGTCCTATCTAGAAGATCTCTTTACGAAACGCATAGTGTGATAGCCAATCACCAGTGAAATAATTAACGGGGATACTATNCCGTAAGTAATGACAAATACATCCACCAATTGATACAGAGATGCAATAACAATTAGAGGGAGCATGCATCCTCCAGCCGTCATAACATTACTNTAAATTACCAAAGCTAACTTACGAATCCCANAAGGTGCCGAAAGCGCAGGTTTTTCTTTTTTGGGCTCGGTTNCGTTTGTTTGTGCTGACGCTAAATGTAACCGCATCCTGGAAATTCGGTACAAAAGAATTGATGCTGTCGTAGAAGAGCCTAAAGCAACAAACCACACAGGATTTTCGAAAAATCTGGTGTAATTATCTGAAAGTGCTACTCCAATTCCAATAGGAATAAAAAAGACAGCGTAAAAAAAATCAGCCCCTAAAGTGTCTAGAAACCATCCTAAAGGAGATGTTTTCCCCGTAGTACGAGCCATATTTCCATCTACACAATCAAGAACAAGNCCCAAGTTATAGAGTAACGACCCGTAAATCATCCCTTCGCAACTAGCAGTAATAAAAAAGATTGCAGCTAAGATATTAGCTAGGAAATATAAGCATGTAACAAAATTGGGCGAAAGACGCAGTTGCAGTGCTAACCACGTCAGAGGGTATGAGGCAGGACGCATTGCAATCCATATCCACCAATTCCGTCTGTCGGAGGCTATCTTAGCCTCATTCATCGAGGCTCGAATTTCCTTGAACCCTATTCCGCTCACTCCTTATCCCTTTCAATCACATTTTATTTCTGGACGTAATATATTCAGTCAGTAAATTTGAACACTTGAGCATAATCATAATCTTCTCGATTATCAATTTCTTCCCAGCCACCATCAATTAAAAGGCAATGAACACTAATACCTCTGTCTATCAACTCTTGAAATAAATCTGTCAAATAAGATTTTTGCCATTCTGATGCAGCCTGAAAAGGCTCATCTGGTGCTAACTGCTGGTTAATTTTATCGAATATGTCCCAAAAAGCCTGAGCTCCCCGGCTAGTGAATTTCACTAGGCCTAAGAATTCNCCCCATTCGTTCGAGTTAGCATCTGAGGTCAACAAAGTTTTCCCTACTTGTAGGAGCTTTAATTCGGCATCGAAATTAGCTGCCTCTGCCTCAGCGATCAAATGCAGCTCACGGTCAACATAACGAGTTTGCCATTTTCTATCGACTACAAGAATTATGTCACCTAGTGAACTCTCCAATAACTGCTCTGCGATAGCTTTCTGAAAAATAATGTCCGAATAACAAACAATAGTATCTGTTCCATATACAAACTCATTCCGCGCATAAGCTAGTGAATGTAAAATGTTATTTGATTGATATTCAGAATTAATAAGTAAGTTTACGCCAGTAGGTATGGCTAAGTTCTCTGCCTTATAGCCTCCAATTACTGTTTTTTCTTCGATCCCAAGTTGGTCAAATGTCTCTAACGTTCTATGCAAAATCGGAACAGATTGAACTGGTAACATGCACTTCGGTAAGTGTTCAGTAAGAGGCATTAAACGTGAACCAAAGCCTGCAGCTATCACAATGACTGACGTTGGTATTTCTGTCATGGATCTCCTCTGTGAATCCATANTTCTCAATTTCACTACACCTACTACTCAATTATAAGGTAAGCACGAAATATCATGACCTTAGTCAAAATACAAAATTCGCGCAGTCGTTGACCTCTAGGGTAACAGGTGCTACGGTTCAGTGACCTTCAACTTACTAGGCTGTCATTTGTGGTTACCCAAAAACTCGTCATTAGCGAAACCCAAATCCAAGAATGTGTCAGTCGTCTTGCAAGCCTCATCAGCGCAGACTATAAAGACCAGCCGCTCTTAGTAGTTGGAGCTTTAAATGGCTCTTTCATCTTCCTTTCAGACTTAATACGAAGCATGGAATTACCAATTCAAGTAGATTTCATTCGTTTGTCTAGCTACGATGAATCTACACAATCATCAGGATCGGTTCGGCTGCACCATGGGGTTAGGACCCCTGTGAAGGGGAAAAATGTCCTAGTGGTAGAGGACATCGTTGACACTGGATTTACGGCCGAATTTATACGACATTACTTCGAAGAACAGGGTGCAGCCAGTGTACGAATATGCTCACTATTAGATAAACCTGTACGAAGACTAACCTCTGTGACTGTAGACTACGTGGGCTTTGAAGTTCCAGATCAATTCCTAGTCGGCTATGGCCTTGATTACAATCAGCAATTTCGTGAATTACGTGCCCTCTATACTTTAGAGGGAGTACCACAAAATCCCTAGCTGCAGAAATACAAACAATACTGTAATGATTACAGATTTTACTGAAATCAAAAAAGCATTTTTCGAAAATTCATAAAATGCCTGATAAGAGTGTGCTTGCCCACTTTTTATCCGTATTCCATATGTGTTAGGTTCAGCGTAATCACCCTAGTAATGGGTAAAATGTAAGGAGAGATCGATGTTAGAGAAGCTTTTTCGTTTGAAACAGGCAGGTACATCTGTCCGAACCGAGCTCTTAGCTGGTTTAGCCACTTTTCTTACCATGGCATACATCACGATTGTTAACCCCCTCACTCTTAGCACCGAGGGAACTGGAATGGCATTTGGTCCAGTTTTCACGGCAACAATCATTGCAGCTGTGGTTGGAACATTGATAATGGGGCTTTGGGCAAATTGGCCAGTAGCGTTAGCTCCAGGTATGGGCCTTAACGCTTATTTCACTTACACCGTAATTCTTGGTGATGGCTTCAGTTACCAACAAGCCTTAGCTGCAGTACTTGTTTCAGGTATTGTTTTCTTAGTGCTATCCGTGACGCCAGCTCGAAGGTATATCATCAATTCCATTCCAAAAAGCATGAAGCTAGGTGTGGGTGCAGGTATAGGGTTATTCCTAGCAATCATAGGATTTCAAAATGCAGGGATTATCGTTGATAATCCGGCGACTCTTGTGGGACTTGGTGACATTGCATCCTCGCCAGTTCTCCTAGCAGGCCTTGGTTTCATTATCATGGCAGTGTTAAGTAACCGTAATATACCTGGATCAATCATTATCGGAATTTTGGCAGTATCTGTCATTGCGTGGATATCTGGTGCAGGTGGAGCCTCGCTTAGTGGAGTAGTTGATTCTGTACCAAATCCCGAGCATGCATTTGCACTAGATTTCTCTATGGAAAGTATTACGCTTGGCACTTTTATCGGTGTAGCCTTTGCGTTCTTATTCGTTGATTTTCTAGATACAGCAGGAACATTGACCTCTGTTGCGAATCTCACAGGCAGAATCAAGGATGACGGTGAGGTCGAAGATATTGACCGCGCTTTACTTGCAGACTCCTCTGCAACTGTAGTAGGTGCATTGGCAGGTACATCTAGCACCACTTCTTACATAGAGAGTGGAGCAGGAATCAAAGAAGGTGGTCGTACTGGCTTAACAGCGGTGACCGTAGCGGTACTATTCGCAGCCTGTCTATTCTTTGCACCACTGGCACAGTCCGTTCCAGCCTTCGCAACTGCGCCCGCTTTGATATTCATTGCGACCTATTTCGTCCGCAATATTAAGGATATAGATTGGGATGATATATCAGAGTACGCACCAGCGATTCTAGCTGCGATAGTGATGCCTCTGACTTATTCCATTGCTTATGGAATAGCAATCGGCTTTATAGCCTATGTAATCATTAAGGCTGCGAGTGGTAAGCTCGATGCCCTCAACATTGCCTCAGTAGGAATAGCAATCGCATCCGTTGTATTTTTCTACCTTAGCACTATCTAATTGCTAATATTAAAGGGTCAGGCTAATAGTATTAGCCTGACCCTTTTGTCAAAATAAACCACATTAATAGACAAACACTCTCCTGCTATACTTCTCAGAATGACATGGCTACCTTTAGCACTTGTTCTTTCTTCCGGGCTAGCTCATGCAGCTTGGAATCTCTTATTGAAGCGAAGCCACAACCAAGAAGTGTTCGCTTGGCTGCTTCTAATCGCACAAGTTGTACTTTTTGCACCTCTAGCGGTCTTTTTAATCAGCATTGGCGGCATACAAACACAAGGTTGGTGGTTCATCCTTGGAACTTCACTAATTCATGTTTTCTATTTCCTGTTTCTCAGCCGTAGTTACATTCACACAGATCTATCACTAGCTTACCCAATTGCAAGAGGAACTGGGCCTGCCCTCGTACCACTTATTGGTGTAATCGCACTTGGAGAAAACATCACTGACTTAGCGATAATTGGAATAATGTCCATAGTAGGAGGTATTTTTACCGCCTATTGGGGGAGGCAGATCTTACTCATTACCAGAGAACCGTCAAAGCTTCTAAAAGACCCTGGTACAAAATACGCTTTACTCACTGGCCTTACAATTACTGCTTATTCTATATGGGACAAAATTGGAGTCAGCTATGTAACACCTATGCTATACATGTATTTGTTATCTCTCGGAGCCTCTACAGGGTTGGCTCCTTACATACTGCTTCGACATGAAGTCAAAGGAATCCAAAAAGAATTACAATTTAATCTAGCTAGGATATTAGTTGCAGCAGTTCTTGCCTTCTTTGCATACGCTGCAGTTCTGATGGCTCTACGCCTTTCCAATGTAAGTTATGTTGCCCCTGCTCGAGAAATCGGCATTGTATTTAGTGTTCTATTAGGGGGGATAGTGCTGAAGGAATCGTTCAGTAAAGAGCGCGTTATTGGCGCAATAGCAATTACTATCGGAGTATTTTTAATTGCTATTGGATAAGGCAAAGCTTTTCATGGTTTTTAAATTGGGGTAAAAGAACTAAAAAGAAGCCTTTCTCTGGTATGGAGAAAGGCTTCTTTTCCTATATTACAAATAAATCTAATTCTTTGAACGAAGGGTCTGAATACCAATCGCAAGCGATACTAAATTCATAGCAATCCAAGCGACAAATCCTGCCACTTCAAGCGAATCGCCAGCAAATCCTGATAAAAATGCCAATCCTGATATTACTGCAAATCCACCAATAACTATGTGGTAATTTTTCTCAAGGATAATACCCACTCCAAGCAAAAGCAGCAGTAATCCACATGACGTCATGAATGTAGTCTCACTTGCAGCACTGATCTGCATAAGATCAACACCTATAGCATCTGAGCTAGCTTCGGCAGCACCCCATTCAATCCCAAGCATGAAAAGGCAAAGTACAAATAATACCACTGCAAAAAGCCCACTAATATTGGCATAAGGAGCCCCAGCACCTCCTCCCGATGCCATCTTTCGGGAAACGTTTAATAGGCCAGCAAACACGGCTGCCATACCTCCGAATCCCATAAGCATACCCACTCTAGCCGTGTCAGGGTTTTCCATTAGAGCTGCAGCATTATCAGCAGCACCAGACGACCCATCTCCGTCACCTGGGTAGATAAACATCCAGCCAGCCAGAGCGGTGATAGTACCTATGATCAGCAATAAACTAGTCTGCATTTTCAATTCCATACGAACTCCTTATATGTCGATTTAGAGAACAGATGCCTCATAGTGAACTCAATTAACCTTCAAAGTCAACGGAATTCGCTGCATATTACTCCTAATTCAACGGCTTCCATAGATAACTGATTGAAAATTGATCTTCTGTAATGCAATATTTCTTCTGAAAGAGATAGATTTATGGTAGGGAAAAAACATCCTTTTGACCCCGAACAATGGTATGCAGAAACAATTTGGGGAAATCAAATCGTAAATGATGATGCACTTTTTGAAATCATGAGTTTGCAGATCTTCCAGGCGGGTCTTAGCTGGAGCATGGTGGTCAAAAAAGTGCATGCGTTTCGTCACGCCTTTCGTAACTGGGATATTAATATTGTCGCAAATTTTCGAAATGAAGATATCCAAAGGCTCTGCAGTGACCAAGGAATAATTCGGAATAAATTAAAAATCGAAGCAACGATTCATAATGCAAAAAAAGTACTAGACCTCCAAGAAGAGTATGGCAGTTTTACCCATTGGTTCTACAACGTCCTTGAAGGTGAGACATACCCATCTCTACAAAAAATAATTAGTACCCACTTTAAATTTATGGGGCCTGAGTTATGCAGGATGTGGCTTATGGCAGTTGGACGAATAAGCCTTGAAGAGGGTAATAAATATCGGCCTTCCGGAGCACCTAAATATGGCAATGCTCTAGAAGTACTTTAACCAAGAGAGTGATTCAATAATTACCCGTTGATTTTCACCGGTAGCTACCATCAGGAATTCTTGATACATTGCGTCACTTCAATCTTTCTATTACTTTTTGCTTTCCCAAAATTGCGCCGGTGTTATTAGGTCTAGCATTCAAAGACTTATCAAATGCGGCAATTGCCTTTTGTAGATCTCCGATTTCACTAAAGGCAGCGCCTAATTCGTAAAAAGCAGTAGCTGCTTGCTCAGAATCAACCCATTTTGCAGATTCACTAATACGCATAGCAATGTATCTCTCTAAATATACAATCTGGTCCCGAAATTGACGCAATTCCAAATATGCAAGAGCTTTGTGGTGATTCACCCATATGTGGTTTGGATTGATTTCATGGGCCCGGTCATATTCTTTTATCGCGTCCTTATACTTCCCTAAGCCAGCTAAGCTCTCTCCACGCCTCATATATACAAGGCCATTATCGTGATCATTATCTAATGCAATCGTGCGGTCATAATCTTCTATCGCCTTATCAAACATTTTTGAGTACTGGTACGACTGCCCTCTACCAAAATAACCCTCAGGGTTGTTGGGTTTCAAAATAATGTATTCGTTGAAACGCTCCCGAGCCATTGGGTAATCATCATCTTTTAGGAGAAATTCCATGCCTTCACTAAATAGGATTAGGGATCCATCATCGGGGGTTGGCGTAGGTAATGGTATTGGAGTAGATGTCGGCTGGATACTCACCGAAGTAACATCTGTATAGCTGCCTTTTTTCGGACCGGGTTTGGTTTTTCCTTTTAACTCTGTGCTTGCGGCAGTAGAAATTGCATGTTGGGTTGGATTCGGTTCAAAGTTTGCATCTATGTTGAGTGGTGATTTCGGAGTACCGAAGAAAGCAAACAATAAAAAGCAGGAAATAAGGAAGTGGATTGATATACCGATCCACAGTATTTTGTGTTTGCTTTTCTTAGTATTTGCTTTGACGTAAAAACCACCGACAAACGGGAATATAGGTAGCGCCACTAAGATACTTATTACCATGAATACCATAGGCCCGAATGTCGAACTTCCTACGCCATCGAGACCTGGTAAAAAACTCTCGAAAGTAGCAACAAATAGAAAGATCGGAAAAACCCCCGGAAGCATACCGTACCCAAAACCAAATAGCCCACCCAGAAAAATACCGCTGCATTGATGGCTTTGCTTTTCATTATTGGGGTTTTCATAGCTACCGAAGTTCATAATTAGAAACCTTCATTCTAGTGGCCCAAAAATATAATCACGGCAAGCAAAGGGAAGTCAATTAACAAAAAAATGGTGGGCGATAGAGGACTCGAACCTCT
Organism: SAR202 cluster bacterium; assembly: GCA_009391465.1. Classification (GTDB taxonomy): domain Bacteria; phylum Chloroflexota; class Dehalococcoidia; order Lucifugimonadales; family Australimonadaceae; genus UBA2963. The sequence goes on from VFHU01000009.1 coordinate 198,002, forward strand.
GACCCCCTGCGTGTAAAGCAGGTGCTCTAACCAACTGAGCTAACCGCCCCAATAAAATCACCTCTCTATCATACCTCCAGTTGACCAGTTGTGGTAGAAATCAGTATCCCCAAAAAACTGGTACCTATGTGTTAGGCTATCCGTTGGATATCTTATGAGCAGAAAATTCTGGAGCGCAGCACTCCACCTCTATTTACCCTCACTACTAATGATGATGGGTCAGGGAATGATCATCCCTGCTCTTCCATTATTGGGTGAAACATACGGAGTAACAGGNGCGCTTGCAGTCCAGATAATTACCGCTCAACAGGCNGGAAGATTNCTGTCATTCATTCCAACAGGCGCNATCGTTGATCGATGGGGATCTAAAATGCCTATGGCTTTGGGAGCATCNNTATCCACTTTAAGCCTGCTTGCCGCAATATTTTCTCCAAATTTTATTTTCCTTATGCTCACGCAATTTATCTGGGGATTTGGTCAAAATATGTGGATGTTTGGCCGAGAAATAGCTGCTGCAGAAATGGTTAAAGCAGAGCATCGAGGACGGGCACTAAGCACTCTTATGGGCATTAGTGGTGCCGGGACAGCTTTTGGCCCAGCAGTAGGGGGAGTCTTAACAGAACCAATAGGAATACAAGGACTATTTATTGTATTTTTTGGAGTAAGTGTCATAGTGCTGTTAATTTCACTATCCCACAAAAGCATAAAGGTGGAACGACCCAAAAATCCTCGTTCGATGCTTGATTTCACTGCATTTAAAGAAATTCACTCCTACTATAGGCTTACATATTTCATTCTATTTATCTCAACGTTTGGGGTACTAACACGAACACAAGTTACTAACACAATGCTGCCACTTTATACTCAGGACCAATTGGGCTATTCGGCTGCAACTACAGGATTTTTGTTTACGTTGCTTGGGATTGCTACATTTGCCATCATTCTCCCTGCGGGATTTGTATCAGATAAATTTGGTCGAAAATGGGTTGCTGCTCCTTCGGCTTTAATTGCCGGATTTACTTTTGTACTATTACCATTTTCGACAAATATATATCTGCTTGGACTCGTCTTGATCTTGATGGGTTTCGCCAGTGGAATGGCAATGGGTTCAATGACAACCTACACCTTTGATATAGTTCCTATCCACTTAAGAGGGCAACTCCAAGCATTACGCAGGACTTTTGGGGAGACAGGGGCAATAATTGGACCAATCATCGCAGGAGTTGTTACCACTGCAACATCTCCCGCAATGTCCTTCTGGGTCTTTTCTCCTTTACTCTTACTCGCAGGATTCGCGTTGGTATTTGTTGCTAAGGAAGGGCTTCCTAGTAAGAGGCCGGCTGAAGCGCCTAAACTAGAAAGCGAAGATTCAATTGCACACTAAACTAAGTTAGCAAATATATTAGGTTTATAGGAGAACCCATGCGCGTAGGGCCTACGTCGCTCGCATCAGCAACATTATTCATATATTTTCCTTCCATGCTAATGAGCATGGGGCAGGGTATGATCATTCCCGCTCTCCCTACTATTGGGCTCACTTTCGGGGTTTCAGGGGCTTTAGCGGTACAAGCAGTCACCAGTCAATTGATCGGCCGAACAATTTCAATGATCCCAGCTGGGGCCTTCGTAGACCGGTATGGCACAAGACCTTTAATGATAAGCGGTGCCTCATTTGCAACAATAAGTACTTTAATTGCTGCATTCTCACCAAGTTTCATAATCATATTAATCACTCAATTTTTCTGGGGTATTGGTATGAGTATGTGGATGTTTGGACGTGAGATCGCAGCGTTTGACATGGTGAAACGGGATCAACGCGGACGCCAAATGAGTGCATTAATGGGGATAGGAAGCACTGGTATGGCTTTCGGCCCTGCAATTGGAGGTTTTTTAACCGATTTCACAGGGATTAGAGGACTATTCCTAGTTTATGCCGCAACTGCATTTGTAGTTTTGCTTCTTTCGATTGCACAACAAGAACAAAGTGTTAGGCAAAATTCTGCCGCGAAACCAAAATTATTCGACCTACAAGCTTTTAAGCAAATACATCCTTACTTTCGAATAACCTACGCCATACTTTTTTACTCGACAATCATTCAATTCACGAGGGTTCAGGTAGTTAATACAATGCTGCCACTCTACTCGCAAGAACAACTAGGCTATTCAGCCTCTACTTCTGGGTTAATTTTTACAGTAGCCGGGATCGCAACATTTGCGATGATCGCACCTACAGGATTTATATCTGACAAAGTTGGCCGCAAATGGGCTGCCGGCTTGGCAGCGGTATTCTCAGCTATTGCCTTTATTGTGTTCCCGCTAGCCACCTCACTATTTGCATTGATGATTGCAGCTGTGATTGTTGGTATTGCAAATGGATTAGCTCTTGGAGCGATGACAATTTATACATACGATATTGTTCCTTCACATGTAAGAGGACAACTTCAAGCAGTACGCCGCTCTGTAGGAGAGCTCGGAGCACTCACATCCCCGCCGATTGCCGGGTTGATCGCGGCTACGTACACACCGGGGCTAACATTCTGGTTCTTTGCCCCATTTCATGTTCTCTCGGCGTTTCTAATCTTCGCGATTGGTAGAGAAAGCTTACAGGGAAAACGAAGTGAAAATGCACCGACAACCGAGGAAATCGATAAAGGGTATAACCCTTAAGAAATTATGGTGGCAACGACAGGATTTGAACCTGTGACCTAGCGCTTATGAAGCGCCCGCTCTAACCACTGAGCTACGCTGCCACCGAGTTCGTGAGGAGCCAGACGCTCAACTCATCGAGTGAAAATGATACAACACCTCGTCAGTGCGTCAAACTTTACGAGTATTTGGTTTGCCAATAGGAGGCAAAAAGACAGACGCAACTGTTGCAGCTATAGCAAATACAGCAGCATAAGGGAATATAAGCCTGTAGTCTTCAGTACCCACTGGTGAAAATGTGGCGATCACAAAACCTAATAGTATTGGAGAAAGTGAACCAAAAAGAGCGTTATTACCCCACAGTAGGCCAATCATGCTCCCTTCCAAGCGTTTACCTTCCGCTATATCAAGAGAAGCAGCCTGTGCCATATTTGCGCCTGCAAAACGAACTAATCCCAAAGCACCCACCAACACAGCGAATGCAACTCCAATAGTAGAAGTAAGGCCAAGCAAAATACTAATTAATGCAGAAAAGGCTAAAACAGTAACTAAAATGGGCTTACGCCCAATTCTGTCTGAGAATGCCCCAATGAAAGGAGATACTACTATGGATGTACCTGTCATCAATGCAAGATGGAACGCCACTACCGTAGCAATCCGAACATCGCTTACGCCGGGATCAACCTCACGCAACAATTGAGCAATCAGAACAGGTAGGAAAAAAATCATTGATCTATCTGCCATCCCACGAAGTCCCGTCACTAGTAGCAATAGAGGCAAGGCACGGTCTTTAAACAACCCGCCAATGCTCCTAACTTGCTCCCGTGTGCTCCTGGCTTGGTGCGCTCACGTTCAGGTACGCCGATTTTAAGCAAAATTACCAAAAGACATGCGGCTACCAAGGCGATTAAAAAGAACCCACCTACTAGTACGCCTCTCCAAGATACAAAAATGAGAGCTCCAGCTACTAAAAACGGTGTGAAAGTTTCTCCAAAACTCCCAGCTGACCGGTGAAGGGACATCATTAAAGCTCTATTATTCGGGAAAGTATAAGAAAGAATACCTAGTCCCACAGGATGCCAAAAGGAACCAGCTGCTGATCCTAACCCTACACCCAAAACAAGTATCCAAAAATTAGGAGCCACGCCCGCTAGCAAATACGCTAGGCCCATACTGAACAGGCTAGTAGCAAGTAGCAGCGCGCGCTTACCTGAGAACATATCTACAAGGAAACCGCCTCCCATACTAAGCAAACCGCCTGCGGCTTGCCTGGCAGTTGATAAAACGCCTAATTCAAGAGCGCCCACACCAAAAGCATCTTTAATAAGAGGCAGTAGAACAAGGAAACCATCAGCATACATATGCTGGAATCCATGTCCAGTAATAATTGTTCCTGCTACGCTTTTGGGCCGCTTAAAAACATTAGCCCCTGTAGTCGTAGCAGCATTTGAATGGGTCATTTAAACCTGCGCTTTCAATTACAAAAAATATCAGAGACGAAAGCATTTTGCCGCATTATCCCACATCAATCTGCGCATTCTTTCCTCGCCGAGGCTATCCCAGTCAAGCACAATATCAGCAGACTTAGGGAAACGTGACTCCGCATGGGGGTAATCTGAACCAAACATTAGAACATGATCACCCATCATTTCGCTCACCATTTTGGTCATTCGAGTTGATCGCGGATCCCTAGCCCGTTGTTTTTTTTCGCATAAGCACGGGAAGCAGTGACAATACCAAAACCACGCCAAATCCATTCATTGCTGCCACATACACGAATAAAGAGCTGAAGCCGAATGTAGCGACAACCAGGCCCACAACAAGAGGTGCGAAACCCTGAAAAATCATGTTGACCCCATACATTGAGCCCATCATTGTTCCTTCTAGGCGACGCCCATCAGCTAGGTCAAGCGCCCACGCCTGAATCAGTGAATTGACACCAAACATGAAAGCACCCAAGCCTGCGATCAACACTGATAGCATCAGTCCAGTACCGAACAGTGCCAGCAGGCCTGCAATAGCAGCCTTTCCGCCCAATACCATCAAGATCACGGGGACTCGGCCACGCCAGTCAGACAGCCATCCAAAAATCGGACCAGTAGCTATTCCTATTCCGGTAAGCAATGCCACATGCACCCCGCCGACCATCGGGCTC
>VFHU01000010.1 GCA_009391465.1 SAR202 cluster bacterium
CAGATACTCAGAAGGGTTTTTGGTGAGTCACTGAACCGCGATCCAGATTCTAGGAAACAAGATATAGAAATGGATGTCAATATAACTTTAGAGGAAGCTTATCAAGGAGTAACAAAGAGTCTGAAAATTCCAGCTTCGCTACGGGGAAAATCAATAGTTGATCATCTTGAGTTGAAAATTCCTTCCGGGATTGGTTCTGAGGAAAAAATCACTTATGTAAATAAGTCAAAATATGGTTCGCAAAGGTTCATATTCAAAATATTAATAGATCAGCACAAGATATTTAGCCGCGTAGGTAGAAATTTAAAGAATGAAATTCCTATGAACCTTTCTACGGCAATTCTTGGAGGGGAAGTAATTGTTCCTACAATTACTGGAAAGGAAATCATCCTTACTGTTCCTCCTCTAACTCAAAATGGACAGATTTTCAAACTAAAGGGAAAGGGCATGCCTTATAAATCCAAGCCTTCTGAATATGGCGATCAAATGATTTACGTCCATGTTGTATTACCACAAAGTATGACGAATGAGCAGGTCCAATTATTTAAACAATTGGGCGAATTAACATAACACCTATGCGTCGAAGGAGAAGCTTTGAATAAAAATACTAGGTACTACATCAATATTGAGTCTACGGATGAAGATGAGCCTTGTTATGTCATTAGCGTCGCAGCGCGAATGATTGGTGTTCATGCCCAAACTCTTCGATATTACGAGCGAATAGGGCTGATTGATCCTGCAAGATCGAGAGGGAATATAAGGATGTTTTCTCCATGGGATATTCGTCGAGCAAGATGGATAAAAGCATTGATTAATGATCTTGGCATTAATCTTGCTGGAGTAGAAGTGATCATGAGAATGCAAGAGCACATTAGTAATTTAGAAAACCAAATTAGAGAGCTTGAGTACAGGCTGTCAATGGAACGATCAAGGTAAGGTAAAAAATGGTATTTAAACAAGAAGATTTTACAGAGCAAGCCCAGTTGGCTATTGCGGCAAGCTATGAAATTGTTCGCAAGTTTAAGCATCAAGAATGGGACGTGGAACACTTAGTCCTGGCTCTTATAGAGAATGAAGAAGGAGTTCCTGTTCAGATGCTTAACTACCTAGCTATATCCCTTGGTGAATTGAAAGAGAATATTGAATTGCTTCTAAATAAAACTCCGGCTTTGGCAAAAGAAGCGTCTCAAATATACCCCACTCCTCGAGTGAAAAACTTGCTCGATAACGCCAAAATGGAAGCAGAAAGATTTCGAGATCAATACATAGGTTCGGAGCATCTTTTTATTGCTGTCTTGACGGACGAAGAAAACGAATCTGCGAAGCTGCTGCAAAAAATGGGTGTTGATAAAGAGCGTGCTTACCGCGCACTTCAGCAAGTTAGAGGTGGACATCGATTGAATGATCCACGTGCAGATAGTAATTATCAAACCCTAGAACGCTATTCAATAGATTTAACTTCACTTGCTGTAGAAGGGAAATTGGATCCTGTCATTGGTCGTGAGAAAGAAATTAGACGGGTCATGCAAACTCTGACACGTCGTACTAAAAACAACCCTGTTGTTATTGGAGGCGCTGGTATTGGTAAAACAGCGATTGCAGAAGGTTTGGCACAGCAAATTGTGTCAAAAGATGTCCCTGAATCATTGCGGGGCAAACGAGTCCTTGCATTAGATATGCCTGGTATTGTGGCTGGGGCAAAATTCAGAGGGGAGTTTGAGGAACGTCTTAAAGCTGTTATAGATGAAATGAAGCATGCACAGAGGGATGTGATTCTTTTCATAGATGAATTGCATACGATGGTTGGTGCAGGAGGTTCAGAAGGCGGGATTGATGCTGCAAATATTATGAAACCGGCTTTAGCACGTGGTGAATTGCAAGTAATTGGAGCTACTACGCCAGATGAATTTCGCAGATACATTGAGAAAGATTCTGCATTAGCAAGGCGATTTCAGACCATTTGGCTAGAAGAACCGGCACTAGATGAAGCGATTGAAATACTTAGAGGACTAAAGCCTAGATACGAAGCGCATCATAAAGTGTCACTAGATGATTCTGCGATTGTAGCCGCGGCTAAGTTAAGTTCTAGATATATTTCAGGTCGACTGTTACCGGATAAAGCAGTCGATCTAATTGATGAAGCTGCGGCGAAACTTCGTTTGGACGTGGAAAGCTTACCTCCGGAATTGAATACCAAGGCACTGGATTTGCGTAATTTATTAGAGAAAGAAGAATCTGCGGCTCAACGGGGAGATTACGAAGCTGCTGCAAAAATTAAAGTTGAAAGAGTCAATTTAGAGTCTGATTTTATTAACCAAAAGAATGAATTTTTGGGACGTGACCATACCGATATGGTAGTGCGTGAAAGTGATATAGCCGCTTTGATCGCTACTTGGACAGGGATCCCTGCAAATAGATTAATGGAAGCTGAAACAGATAGACTCTTACATTTAGAGGATAGATTACACACCCGTCTAATAGGACAGGAGAATGCTGTAGTNGTAGTAGCAGATGCTATACGTCGTGCTCGTGCAGGGCTAAAGGATCAAAAACGCCCGGTTGGGTCATTTATGTTTTTGGGCCCAACTGGAGTAGGAAAGACCGAGCTTGCAAGGGCACTTGCAGAATATCTGTTCGATGATGAAGAAAATATGGTTCGAATTGATATGTCTGAGTATGGAGAGCGGCATACGGTCTCCCGACTTATTGGCGCACCTCCAGGTTACGTTGGATTTGAAGAAGCTGGGCAGCTTACAGAAGCAATTCGTAGGCGTCCCTATAGAGTTGTGTTATTTGACGAAATCGAAAAAGCACATCCGGATGTATTTAATGTTTTATTACAGCTTTTGGACGACGGGAGGTTAACTGATGGTCAAGGTCGACTCGTGGATTTTAGTAATACTGTCATCATTTTAACAAGTAATTTGGGTACTGCTGAATTTAATAAAGCTGGGCTAGGCTTTCTCTCCGGGCAAAAAGCATCAGAAGAAGAGCGGCAACGACAAGCTGTTATGGAAGCATTAAAAAAATCGTTTAAACCAGAATTTTTGAACAGGATCGGTGATTTTGTAATATTTCATCCCTTAGGGCGTGAACATTTACATGAAATTGTTGAACTGATGGTGGACAAAGTTAAAGTGCGATTAGAAGAACGGTTGTTAAGTATTGAACTATCTGATTCTGCCAAAGATTGGTTAGTTGAGGAAGGATTCGATCCTGTCTACGGCGCAAGACCACTTTTACGTGCTGTCGAGAGACATGTAGAAAATGAAATTGCTAAAAGAATAATTGCAGAGGAATATTCTGAGGGCGATACTGTTCGGGTTGATGCAGATGAGAATGGATTAAANTTTGCCTAAACCTTGGCTACTCAGGTGGTTTTAATGCTATGAACAAGGACCCTAAATTAGTTAATGGTTCGGCAACACGTGTTGGAGTGATAATTGCCGCGGCAGGTACGAGTACTCGTATGGATGGAGCCGACAAAATTTTAGCTAATTTAAATGGTCATCCAGTCTTTTCTTATAGNGTTGAGGTATTNGAGAAATGGGCGATGACAGAGTCTATTGTGATTGTCGCTTCGGATTCGAATATTTCAAATATTACTGCAATTGCTGCGCAAAGGAATTGGCGCAAGCTCAAGAAGGTTGTTGAGGGAGGACTGCGGCGCCAAGACAGCGTACGAAAAGGATTGGAAGCTATAGGAAATTGTGACTGGATAATTGTGCACGATGCAGCAAGACCATTTATATCGATAGAAATGTTGGACCGAGGAATGATTTTAGCCCAATCGGTAAAATGCACAGTCGCTGCCTATCCTGCTGTTGATACGCTGAAGCGGTCATTGCAAACAGGAATCATTGCTTCTACTATCGATCGCTCTAATTTGTATTTTGTGCAAACTCCACAAATTTTCCAGAAGAATATATTGGAAAAAGCTCATTCGGAGATCAAGCAAGACGTAACAGATGATGCTTCTATGATTGAGATAATGGGTGAATCCGTGTGTATTTTTGAAGGTAGTAGATGGAATTTCAAAATTACTTTCAATGAGGATTTAGAAGCAGCAGAGGCGTTAATTAAAGGGAAATTTTTATGACCACGCGTTTTGGTATTGGATATGATGCTCATAAATTGATTACAGGGGAGAGTTTTTACTTAGCAGGTATTGAAATCCTCGCTGAAAAAGGGCCAAAAGGTCATAGTGATGGAGATGTACTTACGCATGCGATAATCGATGCTCTTCTAGGTTCAATTGGGTTGGGGGATATAGGCATTCACTTCCCTGAATCATCTCCTAATGTTCCGGAAGGAATCCCTAGTTTAGAATTACTCAATCGAACACTAAGCTTACTGGTGCGTGATGGATGGAGAGTAGTGAATATCGATGCTACAATTGCACTTCAAGCTCCCAAATTGCAATCTTACATTGAGCAAATACGATTAGCGATTGCTAATATATTGGAAATAACGGCCATCCAAGTAAATATAAAATGTACGACTGAAGATGGACTCGGGTATACAGGTTCCGGGGATGGTATTTTTGCAATTGCAATAGCTGCTGTAACAGACGAAAAATGTTGAAACTTTCAGATACGTTAACTGGCGAGAAACGAGAATTTAAGCCTATTGGTGATGAGGTGCGAATTTATGTTTGCGGAGTAACTCCGTATTCGTCTGCTCATGTCGGTCACGCAATGAGTTATATAGTTTTCGATGTCTTGCATAGGTATCTAGAGTTCAAAAAATTTCGAGTACGAAGAGTTCAAAATTTTACTGATATTGACGATAAGATAATCGCCCGTGCTAACGAACAAAATGTTCCTGCGGAACAATTGAGTAAATTTCATATACAGGAATATATGGAAGATATGGCACGATTAAATATTATTCCTGCTGATATATACCCACTCGCTACAGAAGAGATCCCTAAAATAATTCAAATGATCGAAGGATTAATTAACTCAGGCATAGCCTATGAGTCATCCGGAGATGTTTATTTTCGGGTTAATAAAAAACCTGATTATGGGAAATTGGGTCATCGTTCTTTAGAGATGATGCGTACTAGCACACGTGTTGAAGCAGGTGTGGAAAAAGAGCATTCTATGGATTTTGCGCTATGGAAATCGGCTAAACCACAAGAGCCTTCTTGGGATAGCCCTTGGGGAAAAGGGAGACCCGGATGGCATATAGAATGTTCTGCTATGGCATTGGAATACCTAGGCAGTTCAATTGATATACATGGGGGCGGTCAGGATTTAATTTTCCCTCATCACGAAAACGAAATTGCGCAAACTGAATCCTTTACAAACCAGACTCCCTTTGTAAATTTTTGGTTGCATAATGGTCTCTTGAATTTAGATTCAGAGAAGATGAGTAAATCTTTAGGGAATCTAGTTACGATTAGACAAGCATTAGAAAAATATTCTGCCGATGCCATAAGGCTCTCTGTATTAAATGCACATTATCGAAGCCCTGGTTACTACTCAGATGAAGCTTTGAATGCGTCTGAAAAGGCTGTCAGCCGTATAAGGCAAGCAATTTCACTCACTGAAAATGTCAAAAGTGATCAAGATTTAGATGTCAGTGACTTTAAATCACGTTTTGTTTCCGCAATGGATGATGATTTAAATACTCCTCAAGCGCTAGCGTGTTTATTTGATCTAGTCAGGGAAATAAACAGAGAGGCTGCACAGGGTAACAAGAGAATAAAAAATGCGCAAAACGCCCTACAAAAGCTCTCCCATCTTCTAGGGTTTACTCTCTCAGAAGATGCTAATGCCATTGATGAAATAACTTTGGATGCTCTTAATTCACTGATTAAAAAAAGATCTGAGTTAAGAACGATGGGAAAGTATAAGGATGCGGATGAAGTTCGTGATCAAATTAATTCATTAGGGATAGAAATAACAGATACTCCAGAAGGAACAACATGGCGAAAAATCTAGTACCGCAACTAGCTCTTGTGGCAGGTGCCTCAGGTAGTATCGGTAACCACGTAATTCATCAGCTACAAGAGCGTGGGATTAGAGTGCGTGCTCTTGTGAGAAATCCTGATAAATTAACTTCAAGCCCAGAGGAAATTTTTGTCGGAAATATTCAAAATTCTAACGCGATAGAAGGGGTGTGTTCAGGAGTAAACTATGTCATCTCTTGCGCTGGTGCTCCGCTTCATTATGTGAATAAATTTCAGACTAAAGGAGTGACATTTCATTCAATAGATGAAGTTGGTAATTTAAATTTGCTTAAAGAGGCAGTTAAAGCGAAAGTAAAAAGATTCGGATACCTTTCGACCTTTGGAGGAAGGTTTTTAGGCAGACTTGAATATATAAGAGCTCATGAATCCTTTGCAGCATCTCTAACTGATGCGAATCTTAATTCTTTCGTAGTCCGATCGACTATAACATTTTCAACATTACGCTCTCTAATTGAGCAAGGCACAAAATCTAAGAAAATATCTATAGTGGGGACGGGGTTAGCAAAAACTAACCCTATAGCTGAAGTTGATGTTGCGAAATGTTTGGTTAACGCCCTTCATGGAAAAGATAATGAAATTGATATAGGCGGCCCTGATATTTATTCTTATGGAGAATTAGCCCAGATTGCAAGTGAAAAACTTGGCGATATCCCCATAAAATTCTCTTTGACATGGCGCGAGCAAATTAAAGCAGGGATTCGACGATTTCGGGGTTCGCACAATTTTGATGTAGATTTGTACCGTTTAGCGTTAAGTGCAACAGATATAATTGCTCCAACATGGGGCACGCAACGTTTATCTGATTACTACGAAAGTACCACAGGGCTCAGTTAGGCATATGTCAGCTGCAATAAAGCAAGCACGACAAATAAGACTGCCAATCCAATAGTGAATTGGAATAGAGTTTTTTCTAACCCTCTACGGGTCCGAAACGATTCGATTGAACCTCCCCCGAAAAGACCTCCACCAGCACCTTTTACCTGAAGCAAAATGCTCGCAATTAACAAGGCGACGACAATAATTACTGCAAAACTAATATAAGTACTCATTATTCCCCATTTAAGTTACATAGATTTTAAATGCTCTACTATTATGCCCGAAACCACACTGGGATTAGCTTTTCCCTGGGTAGCTTTCATTACTTGACCTACAAGAAATTTTGCTGCAGTTTCTTTACCAGATTTATAATCTGCGACTGCATTAGGATTCTCTGAAATAACTGTAATTACAATAGAGTCTAATTCAGATGAGTTAGAAATCTGAGCTAATCCTAGTTTTTCAACAACTCTGGTAGGGGCGTCACCGGATACAAAAACTTCAGCTAGTACTGTTTTCCCCTGAGGAGTGCCAATTACATTTTTTTCAATTAACGAAATTAACTCAGCTAGGTGATTTGGGGTGACCTTGGAATCGTAGATTTCGATACTATATTCATTAGAAAGCTTAGTTAATTCTGTAATAGTCCAATTAGCGATAGATTTTGCTGAATTTTTCCCTAATTCAAATTCTTCTGATGCTATTGACACAGATTTTTCAAAATAATCAGCAATTCTATAAGAATTGGTTAGTAGGCTTGAGTCATACTCAGATAGCTCGTATTGCTTCATGAAGCGAGTTTTTTTGGTAGAAGGTAGCTCGGGCAATGAACTTGCAATTTCAGATACCCAATTTTTTGAGATACTTAAAGGAGGCAAATCGGGCTCAGGGAAATACCGGTAATCATTTGCTTCTTCTTTGCTACGTAATGAAATCGTCACTCCCTTGTCTTCGAGCCAGCCGCGTGTTTCTTGAGTTACTCTTCCTCCCGAGCTGAGAACATCCGATTGCCGTTCTAATTCATATTCAATAGCACGAAACACAGACCTGAAACTATTCATGTTTTTAATTTCGACTTTGGTGCCAAATTCCTTTTGCCCTTCTGGTCTGATGCTCACATTTGCATCGCATCGGAATGAACCTTCATCCATATTGGCTGTCGATACACCTAGGTACCTCAAAATGGTTTGGTAGTTAATCAGGTATTGCCTTGCTTCTTCCGCTGAGCGAATATCAGGACGGCTTACCATCTCCACTAAAGGAACTCCGGAGCGATTTACATCAACTAAGGAATAACCTTGACCAGAAACGGAGTCTATATGATGACTTAATTTTGCTACGTCTTCTTCCATATGAACCCGTTCGATTCCAATTCGTTTACTAGTGCCTTCAATGGATAGATCCATATAACCGTCTAGGCAAACAGGTAGATCATATTGAGAGACTTGATAACCTTTCATCAAATCTGGATAAGTGTAATTTTTTCGATCGAATTTACTATATTCGGAAATACTACAATTTAAAGCAAGTCCAATCATGATGATTGATTTAATGGCTTCGCGATTAATTACCGGGAGGGCACCTGGTAATCCGAGGCATACAGGACATACGCGAGTATTAGGCGCCGCATTTTGGTAATCGGAATTACAAGAGCAATACATTTTACTCGCGGTTTTTAATTGAGCATGGACCTCAAGTCCTATAACTGGTTCATATTTAATCATGGCTTAATTATATACATTAGAATGATAAAGGTTTGGATTTTTTAATTACGAGAAACATACATGATGGTTAATCAAAACTTGAAATCCCCTACTTATGTGCTGGCTGACAGTGAAAATGATAGATTGTTCATTTCTGATACCGGTCATAATCGTATAGTTGTAACTACTCTAGACGGTGAGATACAAACTTTAATTGGCAACGGGAATCAAGGTTTGTCAGATGGTTCTTTCGAATCTGCACAATTTAATCATCCCCAAGGCCTTGTAAGAATGGGGGAAATTTTGTTTGTTGCCGATACGTTTAATCACCAAGTTCGTATGATCGACTTAGAATTTTCTAATGTCGACACTATTGCAGGTACAGGTATGCCTTCGGGAAGGAGGGTCGATGGTGGTGAAGCGTTAGAAATAGACCTGGAATCTCCATGGGATTTAGCGTTAGAGGGAAGAAATTTATACATAACCATGAACGGTAGGTCTCAAATATGGGCGTACAGCTTAGATAGTGGAATCATTCAGGCAATGGTGGGCCTAGGGATACAGGGATTTCAAGATAATGTCCCAGAACATGCCTTGCTATTAGATCCGACTGCTATCGATGTTGATGATGATGGAGTACTTTATTTTCTTGATACTGCTGCAAGTGCTGTACGTTTGGCTGATTTAAGCTCGGCGCATAAGGTTAAGACATTATTGGGGTCTGATAAATTTGAATATGGTGATGTGGATGGCTCAATTTCAGATGCAAAAGTAAGAATGCCGCAGGGAATTACTGAAAACGGTGGAGTTTTATATATTTCCGATACTCATAATCACAAAATTAAGCGAATTGGGTTAACTAGTGAAGAAATAACAACCATTGCAGGCACGGACCAAAAAGGGTTCGTGAACGGGGTCTTCCAAATAGCACGGTTCAATGAACCGAGAGGCTTATCTATTGCAAAGGATAAAATATACGTTGCAGATACAAAAAATCATTGTGTTCGTGTATTGGATATCACTGCCAATAACGTCACTACACTTAATGTAGATTTTTAGCTCAGCGGCTTTGTTTTCCTATTATAATTTTAAGGACTACTAATAAGGCCACTACGACTAATAACTGAATTAGGAAAATATAAATACTTGGAAGAAATGCTGAAAATGAAAAATAAATCAACATTAGAAAACAAAATAACCCTAAAAAAACAACTCTAGGTCTCATCAATTTAGCTCTTNCCTTTGTACAGCGTTATTTTCTTTATACCATAGGATCGACTATTAAAGTATTAAAGAAAATGATCATCCAATAGCCCTTATTTATCTTATGTATAGTCAGAGGCGAATATTGACTGAATGTACAACTAAAACCTATAATTGAACGGATGGCCTTCGGGCCGTCTTTTTAATTCTGCGAGTGCCGTCCTAGCCCGAGTGGCGCAACGGCTAGCGCAGCCGATTTGTAATCGGCAGGTTGTGGGTTCGATTCCCTCCTCGGGCTCCAGATTTTGTCTGGAACGAGAATAGGGTGATAAACTAGGCAATGGCCTTGCGGAGGGATGGGAGAGTGGCTAAATCCATCAGTCTGTAAAACTGACGCCTTCGGGCTACACAGGTTCGAATCCTGTTCCCTCCACCATTATTTGGTGTGTGCAGGCTGGCGATTAGCCCACATAGCTCAGACGGTAGAGCACGTTCTTGGTAAGAACGAGGTCATCGGTTCAAGTCCGATTGTGGGCTCCATCGATGGTACTGGGCACTGTAGTTAGGAAAATTGATTGATCTGAGGCTCTAGTAGCTGTGAGATAGAGGAGAAATTAGATGGCTAAACAGAAGTTTGAACGAAATAAACCTCACCTTAATGTGGGTACGATTGGTCACGTTGACCATGGAAAAACAACACTGACAGCGGCAATCACTAAAGTGCTCGCAACTGCCGGTACAGGTTCGTTCCGTGCATTTGATTCGATCGACAGTGCACCAGAAGAGAAAGCTCGTGGTGTAACAATTAATATTTCTCACGTTGAATATGAGTCAGAGACTCGGCATTATGCTCACGTAGACTGCCCAGGTCACGCTGACTATATTAAAAACATGATTACTGGTGCTGCTCAGATGGATGGAGCAATTCTTGTGGTATCTGCTCCGGATGGACCAATGCCACAAACTCGAGAGCACATCCTTTTGGCTCGACAAGTAGAAGTACCTAAGATTGTGGTGGCATTGAATAAATGTGACATGATGGATGATGAAGAGCTTCTAGAACTTGTTGAATTGGAGATTCGTGAGCTACTGAGTAAGTATGATTTCCCTGGGGACGATACTCCGATTGTCAGGCTTAGCGCCCTTCAAGCGTTGGAATCTGATAGTACAGATGCTTCTGCCGCCGAATACGCTGGGGTTTTGGAGCTTGTTAAGCAAATTGACGAGTACATCGAAGTTCCTGAACGGCCGCGCGATGGTGATTTCTTAATGCCTGTTGAAGATGTTTTTTCGATCAAAGGACGAGGTACGGTAGTTACTGGTCGTGTAGAGCGCGGTACTATTCACCCGGGTGACGAGGTTGAAATTGTTGGTGTGAAAGACACTAGCAAGACTACCGTTACGGGGGTGGAAATGTTCCATAAATTACTAGATGAAGCTGAACCTGGCGATGCTGTAGGTACACTTCTTCGTGGTGTAGAACGAGATGACATCGAGAGAGGTCAAGTTCTTGCGAAACCTGGTTCTATTAAGCCCGTAACTGAAGCTGAAGCTGAGGTTTACGTTTTGTCAAAGGATGAGGGTGGTCGCCACACTCCATTCTTTAGTGGATACAAGCCACAGTTCTATATTCGCACTAGTGACGTAACGGGTGAAATTGCTCTACCTAATGGTGTAGAGATGGTGATGCCTGGAGATAATACTCAAATGCATATTAAATTGATAAACCCAATGGCAATGGAGCCTGGATTGAGGTTTGCTATTCGTGAGGGTGGTAGGACTGTTGGCGCTGGAGTAATTACCAGCGTCTCCTAGGAGAAAATGTGGCTAAGAAAAGAGGAGATGTTCGCCAGCTCATTGAGCTAGCTTGTACTGAGTGCAGGGAGCGAACCTATCATAGTGAAAAAAATCGAAGAAACGATCCTAATAGGCTTGAGTTAAACAAGTTTTGTCCTCGTTGCAGATCACATCAATTGCATAGAGAGGTTCGATAATTGACACAAGCTAGAGGACGGAACCCATTACGTTCAGTGATGGACGGAGGTCAGGCCAAGAAGCGATCTAGGTTTGCTATTGTTGCTGAGGTTTTTGGAGAACTAACCAAAGTAACATGGCCTTCTAGAGAGGATGCTACACGGCTTTCGATTTTAGTTATTGGAGTATCCGCTGTAGTTGGGTTAATCCTTGCTGCGTGGGATTTAGGATTTAGTGAAGTGGTGGAACGCCTTTTTTTGTAGATGAGCCGCTCAAGTCAGGCATCAATGTTGCTTAATGCTTGAGAAAGTTGAACGAAATGACAGAGCAAGTTATTACTACAGAGTTTGAAACTAATTGGTACATTATTCACACGTACTCTGGTCAAGAAGATCGTGTGAAGCGAAATTTGGAACTTCGGATTGAATCAATGGATGTTAAAGATAAGATCTTTCAAGTCATTGTTCCAACTGAGGAAGAAATAGAGATAAAAGAAGGCCAGCGAAAATCAGTGCAGAAAAAAATTTTCCCTGGCTACATCTTGGTACAAATGCAGATGGATGACCAGAGTTGGTACGTTGTGCGTAATACTCCTGGTGTCACAGGCTTTGTTTCTGCAGAAGATGAGAACGAACGTCGTCCTAAGCCTGTTCCGCTTGAAGAAAGCGAAGTTAATGGCATACTGAACCGAATGGAAGCACCTACTCCTCGGGTGAAAGTTGGCTTAGCTATTGGACAGATGGTGCGTATTACAGGTGGACCGTTTGCAGAGTTTATGGGCGCGGTCGATTCAGTTGATGAAGATAAAGGGAAACTCCGAGTCTTGGTATCCTTCTTTGGAAGAGAGACTCCCGTAGAATTAGATTTCTTACAAGTAGAGAGGGCATAGTGGCTAAGAGAGTTAGAGCAATATTAAAACTCCAGTTACCTGCAGGCGGAGCGACCCCTGCTCCACCAGTTGGTCCTGCATTGGGACAACACGGAATTAACATAATGCAATTTGTGAAAGAATATAATGCTAGGACTGCTAATCAAGCAGGTACGATAATTCCTGCTGAAATTACTGTTTTTGAAGATACGTCATTCACTTTTGTTACGAAAACCCCCCCTGCATCTGAATTAATTCGTAAGGCGACAAACCTTTCTAAAGGAACGAGTCGTGCAAGACATGAACAAGTTGGAGTTATTTCGCGTGCTGCATTGCGTGAAATAGCGGAGTCTAAGCAACAAGATTTGAATGCAGCTGACGTTGATGCAGCTATAAAGATAATAGAAGGTACTGCACGCAGTATGGGTGTGGGGGTTGAAGGAGAGTAAATGGCTGCTCAGAGCAAGAGATATAAAAACGCTTTAAATCAGATAGATAAGGACAAGTCTTATGAAGTATCCGAAGCTATTGATTTGCTGAAAAATGCTTCGGCTACTAAATTCGATGAGACGGTCGAGATTCACATTCGTACGAGTGCAGACCCGCGCCACGCAGATCAACAATTGAGAGGTGTGGCAACACTCCCTCATGGTCTCGGGAAAACTGTACGTGTTGCAGTCTTCGTTACCGGTGAGGCTGCTCGAGCCGCGACTGAGGCAGGAGCTGAAATCGTTGGTGCAGATGATTTAATTGAGAAAATCGACGGAGGATTTCTCGATTTTGATGTTGCGATAGCTACTCCAGATATGATGGGTAAAATTGGTAAATTGGGAAGAGTGCTTGGACGGAAAGGATTGATGCCTAATCCGCGAACTAACACGGTTGTTCAACCACAAGATATTCCTAATGCTGTAGAAGAGGCAAAAAAAGGACGAGTTGAATTAAGAATGGACAGGACGGCGATTATCCATTCCCCTGTGGGGAAAGCTAGTTTTGATAATGAAAAATTGATGGAAAATGTCGCATCTGTAGTAGATACAATTAATCAATTGAAACCATCGGCGGTGAAAGGTCAGTTTGTTAAGACAGTATTTTTAACGACAACTATGGGCCCAAGTGTTCAACTAGAGCTGGGGTCGACTATGGCGATGAAAGTAGAGTAATATATAGGTACCGAAGACAGTGGGTCTCTGTTAAATAGAGTTAAGCCTTGTAAGGGCCCACCGAGGTTATTGACTGAAATTGTTATTAACCCGCGTCTTTGGATGCGGTTTTTTTTTGAGGTGAGGTATGCCGACAGAGGCGAAAATACAAGCAGTGACTGAATTAGCAGAAAAACTAAGTCGAGCTTCTATTGCGATTGCTACGGATTTTTCTGGTTTGAGTGTTAATGAAATTACATCTTTGCGCCGGTACTTACGCAGTGCGGGTGTTGAGTACAAGGTTGTAAAAAATAGAATTGCCTCTATTGCGGCTGAGAAAGCTGGGCTAGAGGCGTTCAAAGAAATTTTAGAAGGAGCATCGGGTATTGTCATTGGTTATGATGAACCTGTTGCTGCTGCAAAAGCTGTAAATGAATTCCTAAAAGAAAGCAATGCCGAGATGAAGATACGTAAAGGTATCTTGGATGGGCTGTTGATATCTGAGTCACAAGTAACTGCACTTGCTGCTCTTCCTGGTAAAGACCAATTAATTTCTAAGCTTTTAGGGCAGATGAATGCACCTATTTCTGGCTTGGTTAATGTGCTAAGTGGGCCGACTCGTTCCTTGGCTATTGTCTTGCAGCGTAGAGCTGAGCAGTTGGGTGCAAGTAATTAATTTATAGACTAAATGAGGAGAATGGAGAGGTAGAGTATGGCAACTAAAGATGAATTATTGGAGTCAATTAAGGCCCTTTCAGTGCTTGAGCTTTCTGAGTTGGTAAAAGCATTGGAGGAAGAATTTGGAGTTAGCGCAGCAGCTCCAGTAGCTGTTGCAGCTGCACCTGCTGCTGCTGGAGACGCACCTGCTGCTGGTGGAGATGCTGGCGATTCCGACGAAGTGACTGTAACACTCACAGACATTGGTGCAAACAAAATTAATGTTATTAAAGTTGTTCGTGAATTAACTAATTTAGGTTTGCGAGAAGCAAAGGAGCTAGTAGAGTCAGCTCCTGCAGCTATACGTGAAAATATTAGTAAAGATGATGCTGCAGACACAGTCAAGAAGCTTGAAGAAGCTGGTGCAACTGCATCTATTGCATAAATTTGAGAAAGAATATGCCAAAAGAAGGGTGTGACATTTTTTTGTCGCACCCTTCTTTAGGAAAGAGGTTATATGTCATTAGGCGAAGTTCTTAAAGATGCATTAGATCGAAATGAACGCTATATGATACCTGCAGTTGAAGGTTTATCGCCTGATCAACTCAGGATAAGACCTGCCCCAGAGTCAAATCCAATTGGTTGGTTAATGTGGCATTTATCTAGAGTTCAAGATTATGCTGTTTCGACACTAATATTCAAAGAGACCGAATGGGTGACAGGGGACTGGTATATTCACTTTGGGATGCCACCGGATCCGAGTTATCGCGGGAATGGTGATACTAATGAGCAAGTCGATGCATTTTTTGCACCGAGTTCTCAGATTCTTATCGANTATTACAAAGCAGTGAGGCGNAACACTGATGATTTTCTTGACTCGCTGTCTGAGTCTGATTTGATGCGCATGGTGCCCCCGGTTAGAGGAACAGAAGAAGTTCCCTTAAAAGAACGGCTTCCGGGAATTATTGTGGAATCAGTACATCATGGGGGTCAAGTTGCGTATGCTAGAGGCGCATTACTTGGAAGAGGATGGCTGGATATCTAAAATCCAAATTACCAATTTTCGTAGTGAATAACCTCGCTAACTGGCTTGCGTTTTGATCCGCCAAAATGTTCACCTTCTGCAGGCCACCCAATAGGGATCATGCATGAGGTGGTGAATTCTTCAGGAATCCCTAGTAGGGCTTTTACATCATTTTCATGACGACGGTGAAATGTTGTGATTACAGAGCCTAACCCAAGAGCTGTGGCTGCCAGCATCAAATTCTGCGCAGCAGGATATATGGATGCCCCGCTAGAAAAACTTGGAACACGTCCATTTGATTCAGTTATACAGGGGAAAATAAGTACGGGTACATCATGAAGATGATTTGCAAGATGAAGAGCAGATTCATACACAGCATTGCGTGGTCTAGATGGATCTGATTCATAAACAGCCACCCATCCTTCATGGTACCAATGAGCAATTTTATTTTTTTTATCCTGTTCCGTTACTATTACAAAAGCCCATGGTTGTTTATTGCTTCCTGAAGGAGCTTTAGTAGCGTACTCAATAAGTTTTTCTATTAATAATTGAGGAACAGGGTCAGGTTTAAATCTTCGGATTGCTCGTTGTGCATTAATAATTTCAAAAAAATCTGGCATCTAAAATTCCTTTATATTTGGGTGACAACATATTTATCGACGTTTTCGGGATTAAATGAAATATAGTTTCTTATTGATATTTCAGGATTTATAAATGACCATGCCGCAGCATCTGCTTCTCTTCCCCTGATACATAACTTCCAGTACCTTACTTTCCCTTTAGAGTGGTCCCAATCGTGATAATACATTGGTTTTAGGAATTGCATTTTTATATCGTCAGTAGGAATGAGATAATTTCTCGACCCGTCATTTCCTAAAACTATGATCGCATTTTTTGTAAAAGCGACTTCCACACCTGCGTATACGACTTTTATAACAACATTTGCAGGATTTACGCTCCCCAAAGTCGAATTGTTGGCTAAGTCTGGATTTTTCCCGATCAATCCATTTGTCCTTTGAGTTTTATCTTGAGTAAGAACATTTATGGTTCGTCGCCATAATGTTCCATATGAGAGACTGCGCCTCGACTGGCTAATTCTTTTTCAAAATGCTTTCTAATGGCAGGATCTTCCTGTTTAAATTGAATTTGAGGTCCACCAGTTTCCTTATATCTGGTTCCTACATATCCGGCGAATCTTGGGTTTCCGTACCTTAGTACAAGGTAACGAATCGGCTCAGCACTACAATTGAAATGTTGGTGATAACCGGGACCAGGGGACATTAAGGTTCCTGTTTTGTAGTCTAATTGTTCCCAATCCGTTCCGGGTGAAGGATAAGTTCCTTCTGGCCATTGCAGATCATATCCTTCTCCACTTAAAAAAAGGTAAGCGACATCAGATACTAACCCAGCTTTTTTTCTATTGGCTTCACCGGTATGAGCTTTTTTATATGTTCCGGCAGGGAATTCTGACAAATGACATATAAAATGACCATTTGCCATATTGATCATCATGTTGGCTCCAGGTCCACGCGCAGTCCAACGATCAAGATTCACGCTATATACATTAGGGATGAAATTGGTTTCCATGAATCGATCTTCTAGTTTGGTTGATTTACCACTGAAATAAAGCTCATCATTAGGGTCAAATCGATCAGGAAAGGTCATTGGGCAATCAAAAATAAATTCAGGACTGCCATATAGATTGAATGCAGTGGGCGCGTTAGTTGCCCCATAGAGTCTGGCTGTTTCGTCTCCGCTAGCGTTATAAATTTCATGCCAAGAATTCAAAGGTATAGAGAAAACGCTTCCTGTTTGCCACTCGAAGGTATGCTTTGGCGTTCCGTCGTACCAAACTGCTGTAGCGCCTCGACCTTTTACCACAAAAAAGATTTCTTCATACATATGACGTTCCAATTTGAAGGTACCACCAGGTGGGATATCACATACAAAACGAATTGTTCCTTGGTTATTAATAAGTGCACCCTCAAGCGGATCTCCCGTTAAATCAAGCAATGCGGCCTTAGTACCTGTTCTATGCCAATCAGAAACTTCAACGGTATGAATATTAGCTACTAGTTGTTGAGTATGAACAGCGAGACCCTCATCAGAAACCCATTTTTCATAAGGAGTTAAGGTCCAAGGTTCGTATCTTTCAGAAATAGTTACCATATTACCTCCAATTAGCTGATTAGATTATGCTACATGCCATGATCGATCACATAACGTATGAATGCAAACGTGTTCACGTAGATTTCTCAAAGGAGGGGATACGATGGAAAAAATAAAAAAGGCAAGTAAGGATAAAATTGATCGACACCGAGAAGCACTTGAGAATCTTAGTCGAAGGATTCATTCAAATCCTGAAATCGGGTATGAGGAAGAGAAAGCCTCGAGTTGGCTAGGAGAATATCTCGATCAAGTTGGATTTGAAGTTGAGTCCGGCATATGTGATTTGCCCACGGCATTCAGAGCGACAAAAGGATCGGGGCCGTTACATATAATTGTATGTGCGGAATATGACGCACTTCCTGGTCTTGGGCATGCATGTGGCCACAATGTTATTGCTGCTACTGCAGTGGGCGCAGGCATAGGCGCGGCAGCGGTAGCTGATGATGCTGGATTGAAAGTTACAGTTTTAGGAACCCCTGCAGAGGAAGTTTTGAGATCTGGAGGGAAAATTCATTTGTTGGAAAACGGCGCATTTGATGGGGCGCATGTGGCAATGATGACGCATCCTGCTCCTTGGGATGTTGCGACTTGGCCAATCGTCGCTGCAGCTTTTATGGAAGTTCATTATGAAGGGAAATCTGCCCATGCAGCTGGTTTCCCTGAACAGGGAATCAATGCAGCAGATGCATTGACGATTGCACAAACATCAATTGGTTTGTTACGTCAGCATCTTAGATCTACGGATAGAGTTCATGGAATGGTTACGAATGGAGGAGATGCATTCAATATCATTCCGGCTCATTCTTCGGCTGATTACGCGGTTAGAGCACGTAATTTACAAGAATTAGATGACGTTTATGAAAAAGTACTACGATGTTTCGAAGCTGGAGCATTGGCAACTGGCTCAAAATTAAAATTAGTTGGAGGAGATAAACCTTTTGCGCACTTAGAGCATGATTTAGATATTGCGACTTTGTACCAAAAGAATGCAGAGGCATTGGGGCGGAAATTTCCTGCATTAGGCGAATCTAACCCTGCAACTCCTGTATCAACTGATATGGGTAATGTTTCATTGAAGCTTCCGACTATACATCCAGCGATTGGAATTGATTGCCTCCCTGCAGTGAACCATCAGCCAGAGTTTACGGAGGCGTGTGCTACAGACTCTGCGATGCAAGCGCTTTATGACGGCTCAGTAGCTATGGCATGGACTATGATTGATTTGGCAGTAGAAGGCAAAATTAAAGAGAGGTTATTGGGAATATAAAAACAGGCCGGAAATTTAAATCCGGCCTGTTTTACGATAATAAAATTATGCGACTAACCGTATCGCGACTACAAGCACTACAGTAATTAAGACTCCCGCGACAATTGTTCCTTTAACGGTATCTAGAGGGTTTTTCATAATAGAACCTTTCTATAAATATTTTTTGTCTTATGCCCAAAGACCTTGTAGATGACGAGCAGCCACCATGAAGAAGAGCATAGGGAAAGAGAGCATAGTATTGGTACGTGATGCAAGCAGAGCTGTACGAGCCCATTTGGGCTGTTCCGCAGGTGCTGCTGTACCATTTTCTAGCGTGTCCTTAACTGCGGCAATAATTTTTTGCTGATTTGGCCAGATAATGAACCAAACATTAAAGGCCATAATGATTCCTAGCACACCACCAATTGCAACATTGCGAAATTGGTAGGAATCCCAGTATGCATCACCTTGGTCAGCGGCAAAACCTAGGATCAGTAGTACCCCGAATACTAGAGTAGCTAAGGAAGCCCAGCGAAATACATTTAGTGAAAATGGTAAAATCGTAGTCTGATAATGAGGTCGCGCAGAGGCGTCCATACGTGGTAATGCGATAGCTTGTATAAAATTATAAAAATACAAAATCCCTATCCATAGGATACCGCTAAAAATGTGTCCGACCCTCATGAGGTCTAAGTAAATTGCTGTTCCTGTTAATTCCACGACACACACTCCTTAGAATTAGTAGAATGATTCTACTCTACAACAACTTCGCCTACCATACCTTCTGCTGCATGTCCGCTTATAATACAGATCAATTGATAGGTTCCGGGTTTAGTGAAAGTGTATTCTTGGACAATTGGCTCATCACTTCTCGACACCATCCAATTGATGCCTAGTTTCCTAATGGTAAATGAATGAACTGAGTCAGAAGAATTCATCACGAATTTTACAGTTTCGTTGGTAGAAAAAGATAAACGCTCTGGAACGAAGCTATAATTTTTCAAGATTACATTTACTTCCCCGTTTAAGGCTTTGCTGGGAGTTGGAGTAGGAGAAGCTTCACCTGAGCCACAAGCACTTAGAAGCGATAATGTGCTAATTAATATTAAATNTAGTGNTNCCGTACGCATTACTAGGAACTCCTAATTTTCTTGTAAATCAACAAAGATAGATTTTGCTTTTGCTGACATTTCATCAACATCATCGAAAGTATGCATTAATGAAACGAATCCACACTCAAATTGTGATGGGGCGATGTAAATTCCATTTGTAAGAAGCGAATGAAAGTAATTTGAATAAAGAACAGTGTTGGAGGAAGATGCATTACTCCAGTTTGCAACTTCTTCATTTGTAAAAAAGAGAGTAAACATGGATCCCACTCGATTAATGTGAACATTTAGGCCTGTCTCCTTGGCAGCCTGATTCAATCCCGTTTCAGTCCGATGACCTAATTCTTCTAGCTTTTCATACGTCCCTGGTTTATGTAGTTCTTTGATACAAGCTATCCCTGCTGCTACTGCTAAAGGATTGCCGGAAAGCGTACCTGCTTGATAGCTAGGTCCAAGAGGAGAGACCATTTTCATGATATCTTGCCTCCCTCCGTAAGCACCTACAGGCAACCCTCCTCCAATTATTTTGCCTAAACAAGTTAGATCTGGAGTTACGTTGTAGAGACTTTGGGCTCCTCCAAAGCTAACACGAAAACCAGTTATGACTTCATCAAAAATTAACAAAATTCCATTGTCATCACATATTTTTCTAAGGCCTTTAAGGAAACCTTGCCTTGGTTTTACCACTCCCATATTCCCGGCAATTGGCTCAATGATTATGCTCGCAACCTGATTTATATTTTCTGCGATCAATAATTCAACAGACTCTAAGTCATTGAATTCTGCGACTAATGTTTCTGAGGCGTAACTTTGCGGAACTCCTGCACTGGTAGGAATTCCGTGAGTGGCTGCACCTGAACCTGCTTTTACTAGTAGCCCGTCAGAATGCCCATGATAGTTACCATTAAATTTTATTAGCTTATTTCGGCCAGTGTAAGCTCGGGCTGTACGAATGGCACTCATTGTGGCTTCAGTTCCTGAGCTTACGAGTCTCAGCATTTGTATAGATGGAATAGCGCTTGTGAGCAGCTCAGCCAACTCCAACTCTTTTTCTGTCGGAGCACCAAAACTCGTTCCATCTAATGCAGTGGATCTAATTGCTTCTGTGATTGCAGGGTGTGCATGACCAAGAATTAAAGGTCCCCACGAACCGAGGAAATCAGTATATTGATTCCCGTCNACGTCCCAAATTTGGGCACCTAATCCTTTGGCTATAAACGGTGGCGTTCCTCCGACTCCGTTGAAAGAACGTACTGGACTATTAACCCCCCCTGGGAGTAAATTTTGAGAACGTTGAAATAATTTTATTGAATTAGATTGATTCATAGTTACCCCATTGCGATTCGTACTTTGAGTGCTACTGGATCATTTAACGTAGATTTAAATGACGTATAGTTTGAAAGCAAAGACCAGCGCTCTTGATAAACAGATAGTCTTTCTGGGANCTGGTTGTTTGGATTCGATGGATCAAGATTTAATACCCAAGAAGCTTCGACTGGCGCACCTGAGGCGAAGCGCTCAAATACGGTAGAGGGTATGATCCAATGCTCTTCTTTCGATGTGATGCAAATTATAAATAGATGAGGACGAGGCCTGAACCGATTCATTTGAAAAGAATGACCATTTTCAGGCTTATGGTTACGAACGATAACCTCTATGTAGGTACCGTCCCCTGTTCGAATAGCAAAATCAATGTCCGAATTTAAGCCTAGTGGCGTGAAGACGGAGACTCCATTATCCATTAATTTTGAGCCGATTCGCTCTCGTTCGTTAGACATAAAGTTAAATCGTGTTAATAACCTTAGCTGCGGATTTTGCAAAATAAGTAATGATTAAATCTGCTCCAGCTCGTTTAATACTCGTAAGCATTTCTATCATTGCATCTGTTTGATCAATCCAACCATTAGCTGAAGCAGCGACCAGCATTGAATATTCACCAGAGACATTGTATGCAGCAATGGGTATATGGAAATGATTTTTAGCTAAAGAGATGATATCTAAATATGCCAAGGCAGGCTTAACCATCAAAATATCTGCACCTTCTGCGGCATCTTGGATTAATTCCCGTATTGCCTCAGATCGATTTGATCCATCCATTTGATAAGTTTTCCTATCACCTTCTTTTGGGGCAGATTCTGCTGCGACGCGAAACGGACCGTAAAAGGAAGAGTTCATTTTTGCAGCATATGCCATGATGGGAACATTATTGAACAATTCCGTATCTAGAGCAGCACGTATTGTGCCGATTTGACCGTCCATCATTGCCGATGGTGCAATGATGNCGGCTCCANATCGGGCATNAGATNTAGCGATTTTTGCTAATAATTCCAAAGTCTGATCATTGTCTACCGTGCCATTTTTCTGTAGTACACCACAGTGACCGTGATCCGTATACTCACAAAGGCATACATCTGTAATTACAACTATGTCTTCAAATTTCTGTTTTACCATCCGCACGGCTTGCTGAATAATACCTTTTTCATTGAATGCTTCAAATCCGGATGAGTCCTTTTGAGAGGGAATACCAAATAAGAGTATGGAACGTATGCCTAATTGTCGCACTTCTTCTACTTCATTAATCATCAAATCAATGGATAATTGATACTGCCCTGGCATTGGCTCGATTGGGATTTTACGATTAGTCCCATGGGTAACAAAAATTGGATATATCAAGTCACTTACGCTG
Organism: SAR202 cluster bacterium; assembly: GCA_009391465.1. GTDB lineage: Bacteria > Chloroflexota > Dehalococcoidia > Lucifugimonadales > Australimonadaceae > UBA2963. The sequence continues at coordinate 22,575 of VFHU01000010.1, forward strand.
ACTCTAGTTTCTTTTATCATCTCTCTAAGCGATGCAGTTTGCCTCAATCTCCGGAGCCTCTTTACGGGAAATAGCGAAGCTGAATTATTTGGGAATGTATTTTTATGTATTTGACTCATTTTTTAGTAATTCAAGTAACGTGGAATTCAATCCTTCTATTGTATGTTGTTTGGCTTCAGCATGGATTGTTACACCCAAGGATACAGCAGTTTTGGATGTAGCAGGACCAATCGAAACTACTTTAGATGAGTTGATTAATGAAATATTACCCTCTAGAAGCTCAACCAAATGCGTGACTGTAGAAGAACTTGTAAAGGTAATAGCGTCTATTCCACCTGACAGTAATAAATTCCTAGCTTCTTCTGGAGTAGTGGCCGGTGTGATAGTGCTGTAAGCATCTAGTTCAGTTACATTTGCCTTCAACGCCTTAAGCCCTAAAGGAAGAGTAGCAGATGCAATATCTGCGCGGAATAACAGGAAGTTAGTATTAGCGACGGGGTAGGCACTAAATGCATCTGCCATCGCTTGTGTGGTGTATACATCTGGAACAAAATCTGCACGGATACCATTTTGTGCTAAAGCTTCAGCAGTAGCTGGGCCAATAGCAGCAATTTTATTTTGGGCAAATGCTCTTGAATCTAGTTTTAGTATATTCATTCTATCGACGACAGCATTCACTCCGTTTGCACTTGTGAACACTACCCAATCATAAAAATTCNAATTCAGGATCGTACTGTCCATTAAGGTGTAATCTTCTAATGGATTAATTTCTATTGTTGGAAGTTCAATTGGGTTCCCTCGTTGTATTCGAATAAGTTCACTCAATTTACTAGCTTGAGATCTGGTGCGAGTGATAAGTATTTTTTTGCCAAATAATTGGCCGTTTTCGAACCATTTAATTTCGTTTCTGAGGCCTGCAACTTCGCCAATTACGGTGACAACAGGGGAACTTATTTTTGCAGAAAGCCCTTTTTTTACGATGTCGATTAGCGTCCCATCTACTGTTTTTTGCTCAGGCATCGTACCCCATTGTGTCACAGAGATAGGTGTTTTTGGGGACTTACCTCCAGTGATCAAAGCTTCGATTATTGAAGGTAAGCTTTTCCAGCCCATCAGAATTANTAAGGTCCCGGGAGTTTTAGCTAACAACTCCCAATCAATAGTTGTTTCAGGTTTAGTAGGGTCTTCTGACCCTGTAACTACAGTGAATGCTGTAGAAATCTTTCGATGCGTAACAGGTATTCCAGAGTAAGCAGGAACTGCGATTGCAGACGATATTCCAGGGACTATTTCATAAGGAACTCCTGCATTTTTGAGCGCAATTGCTTCTTCTCCTCCTCTGCCAAAAACGAAAGGGTCTCCCCCTTTGAGCCGCACGACGTTTTTACCATTAATCGCAGCTTGCACCAATTGATGATTTATGAGTTCTTGGAATGCTCCTGGAGTATCAGGTTCCTTCCCCATGTAAATCAATTCTGCTTTTTTTGCAATATCTAAAAGGGTTTTTGGAGCTAAACGGTCATGTACGACAACGTCAGCTTCCTGTAGCAATTTGTGGCCTTTTACCGTAATTAAATCGGGATCTCCAGGACCAGAACCAACCAAGTAAACTGTGCCAATTTTCAATGTAATTTCTCCAGTAGGCTAGCAGCACCCTGCTCAATTAATGCTTGATATGCTGCATGTGCTAACAATTTAGGTTCTTCCGACTCACCAGTGATTTCGACTCTGTAACTCATTGACCCGTCGGGTTCAGTAATTGTAGCGAATAATTCAATCGTATTTTCATTAACAAACGCATAAACCCCCATAGGTACATTACATCCACCGCCAGCTAGTTTCAGTAGTTCTCTTTCAGCCTGTACTGCTAAGATTGTCGATTGATCGACAATCTTGTAAATGAAGTTAATTAGATCAGAATCATTTTCTCGAACTTGAGCAGCTATAGTGGCTTGCCCTGCTGATGGAGTACATATTTTGGGTGACAAATATTCGGTGATATGTTTTTCGAGTCCTAATCGTTTAATCCCTGCTGCTGCAAGTATTACTCCGTCGTAACTTTCTCCATATGATTTATTGATCCTTGTTTCAACATTTCCTCGTATATCAAGAAATAGGATATCTTTCGAGCCGTGCTGCAATTGAGCGATACGTCGTATGCTACTTGTACCTATGCGTGCACCTTTGGGAAGATCAAGAAATGACTTAGACCAACGGTTAATCACTACATCACGAGGATCTTCTCTTTTTAAAACAGGAATAGTAGTAGTACCTGCAGTCTCTGATGTTGGTAAGTCTTTCAGGCTATGTACTGCTATATCAATTCGGTCCTCTATCAATGCTTGCTCTAATTTTGACGTAAAAGCGCCGATTCCAAACGAAGTAATTTTCTCTTCTGGAAATTCATCTCCGGTAGAAAGGATATTGATGATCTGGAAATCTAATTCTGGGTTGGCAATCTGCAATGCGGAAATAACGGCATTTGTTTGGATTAATGCTAATTTACTGCCTCTTGTGCCTATGCGTATCGAGTGCCGCATTAAATTTCTTACTCTTTGAGCCCAAATAATTCTCGAGCATATTGCGTAAAAGAAGCATCGTTTTTGGATCGCAATGATGCTGTAGGAGCATGCAATAATTTTTTAATAATTGCCTTAGTCATTTTATCTATTTTCTCTACATCTTCTTCTGAAGATATAGAGATTTGGTTTAATGTTTTTGATATTTCTGCGGCNCGAATATTTTCAGCGAAATCGTGAATGGCAGAAATTGTTGGTGTGACTAATCTTGATTTCCACCAATTCTTGAATGACTCAACTTCTTCATCAATAATTAATTCTACTTTTGCAGCTTCTGCTTCACGTTCGATTCGGTTATTTGTTGCTATTGCTTCTAAGTCGTCTAAAGTAAAGATTTTGACACCTGGAATATCTTTTGCTCCATACTCAACATCGCGTGGTGCAGCAATATCCATAATTAAAAGCGGTCTTTGTTGTCGATTATCCATTATCTCTGAAAGTTGGCTCTTAGNAATAATGTGCTCAGGAGCTCCTGTGGCCGTTACGACTATGTCGGATTGGATTAATAAAGAGCTTAGGTGATCGAAGGATGCAATTTCAGCGTTAACTTCATTAGCAAGATCTTGTGCATTTGTAATTGTTCTATTAGTGATTGTAATTTGCTGCGAACCTGAATCTCGGAGAGCTTGAGCTGCTAGACGAGACGCCTCTCCGACTCCAATTATCAAAGCTTTTACTTGATCTAGTTGCCCAATATATTGCTTGCTAAGCTGCACACAAGCTCTACTTACAGATAATGCATTGCGGCTTATAGATGTCTCAGTCCTTGCTCTTTTCCCGGTTCGAATTGCACTATGAAACAGGTGTGCAATTGCTCCTCCTGCAATGCCTTCCTTCGCAGCTGCACTAAAAGAATCCCTAACTTGGCCAAGTATCTCAGACTCACCTATTATTTGTGAGTCTAAACTCGATGCAACCCTGAATAGATGGGTTACGGCTTTTTCTTGCTCCAGTACATAAAGGTTTTGCTTGAAGTTATCAATTTCAATCTCAAAAAATTGTTGCAAAAAATCACGATGTGCTTTGATGCCATGCCCAGCATTAGTTGCGACGCTATAAATTTCTGTGCGGTTACACGTTGCAACTATTACTCCCTGCAACGTGTAATTTGAGAAAAATTTTAGCGCCCGTGGTAGAACATCATTCGTTAAGCTAACCTTCTCGCGTACATTGATAGAGGCAGTTTTATGGCTAAGACCTGTGAGAAGGATNCGCATTTAGTTGCTGTCACCTGTACTTAAAGTATCTTTCAAATATGCTTTGGCATATTTGATGTTCCCAGATTGGACATTTTCAAGAAAGTGGGTATCCATTGCAGATTGCCATTTTTCTGGTAACGCAGTTATACCTTCAGATTTCAATTCATTTCTTACTTCTGCAAGCACTTCAATTGTATCTGCCCATTCAATGCACCTACAAAATCCCTCATGGTTAAAGTGCTCTGGGTTTTGAGTTCCATCTATAAGCTCTCGAAGCTTTCGGGCTAAAGCTGGGCTTTTTCCTGCAGTAGATATAGCGATGGTTACTGGTCCCTTTTCAATTATGGAAGGTGCGATGAAACCACATAATTCGGATTTATCTACCACGTTTAGAAAAATTTTCCTTTGCTCTGCTTCCTGTGCGATAGATGCGTTAATTTCTGAATCATCTGTAGCGGCAANTGCCAGCCAAGCGCCGTCCAAATCCCCAGTCTGATAAGTTCGCCTATACCATTGGATCAACTTTTTTTTCTCTAGTTTTTCAACAGCCGAAGTGGAGTCAGGGCTAATCAAGGTAATTTTTGCATTTGCAGCTAATAATTGTTCGATCTTTCGTTCCGCAATTATGCCCCCTCCAATCACAACAACGAAGCGGCCATTCAAATCAAGAAAAGCAGGGTAGTATCGGTTGAAATTATCCAGCGTACTCTTCCTCAACAAAATATCTAACTCGAGTTTTTTTGTATTCTCGAGTGCTGTACAGAAGCAGGTAATCGTCTATACCTGTGTAATTGGCTATTTCCGTAGCGACTTCTTCACAAGTTTGCTGATTGGTTGCATGAATCATAGTGAAATGAGTGTATTTCCAATCAGGGAAAGTAGGTCGTTGGTAACAGTGAGAAACCCATGGGCTTTCAGCCATTTTTAGCCCTACTTCAACAGCTTTTTCTTCTGGGACATGCCAGACTGCCATTGCATTTGCATGGAATCCCGCTTTACGGTGATACAACACCGCACTGTATCGGCGCATTATTTGCCTATCAACTGCAATTTTTGCCCATTCAAATAATTCTCCCACACTAATACCAAGCTTTTGAGCCATATCGTCAAATGGATAGGGGGTCACTGGCAGGTCTTCTTGCAGCTCTCGAATGAATTCTATATCTCTCTTAGAAAGATCTTCAGTGCGGTTCCAGTTCTCATTTAATTCAGGTTTTTTTTCTACCGCCGAGCCTGTTCGGCCGTAGCCATCAGGTGAGAAGTATTCGTATGCAGCGCCCTCCTGCTTGATCATGTCAAAATTAACACCAATCTTAAAGAATCGAATTGTAGGCATAATTCGTGCTGCAATTGCGCCTGTTTCCTCAGCCATTTCATTAACCACTGAATCAATATCTTCGTATGGTGGAACCGCAATGGTAAACCACAGATTAAAGTGCCCATTGCGGGCGTAATTATGACTGACTCCAGGGTGCTTGTTAATGCGTTGTGCTGCCTCATCCAGAATATCATCAGGATACTTAAAGGCAACGAGTGTAGTTTTGTATCCGAGTCGCCTTGTGTCAAAAATGGCACTAACTTGTCGTATAACATTTTCTTTCTTCAGCCGCTCAATTCTTCTCATAACTTCGCTTTCAGTTGAGTCGACTGTTTCTGCGATTCGCTTATAAGGTGCGGGATCCAACGGGAAATCCGATTGAATTAGATTTAATATTTCGCGATCTAATAGATCCGGCTGAGTTGTTGCAGTCAAATTGCGCCTCGTTTCTTTAAAGATAATTGGCAATTGGCTTTAGGTCAAACACAATATTGTTTATCATACAGTTGTGAAATACGAGAAAAATAATAACGCATTTTCCCGTAGAGAACTATTCTATGGGTGGTATATTGTTGCGGCAATTTTTTTCATGATTTTCGTATCTGCGGGGTTTAGGCAAAGTTACGGACTATTTGTCCCTTCATGGATCAAAGATTTTGATATTTCCGTTTCGATGATTTCGTTTGTATCTGCATCTGGTTGGGTGATTAATGGTATAGCCCAGCCAATTGTTGGTAGGTTGTCTGATCAGTATGGAGCTAAAATCGTAATGTCTTGGAGCGTACTGATTCTCGGGTTAAGTACACTTGGAATGGCATTATCCACAGGTATTTGGGGGCTAATCTTTTTTTATGGCTTGTTTGGTTCGTTTGCTGTTGCCGGTGCTCAATTTACTCCAGTTACACCTCTGATATCACGCTGGTTTGTTCAGAAAAGGGGCATGGCGCTTAGCCTCCTGACTTCTGGAGGTTCTGCTGGTGCCATGCTTATTGTTCCATTCTCAGCTTTCTTGATGGCTATGACAAATTGGCGCTGGTCGCTCGCTGCGCTAGCAGCTGCCATTTTATTACTTGCCATGCCATTGATTTTAATTGTAGTGAAAAATGATCCAAAGCATATAGGCTCGGCTCCCGATGGAGAAAAAGATGTTGTAAGTAAAAATAAAGACCTGAGGGTTGCTCAAGAAGGCCCATTAACGGTATCAAGGTGGCAGCAGTCCTATAGGACTGCACCAATGTGGCAATTAACAATGTCTTATATTGTATGTGGTGTTACAACTGCGATTATTTCAGTACATTTTGTCCAATTTGCTAAGACTGAAGGGATAGATGAGACGTCTTCTGCGGTTGCTTTTGGATTACTTAGTTTGATGAATTTAGTTGGAGTTTTAGGCCTTGGCTTTATATCCGATAAGATAAAAAGGAAGAATGCCTTGACAGTAATCTACGCTTTCCGCGGAATTGGATTCTTATCGCTGTTGTTGTTTCCTAGCTCTTACGGAATTTGGATTTTTTCAGTAATTGCAGGAGGATCATGGTTAGCTTCTGTTCCCCAAACTAGTGCGCTAGCAGCAGAAGTTTATGGTATTCGTCACGCAGGAACAATCACAGGTATGCTCAGTATGGTTCATATGCTTGCAGGTGCCTTGGCAGTTGCAGCGGCAGGGATAAATTTTGATATTTCTGGGTCATATAACCTGACATGGCTAACTTCCTTTCTACTATTAATTGGAGCATCATTAATTTCATTTAGCGTGAACGAGAAATTTTATTCATCTAGATTCAATCCTGTTATTTCGCATACTTAATAATGAAATTCTTTCAACAATCGTACAATCACCATTCGGAGCCCACCGACACGGAGTTACTGCAATGGTTGGTTGAAACAATAGATTTAATTCTAGATAGTAATCGATGGGTGGTATTAATTTCGGTTGCATCGATACTAATTCTTTTCCCTATTTGCGTGGTTCTTTTAGCTAAATTTAGAAGTCGATGAGTTATTTTTTGGGCGGCTTGGCTAGGAAGAAAAACCCAGCGGCAATAAAGCTAGTGAATGCGTATGCGGCGAATACTGGAATATAGGTACCAATAGAATCGTGGACAGCTGCAGGAATCAATGGACCTGCTGCGATTGCTGGGGTTATTAATAAAATTGTGAACCCATTAATCGAACCTACATGCTTTCTCCCGAAGTAATCAGGCCAAGCTTGGGCTTGTAATTGCTGGGATCCTCCAATGATTAACCCTAATGGCCATGTAGCAGCAAACAAAGTCACTGGATTGCTGGCTAGTGTAAACATGGATATTGCGATCCCATATGCTAACCCGTAAAAAGTCATCCCAACATGAACCCCAAACCTGGAAGCAATAAAACCCCAGAAAGGACGCCCAAATATTGCTCCAAACCCGTAAAATGCAAACGCCGTGGTTGCTAGGCTATAAGAGAGCCCTTCATCAGTAAAATAAGGAACCATGTTTGCAATAATTCCAGTTGCTGGAAATCCAGTCAGAACAAAGGCAAAGACTACGAACCATAATGATTTAGTGCGTATTGCTTCTTTTCGAGTCCAGCTTACTTCAATGTCCACTGGAGTTGCAGCTTTATCATTACCTTGTTCGATAGGCTGAGAATTATCTGGCAGAAGCCCAAAATCTTCAGGCTTTCTGCGAACTATAATCCATGCTAACGGAGCTAGAATTAACAATTCCATCACACCTAATGTCACCCATCCAATCCTCCAGGAAGACCGTTCAACAATTAATGCGAAGATAGGGACCATAGCGAAGCCAAATACCGCCCTTCCTCCGCTAAACCACGCGAAAGCGGCAGCACGTTTACGAATAAACCAATTTGCAATAGCTGTCCTTGGACCTATATTTTCGAGACCTGTTCTAGCGATTCCGACTCCTATACCAAGAAGTAGATAGTATTGCCATTGAGCATTTATGAAAGCGAGCCCAATTAGGCTGAAGCCACCTAATATAGCGCTTAATGTCATTCCCGTCCGGGCCCCATGCTTATCAAATAAGCCCCCTATTAGCATTCCAAATCCTGCTGTAACAAATGTCGCCAGAGTAAGAGCTAAAACTAGTTCGGTTCGAGTCCACCCGAGGTCGTCTTCCATTGGTACGACAAGAACACCAAATAGATAACTGGTTGCAGCTCCATGGATAAATAAGGAAAGGAACGAAACTCCGACAATTTGCCAGCCTCGATACATCGAGAAAAAATTGAAATATTTTAGGTATCGCAAATTAATTATTCCCCAAACTAATTATGGAAACACCAATTACGATTATTGATGTGGCAACTAATTTTGTTGCAACCGAAGAGGCTGTAGTAATTTCACCTAGTGCACCTTTCCAAATTAGACCTATGATTAAGCTATANACGACTAAGAAAAATGACCNCGTACTGGTGAGAGCTGTTACTAGTGCTGCTGGTCCCAATGAAAGTGCCCATAATGAGAGAACCAGGCTTAATGTGGCGATAAAGAATTCGTTAGTGCCGCTGATTATAAATGCAGGACTTCGTTGTTGGATTAAGTTTCTTAAATCATTCAGCGGTTCCTGCCGAAGGTTGAATAAAAGGAAAATTATTCCTAATCCGAGTGATCTGATTGAGTGAGTAAATAAAACCGGTAGCTCATCTACTGCAACTTTACCGAATACGTGAGCACTTCCCTGAATTGCACTCCCTACCATTAAGATAGCCAGGGATTTGTTTAGTAAAGCCTTACGGTTTTTAACATCTATTTTCACTGAAATCAAAGTCGCGCCAACAACGACGGCTAAAATAGCACCCCATTGTAGGATATTCAGGCTTTCACCTAAGATGAAAAATGCAAAAATCGCGGTAAAAATAGGGAAGCTTTGGAATACAGGGACGGTTCTGGATACTTCTTCAGTGAACAGAACATGCATTAAGAATTGGGCACTTAATCCCCATAGCATTCCAGATAGGAGCGCCCAAAGCACGAACTCCATCGTGGCCGAAATAGGTATTTGAACAATTGCCAATAGGACTAACCCTACAGTTGATTGAGCTATACCAATCATTAGGGGCAATGTTCTAGGGGTGTTGGCATATTTGTAAATTACAGTCTTGTCAAAAATATTTACTATGCCAGAGACTGCTGAGCCTAAGAGGGCAATTGTGACCCAGTCCAAACTAACGTGCAGCCTTATCGTCACTCATGCATGAACTATTTTTCACAACATGCCCAGGCAGAGCGCCTGTATGCACTCCGTGTTCAATCAATACTTCTCCATTGACAATTGTGTAAGGGATACCATTTGCAGTCTGTTTAAGGCGCATTGCATTTCCGGGAAGATCATAAGCCTCTTCAGATTCATTAAGACTAAGCTTATCGTAATCAAAAACAATAATATCCGCGCTGTTTCCTATTTGAATCCTGCCTCTTCTAGATAAACCAAAAATATCTGCAGGTACGGATGTTAACTGGCGTACACCTTCCTCTATCGACATAATGTTTTTTGACCGTACCCAATGGCTTAAAAAGTACACTCCATATCCATAGCCACCTTCTCTTACGACATGGGCGCCAGAGTCAGATAATCCAATAAGAGTATAGGGATGATTAAGAATTGCAGACATCGCACTGTCATCATTGTTTTGCTGATTACGCGCAAACCATGTTCTAAGCTCTTCCTGGATACTGAGGTCTAAGAATGCATCCAAAGGCTCCTTGGATTGTTCTTGTGCGATCTCAAGTATAGTTTTACCTGTGAGTGATGCGTTTGAATCTAGAGCAGGTTTTACGATTACTACATGATCCCAGCGACCCGAAAAGCCTAATGCAGTTTTGTTGTTATTTTCTTGAATTTCCTTAGCTAATTGAGATCTTACGCTTGGATTTGAAAAAGACGAGATTTTTTCATCGTCTTTGCTATTCATAATGGATTTCCATGTAGGCATAAGATTGAAAAACTCAGCACTATTCATTTGGAAAAAACGAAGACCAGGTCTAGGGTTGATTTGGGGGTAAACCTTAATATTTTCCTGCGAGTTAACCTTTTCTAGATGAGATAAATGGCTTTTCCAACGCTCTGGCTCAAGGACACTTTGGACGATAGATAAATACGTAACTGGCCTGCCGCTTTTTTCTGAAATTATGCTACAAATCCCATCACTTAATTCTTGCCCTAAGGGATCACCAACCTGAATAACACCAGTATTAAGCTCTTTTAAGGTACCAGCCACACTGTAAAGTTCTTCCAAATCAGCTACGTTCCCCGGTAGAGGGCGCCCATCCATGCCTACGTGCCTAGGATTGCGGTCAAATGATATTCCGAGTGCTCCCGCTTCAATACTTTCTCGTACCGCGCCTTTTATAGCTTCGATTTCATCTCCAGTAGCATGGCGCTCGTGAGATTCTTCACCCATGACCCAACGTCTGATAGCGGAATGCCCTACCATAACACCAAAATTTATTCCCAATTTCGATTTTAAAGATTGGAGATATTCTGCAAAGGTGGACCAACCCCAAGGTACGCCATTAATTAAGACGTCATATGGGATGGCTTCTACTTTCGCAAGCATGCCTGCAAGAGCAGCCTCGTCGCCAGATCGAACAGGCGCCAATGTTAAAGAACAATTTCCACTCACTACAGTGGTTACGCCGTTGTAGCAAGAGAATGTGCAAAGTGGGTCAAATGTTACTTGGCCATCATAATGAGTATGGTGATCAATGAAACCTGGAGAAACTACATGACCACTCGCGTCTAATGTTCTTGTAGCTGGTGAATCGAGGTTCCCTATTTCGGCAATTAGACCATTCTTAATGCCTATATCGGCCTTGTACGATTTCTCGCCTGTCCCGTCTACGATGATTCCGTTTTTGATGAGAAGATCAAAGCTCATGGTAACCTCCCATATCGCCCCGTTAAATTTTATGNTTCAAGAGAAAGCTTCAGTGATTTCTTCCTCGGTTAATTTATATACAGATCTAGCTTTTTCAGGCGTAATAATNCCATCCTGCAAATCACCTTTTACTAGATTTCGGTCTCGATCCTTTGGGTCGAGAACACCCCCACCTCCACCAGTTTCTATGCTAAATATATCGCCTGGTTTCAAACCTATATTGGAGGCGATCCCAGGGTACCTTTCGGCATCGTTGGTTTCTGGATGTACTACAACATAGGCATTGGCACCGGAGTCTCCTCCATCTACTCCCGAAGCCTCCCGTTTGGCTGCGCCTCCAGAAAGCCTGCTATTTGATCGCACCTTATATTCACGGATGTAACCAGGTCCACCTCGCGATTTACCATCTCCTCCTGTATCGGGTAAAGTCTCGAACCTCGTGACATCTACAGGAAACTCAGACTCTATGATTTCAAGGCTAGTAAACCTGCCGCCACTNGCGNGCGCACCTACACCGGTGAATCCNTCACCGCCGTCCCATGCACGTGCCCCGGCGTACATCAACTCATATTGAACATATTGGCGATCATTGTCTCCTTGATATCCAATTACAATGGAACTTTGTGTAGACCCGTGTGCTAATGATGGTTGACCAGCAGCTTTTGCCATTGCAGACATTATTACACTTTCGGCAATTGATACTGTCTTTGAATAGAATCCTACTGGGCCGGGGAATTCAGGATCCAATATGCTTCCTTTTCTAAACCGACATTCAATGGCATTACTTAGCCCATGATTAATTGGCAGGTAAGGATCAGTCATAGCAATGGCTGCGTGATATACCAGCCCTCTAATAAATGGTTCTCTTACGTTTATGGGAGCAGATGCTTGATTCCCAGTTTGAGTGAAATCCATAATCAAACGATCNCCTTCTTTTATTGCTGAAACATGAAGACGAATAGGATTTCCTGGGTTAGATGGATCGTCTACCCATGTTTCTGATTCATGCACACCGTCAGTCCATTGCGCGATAAGATCTCGGGCTTGTTGTTCCGTACGGGTTCCAAGGTCCTCAAACATTTGGAGTAATGTGTCTGCACCATAAGTCGTTATCGCATCTTTCACACGTTCTTCACCGATGGAAAAACACACTCCTGCCTTTGCGCTCAGATCACCAATCATCATTTCTGGAACTCTGCTGTTGGCTTTGACAAAAGATGCTGTATCTTGTACCAATTCGTAATTTCTCATGTAACGAACAGGCATAATTTGAAGGCCTTCACCAAATAAATCTCGAGAAGTTGCGTTACGGCTTCCAGCTGCGACACCTCCAATATCTGGGGTATGCCCCATACTTGCAGCAAAAGCGATAACTTCACCATTATGAAAAATAGGTGTCATGACTACCATGTCATTAGCATGTGGACATCCACTGTAGTAAGGATGGTTAGCTAAAAAGGCATCACCTTCTGCCATATCGTCCAAAGAATAGAATTCTAGTAATCCTTTGATTGATTCGGGGTATGCAGCCATATGTGTGGGATGATTGGATTGCCCTACAAGCCTTCCCTGTTTATCTAACACGCCGCAACTAAAATCATGGGATTCTCGCACAATAGTTGAGAATCCTGTACGAAATACGGCCTTTTCCATTTCTCGGACGATACCATCTAGTCGTGCTCTTAGAACTTCATAAGTTATAGGATCAACATTAGCCATTTTGCTCCTCACACTACATCAATAACGATATTTAGATAATCATCAACTTTTGCCCTTTGACTAGGGTAAACAACGGTGGTCGAGTCAAGCTGCTCTACTATTGCAGGGCCATCGAATTGATGTCCTGGTTCTAGTAANTCACGATCGTAGATGGGNCATTCAATCAATCCATTCTTGCTGTCAAAGCAGACTTTTCTGCTTCCTGTTTTAGCAATATCCGAAGAAGTTTTTGCCGGAACACGTGCTTGTAGAGATGCTTTGGCCACAATTGCAGAAGCACGTAATCTATAGTTGACGGCTTCTGCATCTTCATCAGGCGCTGCATGCCCAAACATTTGCTCATGGGTATTATCAAATCTGGTTCGTGCGGCGGCTATATCATCCTGAATTATTTTGTCAGATTCACCAAGAGGAATAGTGAGTTCATACCCTTGACCAAGGTAACGAATATCAATACTAAATTCTAATTTTAGTTGATCAAGGGTATAACCCTCGTTTAAAAATTCTGTTTCTGCCTGTGATCTGAGTTCTTCAAGCACAGCAGAGAGTTCGCTAGCCTTTAATTCAGACACAAGTCGTAAACGGGATCGTACATAATCTCTTCTAGGATCCGCCATAAGTAAACCTAGAGCAGAAGTTACTCCTGGGGCAGGAGGTACAATAACTTTGGACATACGAAGGTCTGCGGCTAATCTCCCTGAAGGAACAGGCCCTGCACCCCCAAATGCTACTAGTGCGAAGTCCCGTAAATCATATCCTTGCTCCGTGGAGACAGCTCGAATGCCTTCTTCCATTTTCGCATTGACAATACGGATTATTCCTTCTGCCGCTTCAAGTGTACTTAATCCTAAACGATCGCCCATTTCATTGATTGCTTTTTCAGCACTTGCTTTATCTAGTGCCACTCTTCCTGCAAGCTTAGATTCGGAATTGAGAAATCCTAAGACTAGATTTGCATCTGTTACTGTTGGTTGCTTTCCCCCACGCCCGTAAGAAACAGGTCCTGGGTCAGCACCTGCACTCTCAGGACCAACTCTTAATCCGCCCCCTGACTCTACCGTTGCTATTGTTCCTCCGCCTGCACCAATCGTATTAATCATTAACATTGGTACAGCTAACTCCCAATCTCCAATTCTCCCTGTCGTAGTTTCGAGTACTCGACCTTGTTGACCTAGGGCAATATCTGTGCTTGTACCTCCCATATCAAGGGAAACTGCATTAGAGTAGCCTGCGGTAGATGCAATTTGCATAGCAGCCATAGCACCTGCGCATGGACCAGAAAGAACGGTGGTAACAGGCGTAACGCTTGCAATTCTTGCAACACCTCCATTGCTTTGCATTACGTAAAGGGCATCACTAATGACTTTGTGTTCTCTGATTCGCCGCTCTAGAGCTTCTAAATAAGTAACCATCATCGGAGCAATGTAGGCGTTTGCAACAGTAGTGCTTAGCCGAGGGAATTCCCGCATTTGTGGTAATACACTTGAAGAAAGAGAAACGACAGTATCAGGCAATTCTTGCTTGATGATTTCTTCTATTCGTTTTTCATGTTTGGGATTTAAAAATGAAAACAACAGGACAACTGCTATTGACTCGACACCTCTTTTTCCAAGGGATCTCACTGCTTCAATTACAGCTTCTTCGTCAAGCTTTTTTACTACCTCTCCTTTGAAATTTACACGTTCTTTTGCCTCACGGCGGAAGCGAGGGAGGACTGGAGGTTTTTTTTCAACGTAAGGGCTCGTAACTTTACTCGTATCTTCGCTTGGTGCGAGATGCCAGACATCATTGATGCCTCCAAACCCTTCGGTTACAAAAAGACCTACATGCGCACCTTTTCCTGTTAGTAGTGCGTTGGTCCCTACNGTAGTCCCGTGCGATAGTGATAGCACATCAGATGGAGGAATTCCTCCATCAAATATCTCCGAAATGCCATCTATGATTGCTTGACCTGGATCAGCAGGAGTTGAGGGGAGCTTTAAAACGGTAAGTTCTCCAGAATCTTGATCTAAAACGACCATGTCTGTGAACGTACCACCTGTATCTACTGCAATTGCTTTCATGTTTCTCCAAATGTGTATTCGCGATGGTTATATAAGTGCAATGCGATCGTGTCAATGAATTATATGTTCTAGCACATCTAATATGAAAATTGATTAATTCGACCCTTAATGAATTAACCTTAAAGCATATATATATTAAGCTATACGCGTATTTTAATTTGCTTGAATTTCCTAATGACCTTTAGTTTATAAGGGGTACGACACCCAATAAATGAGAATCTTCACCCGTTTGATTACATTGGTAGCTGTATGTTGCTGGGTTGTAATTTTACCAGCATGTGGAAACGACAAAAGCCCAGTAAGTTCGGATGATCTGAATAGCCAAAAAGCAGATGTACTACAAGCGGATGCACCGCCACCGCCGCCAGATGATTTACCTGCTGGCGCACCTAATGATGCACCGCCACTGCCGCCAGATGATTTACCTGCTGGCGCACCTAATGATGCACCGCCACCGCCGCCAGATGATTTACCTGCTGGCGCACCTAATGATGCACCGCCACCGCCGCCAGATGATTTACCTGCTGGCGCACCTAATGATGCACCGCCACCGCCGCCAGATGATTTACCTGCTGGCACACCTAATGATGCACCGCCACCGCCGCCACCACCGCCAAGCAGCACCGATTCTGTTATTGCAGGCAATACTGGTTCAGATATATGCCACCAAACAAAGGAAGCTAATCCAATAGCTTCTCAGAATTTACTGACTAAATCCGTACATGGATACTTGTACGGGTACGATCAGGATATTTGGGAATTTACTGCAGATAAAGACGACAAAGTGGTTGTCGAAATGGCTGGAACTACAATTCCGCGCGCAGAGCGAATTAAAATGCTCAATCCCCTAAGCCGAAAAAATGCAATTTCAGAGACAATCTTTTCAGTAATTGACCCTATGGGGGAAAAATTTGTATTAAATCATAAAGGAGCCGAACTAAATGCAGATGGTCAAAAACTGAACCCCATAGAGTTTCGTATTTGTAACACAGGAGTGCATAAAATTTATGCGAATACATACAAAAACGACCAGGGAGGTTACAGACTTACAATCCTCCTGAATAATGCAGCTTTAGCAGTTTCACCTGGTAGTAAACCTGCTGCGCAACTGGATACTGACGCTATCAGACTAAATACAGAAAGCGATGCCATCAATGGATGGAAACAAACGCAGGAGGGAACATTTTTCATTGAGGACAAGCAAGATACATATATATTCTCAGGGAATAAGGGGCAATTACTAAAAGTTCAATTAAAGATGGTCAAACCCTTTAGTGAGTTAGGGCGTAATGATTTTCAGCCACAATTGTTCTTGCTTGATTCTAATAGTGAGTTAATTGAGTCTGCTATCGACGCAGGGGTCGAAAAAGACTCGATTTTGTTTAAGGAATTACCTTCGACTGGTCAATATTCACTTATTGCCCGTCTTTCAGGTAATTTTGCTCTACCTAGCGAAAGTGTTCGCGGTAACGATGGATGGAATGAATGGGATTTACCTACAAATCCGTTGTTTAACCTCGGCCCTAACGGATTGGGCCACTATGAAATACAGTTTAATTTGGACTCAGATGGCATGATGCTCCGTCAGGAGTTTCCTTTAGAAAACCCAGCTTCAATAAAAATGAACTTTATTCGAGTTACTGATGATGCTTCTTTTTTTAAAAAAAGCGTTACAAATGCTCAAATTCAAACACACATTAATCATTTAAATCAGGTATACGGTGAATTGTTGCCGGTGGCGATTTGGTCAGGTTTTGAATTGGCTTCTATTACTGATTACTATGATTCGGTTAGATATAAATCACTAAATCTTCAGCAAGCGTACAAAGTCATGGATGAAGTTGGCGTCAGTCCTGCAGCAAGAGATAACGCGATAAACATAATAATTGCCGATATTAATAGCGCTGGGACACAAGGATATACATTTGAGAATTATGCATATCAAGCAAATAAAGGCGCACAAATAGTTATCGATCAAGGGAACATGATAAGTAGCATTGATAAGTATTCCTCTTCAGTTCTTGTTCATGAAATGGCTCACGTTATAGGAGTACCTCATTTTGCAGGATTTTGGCCACCGAAACGGCTTAGATTAACCATTGCAGAAGATTCGAAGACTTATGATTATATTTCATTCTTGCATTCAAATTCGGAACAGAGTTATATGAGTTCATGGAATTCTATTGCTGGGACTACCGATGGCCAATTTGCAGGACAGAGTTGGTATTTGACGCGTCCAAAATCGAGTCTCGCTACACCCACCTTTGGTCGAGTCGTAAGAGCAGCTTTTGTAAATTGGCTTGTAGAAAATGAGGCGGTAAAGCTCGAGGACATTCCTTTAGATTTATTACTTCCGAAACAGCCTGTTTTTACAACATCGAATTCCACGAATTGGTCATGGGATCAACAAGCATATCTGGATTCTTCAGGTTTAGTTCTTCCACGGTCTCCTTTGATTGTTAGCTCTGATTCACCAACGGATCAATCAGGGGCTGCTCTGTGGATGGGAAAGAATTCGGATGAGATTTGGCTGGTAAATCGTGATAATAAAGGAACTTGGAATGACCCAATTTCATTCAAATATCCGAATGGTATAGGTGCGCCGACGATAACGATGAATAGCTCTGGTAATGCTATTGCATTATGGCAACGGAATGGGGTTGGGAGTAATTCTAGTTTGGAAATGGCCGAATACAACACTGCATTGAAGCAATGGCAAAAACCTGTTTTATTCTCCTCAAGAACTGAACTGGAAGAATCTGCTAGATATCCAAGAGTTGGGTTAAATAAACTCGGGATGGGGTTTGCTGGATGGATTGGAAGCACAGGAACTGGGAATTCGAAGAAATATCAAGTAAAAATCCGCACCCGTGACCCTCAAGGAACTTGGGCCGAAACTGAAATCATCCACGAGAGTAGCAANCTGATTGCATTCCCTAGCATTTCGTTGAATGACCAAGGTGATAAATGGTTGGTCTGGCAGGAATTTTCGCCAACGAGCAGGACTTTCAAGACTAAAGGGAAATTTTATAGTCAGGTTGCGGGACATTGGTCTGGGATTGAGACTTATTCGGACGGAAATTCTCACGCTGGGTTTGCACAGGTTTCTCTAGATAATATGGGGGAAGGAATTATGTTTTGGCGTGAAGCTGATAATTCAAGGCAGGTACCAGCGCACCATTTTATTGGCACCACAACCCCAAGTGATGGATACCTTTCAATGTCAGCAACCGCGCACCTAAAAGTGCTTAATCGATCTCGTGCTGGACAAATTACCGGAAGAAAAGCATTAACTGATCCAGGGCAGGATAGCTTTAATACAAGTGTGGAAACATCAGAGAACGTTAATATCCGATTTACTTCTAAGGGTGGAGCAGTTGCAACATGGTATGGATTTGATGGACAAGACTATAGGGTTTATACATCCTTAAGAGATNGCTCGGGGAGTTGGGACGCTCCTACGGCACTTTCCTTACCAGGTAATCATGCTAAAAGCCCTCGGATTTCAATAGGGGATAACGGGGAAATTGTGATTCTATGGGGTCGCAGAGACCCTTTGGCTGGTCATGTTATTGAATTTGCCTACTTGGATATAGATTCAGGNAAGTGGTCTAATCCAGAAGTCTTGTCCGCGCTTCAGAAATCTTCAATTTGGGGTGATATTACTTTCGATGGCGATGGGGTTTATACCGTTATGTGGATTGAAATTCAAGAAAAGCAAAAAGATTGGGATCCCGATATTTTCCGATTGGTCGTTCGATCTGGTAAAAATTCTATAAATTAGGATTACTTGCGATCAATCAGTAAACTTTTGATCTTCGATACCGGGCATTACAAATGGGTCAATCCTTGAAGAAACAATACTGATATCAGACTGGGTGATATCTATTCCGAAGAATGTGAGTTTGCGATCTTCTAAGTATTCTACATTGCCATTTTTTAAAATTTTAAATGGCCTGTCGTGGCCCGGATAAATTATTTCTGCAGCTTGAGAAATTCGCTCTATACTGCGCTTAGAATCAGCTTCATTCCAAAAAACATTTGCGTTTATTTTTGTAGACACTACCTTAGCATTAGCAATTCCATCTCCAGTAATAGCAACAGGGCCTTCTTCAGTTTCAACAATTAAAGCCATTGTTCCTGCAGAATGACCTGGCGTATGCATGACTGTAATACCATTTTCAAGTTGATAGCCATCTTCTACTTCTTTAACTTTACCCAGAGAATCAATCATTGCGTTTGTCCATAATGGAGTGGCCCAGTCATTTGGGTGAGGGTTACGGACGTACTTTCGTTCCCATTGATGGATGAGTACTTCAGCAGCAGGGAACATGTCATAATTTTGTGCATGATCCCAGTGGGCATGGGTCATTACTGCAATATTAATATCTGTTGGTTGAAGATTTCGATCATTAAGGGCTTCTTGTAGCGCTCTTCTTCTGCCAACATGTCCAGTATCTACAAGGATATTTTGGGTACCTCGAATTAGTAGGGTACTGCAATAGCCCAAGGATCCGTAATTTGTAGAAATAGATTCACCATGGAGCAAAACCTCAATCGATGCCATATCAACCTCTCTAGATTCATGCGCATAATCATCAATTGCTACTTACTTGATTCGTTAAATACACCGGGAAAGATAAGATGATCTGCATTGATAATGGAAAAAATAAAGGGTACCCTCTACCCAATATTTGCGTCTAACCTTACATCTTAAGCAAATCAAATAAAATGCAGAAATTTCAAATTGGAAACCGGACTGTTGGTTTAGGCGAAAAGTGCTTCGTTGTTGCAGAAGTAGCTCAGAGTCATGACGGTTCTTTAGGCTTAGCTCATGCCTTCATAGATGCTGCAGCGCATGCAGGGGCAGATGCAATTAAATTTCAGACACATTTTGCGGATCAGGAATCAACTCTTGATGAAGAATTTCGTGTGAATTTTTCATATCAAGANAAAAATCGCTATGAATATTGGCGCCGAATGGAGTTCACTGAGTCACAGTGGATTGAACTCGCGAAGCACGCGCAAGATCGCAATATAATTTTCCTTAGTTCAGCATTTTCCGTTCAGGCTGTTGAAATGTTGGATAAAATTGGTATGCCTGCTTGGAAAATTGGCTCGGGCGAAATTTACTCTGACCACCTGATTGCGAGAATGAAGGAAACAAAAAAACCTTTGTTACTGAGCAGTGGGATGTCTGACAAGCTTTTTATTAATCAGCGTGTGACGAAACTAATTAATGCTCAANTTCCCGTAGGTTTGTTCCAATGCACAACAAAATATCCGACGCCTCTTGAGGAAGTTGGCCTTAATATTCTTGAAGAATTTAAGCAAGAATTCGATATACCTGTAGGGCTTTCTGACCACAGTGGAGCAATTTTCCCGTCTCTCGTAGCGATTGCTCGTAATGCAGATATGCTAGAAGTCCATTTTACTTTTAATAAAGATATGTTTGGTCCTGACGTCATAGCATCCATCACAGTTGATGAGTTATCTAAGATATGTGAATTGAGAGATGCTACCCATTTAATGAATATGTCACCCGTCGACAAGAACGAAATGAGCCGTTCTCTGGATTCGACTAGAAAGATTTTTGGTAAAAGTGTTTCGCCGCGCTACGATATTCCTGCGGGAACAGTTTTGACGGAAGAAATGCTGACGTTTAAGAAACCAGCAATCGGAATCCCTGAGAATGAATTAGAAAAAGTTATTGGGAAAATTACCAAGCGTGATCTGGCCTTCAATAAATTGATTAGATGGGATGATTTAAACCCATGAGAAGAAAACTTTTAGTGGTTGTCCAGAGTAGAGCTAACTATGGTCGAATAAAGACCGTACTTAAGGCTGCTCAGAGAAACGACAATATTCAGTTGCAGATTATTGTCGGTGCATCTGCAATCCTCCAGAAATATGGCAATGTAGCTGAAATAATGCGGGAAGATGGATTTGTAGCGGACGGAATAGTTTACTCCATTGTCGAAGGAGAGAGCTTAACGACAATGGCTAAGTCTACNGGCTTAGCTATTATTGAACTCGCATCACATTTTGAACGTTTAGAACCAGATGTTGTGCTAACAGTAGCGGACCGTTTTGAAACAATGGCTACAGCTATTGCAAGTAGCTATATGAACATTCCCCTAGCTCATACACAAGGTGGCGAAGTAACCGGGTCTATTGATGAGAGTGTTCGTCATGCGATCACGAAATTAGCCCATATTCATTTCCCTGCAACTGAGCGTGCAGCTAAGTTTTTACTGAAAATGGGTGAGAATCCACTCAACGTGCATCTTACAGGTTGCCCTTCTATGGATATTCTGGATTCGCTTCCTGAAACTACAGTTTCTAATTTGTTCGCTAAGTACAGTGGAGTCGGTCCAGAACTAAATGGAAAGGAACCATATCTTCTGGTAGTCCAGCATCCCGTCACAACTGAGTATGGCCAAGGATTAGGCCAGATTAATGAGACATTAAAGGCTGCTTATAGGTTGAGTCAGAACGATCATCAAATTGTTTGGCTCTGGCCTAATGTAGATGCNGGGTCCGATGATGTTTCAAAAGGGATTAGGGTTTTCCGAGAAAAANATGATTCACAAAAAATTCATTTTTATAAGAATTTTTCGCCAGAGGATTACGCTGTTTTATTAAAAAATAGCCAATGTATCATAGGGAATTCCTCATCAGGAATTCGCGAGGCTTCTTATCTTGGTGTACCTTGCGTCAACATAGGATCAAGGCAAATTGGCAGAGAACGAGCTGAAAATGTAATAGATGTTCCTCATGACGCAGAAAAAATTTATGATGCTGTACTTTCCCAAATCGGCCATGGCCCTTTTGCTAAGTCCACGATGTTTGGTAGCGGAAGTGCAGGGGACAAAATAATTGAGATACTTACCAGTGCGGAATTAAGCATTAATAAGAGCCTTACATATTTAGATGAAGAGGCGATGCTTTGAAGAGTCCAGTAGATTTACATCTAGATATCCTGTCAAAAAAAATTTTTCAGACCGAAGATAAATGGCCTCAATTCGAATTACTATTAACCGATTTGCAAGAATTAGCAGCGGCCACCAAACCAGAGCAGATTATTGTTTCACTTGAACGAACACTTCTCTACGGAGGATACAGCCTAATAGCACCCATTTTTAGTAATGGTTCATTTATATCCGTTGACTGTAGCCCTGAAAGTGCAGAAGAACGAGGGGCTTACAATTACAAGATGGTGGATGATCCATCATTTATCAAACACCAGTTTGATGTGAGAGCAGTAGTTGATGATACGAAGATTGAANATGAATCTACCGATTTATTACTTATACCTAATTTAGTGCATCACGTTGCAGATCAGGACAGCATGTTCAAAGAGGCATATCGAATACTAAAGCCTGGTGGAATGCTTTATATTTTCGAGCCTCTGGTACGAGAATTACACCAGATTCCAGATGATTTCCTACGGTATACACCTTACGGTTTGGCGGGCCAGATGGAAAAATTTGGATTTCAGGTCCAAGACTCTCGACATCATGGAGGTCCATTTGAAGTCATTTCTTATTGCTGGTTTCAAGCTTTGGAATATATCCCTGAGGATGAGCGTAGTAAATTCGAGACTTGGTTTAAAGAAAAACATTTTAAAGAGTTAATGGAATTGGACCAGAAATATCCACAGAACCTATCCCGCAGACATACAAGTTTTCCTACAAGTTTTTCAGTTTTTGCAAAGAAAGAACGTTTGTAATGGCCTATCAAGGTTTATCAGTACTTGCCGTTGTGCCTGCTCGTGGGGGTTCAAAAGGGATTTACAAAAAAAACCTCTGCGAGATTGATGGCCTCAGCCTCATTGCCCATGCAGGNGATTTACTTCAAGAAATTCCTTGGATAGATCAAAAAATTATTTCGACCGATGATTTGGAAATGCAAGAAGAAGGTGTAGGGCATGGCCTTGGTGCACCTTTTTTGCGGTCAGCTGAAATTGCGACAGACGACTCAAGCTCAAAAGATGTATTAAAGGATGCTTGGCAAAAGGCCGAAGAATATTTTGCTAGAATTTTTGATATTTGTTTATTAATTGAACCTACCTCACCATTACGTCAACGCAGTGATATTGAAGCAACGATAAAAGCACTAATTGATTCGAATGCTTCGGCTGCCTTAACTGTCAGTCAGACTCCTGCTAAATACACACTTGAAAAATCACTTTTGATTGACGACGAAGGTTCGGTTTCTTTCCGCCTCGAGACACCAATTGATTTCTCAATTCGGCAGCGTATTCAGACGGTCTACCATAGAAATGGACTTTGCTATGCATTTAAGCGCCGTCAGCTTTTCGATTACGATTGCCTTATTGAAAGAGACACAGTTGCGGTTATTTCCGATAGAGAAGTAGTAAATATTGACACTGAATTTGATATGAAGCTTGCAGGGTGGATATTAGACGAAAAGAAAAAACCTTAGGTTTTAGGATGCTTTTCCGTGGGGAAATTCATTGCAGTCAAATCTAGGCAAGTACTGGGTTGATTCGNTAATGTCCTGAGCTGTGATTTCTCTCGATTCAACGTTGAAAGAAAACTCAATTGCATGGTCGTTTAAAAGACTTACCGTATTACTATCGAAAGTATGAAATCCTCCATATGGATGACAATAAGTCCTAGTGTTGGTTAGGCCTAAGTTTTCTAGATAGCGGAAAGAATCNACAATTTGTATTTGCTGATCGCTTTTTGAAAGCTTGCTCATGACTGGATGGTTCACTGTGTGGGAACCAATGATCATCCCGTTATCACTCATTTCCTTGAGGCTTTCACGAGAAATATAAAACTCAGATGGATTGAATTCATATCTGAAATGTGAAGCGAGCTTATCAATAATGGATTCTTGATAAGCGTAGTCAATGAAATAATTGAGNATCCTTTTGACTTCAGTAACTCCGGTGTAATTTTGCTGCCTGGAATATGTTTTTTCATGAAATTCCTGACGCTTAGAATCTGGAATCATTTCATCAGAAACTAATCCTTTTAACGCACTAAATAAATCAGACCCATCAAAAGCACCACAAAGTAAATGAATACGATGGACATCCAATAATTTTCCGGTTATGTAAGGCTGAATCGGGACGTAAAAAATACCCCAAAGCCCTCTCCTTGTGAGTTCTGGGAACACATACTCGTACTGACATTTCAATGCATCATCAAATGTTAATAGGACTTTGCCATCTACTTCTGGCATTACACCGTTTTTGATGTAATTAATCCATTCAGATGAGCTAACGAATCCAAAATTTTGTTCAAAGTAATCGAGTTGAATTTTAAAATTTTCTATGTCTAAAAATCTGAAGTGGGGGTACTTTGGATCGAATTGGCGAACATAGTGATACATCACAGCTTTCATGTTTTTAAACCCTTATTCTCAACTATATAAGGAAGAAGTAGATCACTAGAATGGTTAAGATAATTTTCAATCATTCCATCCGTAAAATTTTGATACAACTTCGCACATGCTGCATCGTTGAAATCTTTTTGCCTATACAAGTTTCCGCTAGAGCTTGGTTGAATTTCAACTGAAAGATCTTTAAACCTCGCTACAATGTCACAGTAGACACCTGTCATTTTTGATATGAGTCGGTTGCCAATTGAATGAGGACTATCGCCTGGGTGTATATCAGCTCGAATTTGATGAATGATATTTCCAGTATCGATACCAGCGTCAATGTACATGAAGGTAGCTCCAACCATATGAGGCTCGCCGTTTATTAAAGGCCATACGTTAGTTCCGCTCCCTCGATAGTATGGTGACAATCCTAGGTGGACGTTAAGGAACCGCCCCTTATAAATGTCTAGAAGCGATGACCGAATTAATGAAGAACCGTAGCAAACAAGAATATCTGCATTAAGTAATATTATTTCGTCAACAATTTCTTGATTGTTAATTTCCCCTTTAATTATTACTTTTGGATTAGATAAATCTTCAACCGAACTTAATGTGTTATCAAAGAAATCATGCTCTGATTGAGTTCGGGCGCGTACATGCATTAATTCAAGCTTGCTTGAGGAAGCGTTTGAGATTGTTCGGCTTTCTAGACTTTTTTCAGTGCCCTCGCAGTAGGTCGCAACAACATGGATTCTCTTATCCGATGCCATTCTTACTCTGAAGTATGTATGACGGGTTTCGTTACCGGTTAGTATNACTACCTTCATTAAATTCCCCGCTCTTTTTAATCTCTAACTGGTGATATTTGGAGAATTATTAAGGTCTGCCAAATACCACCACCGCCCCTCAATCCACTCGTATATTCTACCTCGACAGCCTACAACAAACCTCGCCAGACTTACAGGACACTAAATACAAAGGTGTCGTCAAAAGTGTCGTCAAAACTACAAGACCTAGGCATGACTGGAGGCTATCAATTAGGGATGATAACCTCGTTTACATGGTCGTTACCATGTGGAGAGTGGTGCCGAGGGCGAGACTCGAACTCGCACGCCCAGTTAAGGACAACGGATTTTAAGTCCGTGGCGTCTGCCATTCCGCCACCTCGGCCCATTTAAATTATATGTCGCGCGATTTTTTTTTGCGCGGGGTAATATATTGCTATGGATCAGAATATATATCGCAGTATACCTAGCGTCGACAATCTTTTGTCTGATTCTAGGTTAAATAGCTTATCAGAATCGATAGATCGCCAGTTTTTGGTGGATATAATTCGGGAAATTACTGACGAGGCGCGTAATCAGATTCAAAAAAACCAAAAGGTTTTTGGTCAGGACCAATTAATTGAATCAATTATAAATCGTGTCAAATACGAGACTAGTTCATGGCCTTTGTCAGTGATTAATGCTACAGGCGTAATTCTACATACGAATATGGGTAGAGCACCTCTTTCAAATGAGGCTCTTGAAGCAGCAAAAAATGCATCTATTGATTATAGTGATCTCGAAGTAAATCGAAAAACTGGCAAGCGCGGTTCCAGGTATTCAGTTATTGCCAATGTTCTGAATCGCCTGACAGGTAGCCAAGACGCCATTGTAGTTAATAATAACGCTGCTGCTATGTTGCTAGGCCTTGCTGCAATCGCTAAAGGTAAAGAAGTGATTGTTTCGCGAGGTGAAGCTAGTGAAATTGGTGGCGGATTTCGCATTCCTGATGTGCTGGTACAAAGTGGTGCAAAGCTCATTGAAGTAGGGACAGTTAATCGAACGTACGCTGAAGATTATGAAAAAGCTATTACTCCCAAGACAGCTGCTATCCTTTTAGTTCATCGATCGAATTTCCAAGTAGTGGGCTTTACTCATGAGCCAAGACTTCATGATATTGTTCAGGTAGGTAAAAGCAACGGAATACCTGTTTTGCATGACTTAGGATCGGGCGCTTTACTGGACACCATCCCATACGGGTTAGGTCATGAGCCTATGCCACAAGAGAGCATTGAAGAAGGCTTAGATCTGGTGTTTTTTTCTGGAGATAAATTACTGGGTGGTCCTCAGTCTGGCATTATCATTGGGAATGATGCATTGGTTGCTAAATTGAAATCGCACCCGCTTGCCCGAGCAATTAGACCAGAGAAAATGACGTTGGCTGCGCTGCATCAAACACTATTGCACTACATCAAAGGCGAGGCCCTTTTGAAAATTCCGGTGTGGAAAATGATTTCTATGCCGCTACAGCACTTGGATACCAGAGCAACAAAAATCGTTCAAGAAATTGGACAAAGAGCAATTGTAGTGGATGGATTCTCTACCGTTGGTGGAGGAAGTCTTCCAACTGATTTAATGCCTTCGAAGTTAATTTCGTTAGCACCGACAGACAAATGGAAAACCGAAACTATGATTACAAAGCTGAGGGATAATGATCCAAGTGTTATTGCTCGAATAGAAAATGATTGCGTAGTTTTTGATTTGCGTACTGTAGAACCACAAAAAGACATCGAGATAACTAATGCGATAAGGTTACTGATTTAAATTTGTAATTTGCGAAATGAAGGCGCAATCAAAGCAATTAATGCAACTAAAATGATCCCCATGAACCCGCCAACCGCCCATGCAACAGAAACGCCATAGTAGGTTGCTAGTAATCCTGCAACTACTCCACCAATTGGTTGCATACCTACATCTAGCATAAAGATTCCCATTACTCTCCCCCTAAGATGATCAGGTGTCACGGATTGTAAAATGGTGTTATTAGTTGTCATGACCATAATGAAAAAGAGTTGCTGGATTACTAGAATTATCCAGGCTAATTGCCATGAATTCACATAAGACAGTAGTACTAAAGAGATAGCACCGAAGGTAACGGCGATAAGCGCAACTTTACCTTTACTTTTGATGAAGTGGAATCTCGCGACGAAAATCGCACCTAAAAACCCTCCTACTCCCATACCTAAACCCATTAAGCCTAGAAGCCCCCCATCAGGATCATGGAGGTCTACAGCAACAAAAACTGGTAATTGAGTTTGAATAAATGCCATTAGGCAAACTGTAGCAACTAAGCTGAGTAGGATGGAATACCGTGGGATGGGTTGGGANGCCACGTAAACTAACCCTTCTTTTAAATCTTTTATTGGCGTAATGTTCGTTACTTTTTTTCTAGGTTCTGCGAATTCTGCCTTATANGGAATTACCAAGAAGACTACGGCTCCATACATTGCGGCTTGGAGTAGGAAATTAACTTCAGGGCCAAATATTGCAATCATGATTCCTGCTATGCCGGGGCCGATCATTCGCATCGAATTAAAGGCCATTGAATTCAAAGCAATTGCGTTGGTTAACGCAGCGCGGGGCACTGAGTTAGCAACTAGTGTTTGCCTTAGCGGGTTCATCATCCCCCAACCGGCTCCAGTTAATAGAGAAAATAAATATAAGTGCCAAATTTCGTGCCAATTAAAAATAATGACGAAAGAAAAACCAAATGCGAGTAATGCAAGATAAGTCTGATCAAGTAGTAAAAATTTTCTTCGGTCAAAAATATCTGCAATTACTCCTGCTATAGGTGCGGCAAGCATTGGAATAGCCCGAAGCCCAAGCACTATCGATACCTGCAAAGGAGACTTGGTCATTTCAAAAGCTAACCATCCTAAGGTGATTTGCTGTATCCACGTACCACCACTCATAAATATCGTTCCAAACCAAAGGAGACGGAAATTTTTGTGGGATAAGGAGGCAAAAGTGCCAGCCCATCCAGTTTTTTGCATGGGCTCTTGATTCTTAGAACTGGGTGTTTGTCGCATGAAGTACTAAGTATTCTACAGGATCAAAGCACGATTTTTCGATACTGAGGAATAAAGATACTGGCAAATAAAATGATTGCAAAACCAGTTAATCCACTGACGAGTAATGCTTGATCGACACCATAGATACTAGAAATCCAGCCTGCTAGAAGCCCACCAAAAGGAAGCATTCCGATTTCCATTTGATAGACACCGACTACTCGCCCTCGAATTTCATCAGGCGTAACAGTATTGATAATCGTCATATGCGTAGTCATCACGATTTGCATAAACATTTGTTGAAGTATCAAAACAACGATTGCAATCCATAGATTGGTTACTTGAGAGAGGGTAATTACGCAGATCGCAGAGAAAAGAAATGAGCTGGATGCGAGTAGCCCTTTCCGTTTATAACTTGCAAAATAAGCGATGATGGCCGTCCCGATAAAGCCCCCAACACCTAGAGACATCATTAATATCCCAAGGTATGTTCCGTCTTCATTGAATAATACTTCTGCGGTATAGACTGGCAATTGATTAAATACAATCGCCAGCATGAAAAAAGACACAGCAAATGTCATCAGTGTGATGATTCGTGTTATGGGATCTTTGATCACATGAAAAAACCCCTCGGTAAGATTTCTAAATGGTGAAGTCTTTTGAGTTATCGACCTGTTTGCTGTGTAATACGGGGTCTTCATTTTATAGATGAGCAGGAATGCTATTAAAAACAGGATACTTTGAATTAGAAAATTGACCCCGGGACCTAGATAAGCTATTACAAATCCACCCACAGCTGGACCTAGTGCACGCATTGCATTGAACGCCATCGAGACCATTGCAGTGGCGTGCATTAAAGCTTGCTCAGGAACGGTATTGGCAACCAAGATGTACCGTACAGGATTGTTTANGGCCCATAGAAATCCAAAAGCTAAGGCAAAAGCATATAGGTGCCAGATTATATGTAAATCAGCGAGTAGTAAAAGGGCAAATGCAAAAACCAGTACTGTCACTAAGGCTTGGTCCACAACGAGCAATTTTTTCCTGTCTACTCGATCAGCAAGCACTCCAGTAATTGGCGATAATAGGAGCGGTAGAGTTCGTATTCCTACGACTCCAGCAACATGCAGCGGGCTGCGTGTTAATTCATAAGCTAACCATCCGAGTGTCACCTGCTGGAACCAGGTTCCTCCAGCAACTAAACCTGTAGTAATCCAAAGTAGGCGAAAGTTGGGATACTTTAACGAATTAGAAGAAGGTACATTTTGCGAAGCTGTGTGAGAATTAAAGTCACGCATAGATTGCATACATAATTAACGCCATTCCTAGACTATACGCTATATCATAGCTTTATTTAGGGGAGTTTAAGCTAAGGGAAAATATATATGTTGAAGTGGTATTAATGAAAACTCTTGTTACAGGTGGGGCGGGCTTTATAGGTTCACATCTAGTGAATGCACTAATTTCTTCAGGAAATGAAGTAACTGTTGTAGACGATTTATCTGCTTCATCAACAAAACACCTCGACCCTAAAGCGAAATTTTCTGAGACAGATATTCTCGATGTCGCAGGACTCAATCAAAGTTTTCAGGAGTCGCTGCCTGATGTGGTCTTCCACTTGGCTGCTCATGCAAGTGTTAGTGAATCAGTAAAATACCCAGAGTACGACGCGAATATCAATGTATTAGGTACAATTAATGTGCTTGAGCAATGTAAATTATTTGGGGTTTCACGCATCGTTTTCAGCTCGACGGGTGGAGCTTTATATGGTGAACCGACTTACCTTCCTGCTGATGAAGACCATCCTATTCATCCGTTATCTCCATATGGTGCTTCGAAATTTGCCGCAGAAATATTCATCGAGAGTATTTGTGAATTGAATAGTATTAGCTATACGATTTTGCGATATGGGAATGTATATGGTCCTAGGCAAAGTCCGTATGGGGAAGCTGGGGTAGTAGCTATTTTTGCGAACGCGCTAATTAATGGTGAATCACCAGTTATTTACGGTGANGGTAAGCATCAAAGAGATTATGTGTATGTTGAGGATGTAGTTAATGCCAATCTTTTGGCCATGGAATCACCAGGGAATGGAAAGTTTAATATAGGAACAAATTTGAGCACTTCAGTGAGACAAATTTTTGATTTAATAGCTAGTGAAATAAATTCAGATTTACCACCTAGGTATGATGATGAGCGTGCNGGTGATGTTCGTAAGATTTACTTAAACTGCGATAAGGCATTTCAAGAATTAAACTGGAATCCCCAAGTTGCAATTCATAATGGTATTAAGAGCACTGTTGAATGGATGCGTACTCAGCAGAGATAAGGTAAATTTACAAAGATGCTTTATTAAGGAGCTTAGTGTGAAAGATTTAATCTGGCCATTTGGTCATGCAAAAGATATTGGTTACATTATATGGCCAATAGCAGCTACTGGAGTCATTGGCGCTGGGTCAACGCTGATTTTACTTACTTTCATATGGCCAATACTTAGACCATAGACGATATGACTGAATTGCAATTTGCTGACATTCAGGGTGTTCGGATTGCATATGAACAAAAAGGGCGTGGAAAACTCCCTTTACTGGCTTTACACGGATTTCCTCGGACTCATAGGACCTGGCTGCTTTTAGAGCCATTTTTAGCAGATTATTTTCACCTGATTATGCCTGATCGCCGTGGCTATGGTGACTCAGAAAGAGTTATGGACTCCTCTTCATATAGTTTGGAAAATATGACATCAGATGCAATAGGTTTGATGGATTATCTAGGGATTGATAATTTTGTTGTTATTGGGCACGATAAAGGATCTCCTACCGCGCGCAAAATTGCTTTCGATTACCCTGATAGAGTATTGGCAATGGTACAGATCGACTCTACTCCACAGGAACTTAATGATGGATCGAGAGATCCTAGTGGTCGGCAGTGGTATTTCGATTTTTTTCGCCAGCGTAACGTTGCTGAGAAAATAACTACTGCTATCCCTGAATTATTTTTTGGCTTGTTTATTGATAGAAATCCGCATCTACCTGATTCAGAGCGCCAGTTTTATGTTGATCAATTTTCTAAACCTGGTACTCCTGAAGCAGTAGTATGGGATTACCGGTTGATGCTTGAAAAAGACCCAGAATATTGGCGTGAATTAACAGAGAGTGGCCGGAAAATTATTGCGCCTACATTAGTGCTTTGGGGAAATATAGGGCCATCTGCAAACGCACCAGTTCTAGAGCAATGGCGCCAGGTAGCGGACAATGTAACGGGTATGCCAGTGGAAATGGCCGCTCATTACGTCCATGAACAGCAACCAGAGATTACCGCGAAGCATATCCTGAATTTCATGAGAGATATAAATCTTCTGAAGTAACAATACTTGTTACGGCCTGCCTCCGTCTGCCTCTATAGTGGCGCCATTCATATAGCCCGCTGCGTCAGAAACAAGCCAAAGAACGGTACCCGCATGTTCATCAGGTGTTCCGAGCCGACCCATAGCACTTCTATTCGTACTTGTACTACGGATGGTTTCATTCCACATTGGGCGATGTGGAGTTTCAATACCACCTAACGCAATGGAGTTGACTCTGATTTCTGGAGCCCATTCGTAGGCCATAGACTTTGTCATGTTGATTACTCCAGCTTTTGCAGCACCATACGCTGCCTGCCCTGTTCCTGGGTTAATCCCTGCACCTGAAGCAATATTTACTATTACACCTTTTCCTTGAGCTTTCATTATTGGCTGAACTGCTTTTGCACACTGGAATGCTGTAATGACGTTTACTTTGTAGCACTCCAGAAAATCATGATCTTCAAGTTCTAGTAGGGGACCGGAGCGAAAGGTCTCTCCCCAACTTCCACCAACGACATTTACTAAAATATCAATTTTCCCAAAGGTAGACATTGTTTCATTAACCATTTTTTCAACATCAGATAGGTTTCTTACATCACATGTAATTCCGAGGGCTCTACTGCCTATTGCTAAAATTTCATCGACAACTGGTTTAACAGGGGCATGAGGGCGTTCCCTACCTAATGTCACGTCTTCAGGCTCGCGTGCTGCAACAACCACGTTTGCTCTCTGGTGTGCGAGGCCTACAGCAATTGCTTTGCCGAATCCTTGTGAACCACCGGTGACGATCGCCACTCTATCTGTTAAGTCAAAACTAGGCATAATTGTCTCCTATTTATTTATTGGCCTAAAAAGCGCAGTGCATTTTTCCAACCTAAGTAATCTTGTTCTTCATCATTGAGTCCAAGAGATATGAATTCTTCTAAGGGAGATGGGATTTTGGGACCTGTACCTTGCCAATCTGATCCAATCATCACTTGCTCTATCCCAACATGATCAATCAGGTATCGAAGAGGTGCTATATCAAAAGCTATGTCGTCATAAAAAAGCATTGATGCATATTCCATTGGAGATTTTGGTAATAATTTCCTGATCGGCTCTCTGCTGTGCCAATTTTCATTACTCCTTGCAAGAAGGGGTATTAATACTCCACCTGCATGGCTCATACATATTCGTAAATTTGGAAAGTCTTCAAGTAGACCACTCCATATTATAGAAGCACCTGCTAATCCTGATTCAATTGGAAACCCAAGTGGTGCATCAGCCACAGAGGCAGGGATATGTGCTAGCCGATCACTAAAAGTTGGCCTGTTTGCGTGTGGAAACACAGCAAGATCAAGGTTTGCAGCAGCTTCAAAAAATGGCCTGAAATGCTCTTCTCCCAAGCTACGACCTTCTATGTTTGTCCTGATTTCCACACCATGTAAACCTAAATCTTTGATTGATTGAAGCTCTAGAATTGCAAGGTTAATATCTTGCATAGGAACCGATCCAAGGCCGTAAAACGTATCCGGTTCACTTGCAATCATGCCTGCAATGCTTTCATTTAAGTGCCGTGCTAAATCGGCACCATCAGCTGGATCAATGTGGTACATCAAAAGTTCGGGGAGTGGGGATAAGACCTGCTTCGTAGTGCCTTCATTATTAATTTCATTCTTTCGTTTAGTAGCATCCCAGCAAACATTTCGCACGGTACGGTAATCTTTTCCATCAATCACTATAGTTGATCGATCAGTGTCCTCTTTTTTCATTGAGGGAAAAGCAGATCCCGAAGGTCGCCCTGTAGCTAATGGGAATTCATTCGGGACAATATGGGTATGCATATCTATGATCATTTTTCTCTCGGTTTTCAAGTTTTGTTGAAGAATAACATTTGTTGACAGACTTTTTTATTGATAAGCAAATATAGATAACTATCATGTAGAGTATGCTTTATCAAAATTGTAGGAGGACTAATGCCTTTAAAACTTGATCACACCATAGTTCCTGCATATGACAAGGTTAAGTCTGCGCAATTTATTGCAAGGATTTTTGGACTCGAGTACACAGGTCCATATGGTCATTTTGCACCGGTAAAAATCAATGAATTCCTTACCCTAGACTTTGATAATTCAGATCATCCGCACTCAAATCATTATGCATTTCTTGCCACCGATGAGGAGTTTGATACGATTTTACAAAGAGTGAAAGATGAAGGAATATCGTTTGGAAGCGGACCTGGTTCAAGAACGGATGGAGAAATAAACCACAAGCATCAGGGTCGAGGATTTTATTTCGATGACGAAAACGGTCATGTATGGGAAGTAATTACCCACACTTATATATCTAGCAGTTCCGCTACTAATTGAGAAAAATGAGAACATTAGAAGAAAAAAAATTAATTAACGAGGCGATTTATAATGATCGTCTCGTAGATATCACTACTACTGGTCGGAAAACTGGCAAAAAATATCGTAAGGAAGTTCGTTTACGCCACGTTGAGGGGACTGTATATCTAACTAACAACCCTGGTCCTAGAGATTGGGCTGCCAATTTATATACTATCCCCAATTTTTTGTATCACTTTAAAGAAAGCGCCGAGATAGAGGTCATGGCCGTGGCGGTTCCAATAAAAGAAGATGAACAAAAAAGGAAAATTTTAACCATTCTCTTGAGTAAAGAAGATGCATTGGATCAACTGGAAGCAAGAGTTGCTGGCAGCAACCTGTTTAGAATCGACTTTCCTGATCAGTAATTCCCCTTAGAGAAAATTCAACAGAGCTTCATTAAATTCTTCCGGTTTTTCTGTAGGTATCCAGTGCCCACAGTTTTCGAAAGTGACCATTTGAGAGCCAGGTATTCCATCGTGAGTCATTTGGCCCATTTCGAGAGCATTAACCGGATCGTCAGCGCCCCACACAACGAGAGTAGGTACGGATATATGTGGAAATCTTCTGACA
This sequence comes from SAR202 cluster bacterium, assembly GCA_009391465.1. Lineage (GTDB taxonomy): Bacteria > Chloroflexota > Dehalococcoidia > Lucifugimonadales > Australimonadaceae > UBA2963. Next base: position 56,813 of record VFHU01000010.1, read on the forward strand.
GTATTGTATCTACTCCTAGTTTCCATGTTATTCATATGACTTAATACTCTGCGATATGCATCGAGGCGCTCAGAATTTTGAGTTAAAGCGAATTGATAATCTGCAAGAGCTTCGATATCTACGCCTCCGTTTACTTTGGGCGCATAAGTTTCTATTAATTGATCACGGGTAGGGGGAGTGAATTCAACCATACTCTTTAATTGCCTCGGCATTGCTCCACCACTGGCAACTAGTACAAGTTTGTTAAGTCGTTGAGGACTTTCATATGCAAATAGTGATGCTAGCCAACCGCCCATTGAATGTCCTACTAGATTAGTTTTTTCTAATCCTAAAGCATCTTGAAATTCTCTAAGGAAATCTACCAGATAAGCAAAAGAATATTCCTGTTGCAGAAGCCCATCACCTTTTCCCCAAGCAAGAGCATCTACTGCTAGAACTCTCATTTTTTTTGATAAAGGACCTATGTTTAAGAGCCAACTATGGGCACCGTCCGTATACCCGACTCCATGTAGCAATATTGTTGGATACCCTTCGCCTGCATCTATGTAGCGGGTTTTCCCGTGACTCATTTCTACATATTTTTCTTCAGCATTGTCTAAAGTAATATTGGCGATTTGAACGGCCATAAAATCTCCTAACGATAATTTTCTATTTCCGATATCCTAAAATGGCTTTTTGAAGTGTCAAGTGGATTGTAAATGTTTTACGAATTAATCAATCATAATTCTGCCTTAATTTTTGTCGTTGTTTTCGTTACATTGGCTTCGTTCTATGCTTGGCGAAATAAGAAAAATTTAGCAATTCTTTCTACGTTGATAATGCTCATAATCTTAGTGTTATTTTCTTATTCATATACACAATATGGAACTAGCGATATCAATAAAATTGAAGAACTTGACGTACTGATGGAATTGGAATCTCCAATCATTGTTCAGATTTATTCAGATTCTTGCGGAATGTGCTTAATTAGCAAGAATACAGTTGATCGACTTGATCAAAATATCCGCGCAGACATAAGCCTTATACGATTAAATATTGCTGAGGACATTGGTAAGTCGGTNGCTCGACGTTATCGAGTCACTTCAACTCCTACATTCCTCGTTTTTGATAGCTCTGGTAATGTAGTATTTAGACACAGTGGTTACCCTGATATTGCTAAGCTTGAAAATGCCGCACGAAATTTAATATCAAGTTAGAATGTATTTCTGGGGAAGTGGCGGAATGGCAGACGCGCATGATTTAGGATCATGTGCCCTAAGGGCGTGGGAGTTCGAGTCTCCCCTTCCCCACCACAAAAAATTAGAATCACGGGCAGATCGTTGGTGGAGATAGGGGGGCTCGAACCCCCAACCTCCGCATTGCGAACGCGGTGCTCTCCCAGTTGAGCTATATCCCCACTTTAACGAACATATTTGGCTCCCGCGGTAGGACTCGAACCTACGGCCAATCGGTTAACAGCCGACCGCTCTACCACTGAGCTACGCGGGAGCGAGGACTCTGAAAAGAGCAAAGGTATTGTACCAATCCATAACTCAGAGGGCTAGTTCGGTAGCTTGGCTTGGTGGTACAAACACAAAAATACTTAGTTACTATTAAGGATAATGGCGACCCCGACCGGATTTGAACCGGCGATCTCCGCCTTGACAGGGCGGTGTGTTAAACCAGGCTACACCACAGGGCCGCGAATTTACCCTGATACATCAGGGCAGGTTAGAAAGCTCAACCAACTCCATGATATCCAATTATTACGAGGTCGCCCTCGACCATAACCGGAGTTATATGCTCTCCACCTGTTAACCTTTCAAGCTCATCTATTCGCTCTGGGTTCTTTTCAAGATCAACCTGAATATATGCTACATCGTCTTTATCTAGATCGTGCAGTAGAGCATCCGAATATGAGCAATCAGGTCTTGTATATACTACAAGTCCCATTTCACTATTCACNATAATATATTAGCACGANTTGTCTATATAGTCAGGCTTTGATTAAGGATGTGTGTCGGAGTAATTATTTGAGAATGGAGGCTGATAATGGTAAAGATGGCTGCTGCAATCCTGCGTGGGTTAGGTGAAATTGAGTGTGACGAAGTGGACCTGCCCGATTCATCTGCTGACAAAGTATTAGTCAAAATGGAAATGGCATCGATATGCGGAACTGATTTACATTACGTTTTTCATGGTTGGCCTAGGAATAAATATCCTATGAGTCCGGGCGAACCGGGGCACGAAGGTATTGGACGGGTAGTAGATCCTGGTCCTACGCAGCTGGAAGAAGGAGCATTAGTGCTTACTGTTCCAAATATTTGGGAGGCGCGAAACTTTGCAGGATTTCAATGGATTTCTCCCAATTTTCTTCTTGAATTGCCAAATGGACGCCCTCCCGCCGAATTGATGATGGCGCAGCAGTTGGGAACTGTAATTTTTGCCGCTCAAAAATTACCTTCTTTAGTCGGGAAAACTGCCGTCGTTATTGGTCAAGGGAGTGCAGGTCTATTCCATGATTATTATCTGAGAAAATTAGGAGCGGCCAGAATAATTGCAATTGAGCCCAATGTGGATAGAAGAAATGCAGGCATTAACTTAAAGGTAGATCACGCGATTGATGTTACGGGGCAATCAGCCATTGATGCGGTACTCGACATAACGGAAGGTGAGGGGGCTGAAGTAATAATTGATGCGGTTGGTGGCGGCGATACACTCGATCAGGCAATAAAAATTGTAAAAGCTGAGGGGCATGTTCACGTATTTGGCCTGCCTACAGGCTTCGACAAAATTCCATTTGATTTAGGTACGTATTTCCTTAAGAGACTAGATATGCGCACAATTTTTGGTGCACAAGATGAAGATAACCTTTCGTCATTTAGAAAAGCACTAGATTTGATTGTTGATGGAGATATAGATATGTCTCCTTACGTTACGCATGCTTTGCCTATAGCCAGCGTGAAAGAAGCATTCGCTCTAGCTCATGAGCCAAGTGGGGGCGCCTTAAAAGTCTCAATAACTATGTAATAGAAAATACTAATGCGGGTCAAAATTAAGCAAAAATCGACCAAAATCGACCAAAATCGACCAAAATCGCTTTCTTGACACGTTTAGCTCTTGACACACTCCCCGACTACCGATAGTCTCCATCGCGCATCTCGCGATAAGTTTGGAAGTTCGGATATTATGTATTTGAGTATTCGCGGGTAGGTTAAGGAGGAAGCCGTGATTCGCACGCATTCGTTTATGTCGCGACGGTTGGCACTCGTTTGGATTGCCGCAAGTCTTTTGGCTGGTTTTGCTTTGTTGTCAGTTATGTCTGGCACTGATAGCGTACGAGCTGATGGACATAGTACTGGTAATGAAAAATTAATTGTGACTCCGTCCGAGGCTGATTTCCAGCCGGGAAACCGTAGTTCTAAGACAGTAGTCTGGATTTACGGCTCTGGGTTTGTGCCTGGTACAAGCGTTCTTGTGCTCGCTGCAGACCAAAGAGGTGTAGCAAGTGATATTGGCGCACTATCTAAGGTCGATGTTGTAGCCAACGCTGATGGAGCATTTGGTTTTCCATGGAAGTTTGGACGTTTCACACGTAAAGGCGTTGGTGGTGAAGGGATGATCTCAGTTAGAGCTGTTGACGCAGCAAGTTTTGAAGACTTGGCTACTGCTCCTCTTGCTCTCTGTAATCTGAACAATCGGGCAGAAGATGCCGATGTACCAAGCCATTGTTCTAAGTAACAGTGGTTAACGAATTAGAAAAGTATTTAGGGAGGACGCAGTGACTCGCACTCAAGTTATGAATATGCGACGTACCACTTGGATGTGGTTAGCAGNGGGACTTTTCGCTGGNCTGCTTTTAGCTTTCGGGCTATCTGGGGTTCAAACAGCTGCTGCTGATGGACACGCAACTGGTAACGAATCGATCACTCTTTCGACGAATGAGATTGATTTTGAGACTGGAAAGAGCAGGTCTAAGAAAAGTGTATGGATTCGTGGTTCAGGTTTCACGCCTGGCCAAGAGATCACTCTATTAGCTAGTGATCATCAGGGATCTTTATACGAGATCAGCACTTGTAGATGGAAGACTATCGGTGTATGTGACCCCAAGAAGAGAAAAGATGGTGGTGGAGTCCCTTACCCGTTAGTTTCGAATAGTGATGGTGCCTTTGCCAGTAGTTGGCTTTTAGGTCGATTCACTCGTAAGAACGTGGGAACTGAGGCTATGGTTACTATATGGGCAGTAGACTCTGCGACATACACTAACCTTGCCAGCGCTCCCTTAGCACTCTGTAATCTTAGTAACCGTGGTGAAGGCGAAGAAGTCCCTGACTTCTGCTCAGCCTAGGTGCGATCACATAGGAGGAAATCGTGACTAGCACTATTACAAAACATTCCCGGGCAATGGCCTTTGCATTACTTGCATTTGGACTTATGTTTGGGCTGGTAGCAGGATCCATGGTTTTGACACCTAATTCAGCTTTTGCTGATGGTGACCATGACCATTACACTGGTCTTGAGACCATAGCAGTTGAGAATGTTGTCGTGGACCATGAACTTGGGAAGCGTACATCGAAGAAAACTGTAAAGATGTGGGGTTCTGGTTTTAAACCAGGCCAGGAGTTCATCCTTATGATAAATGATGGGCCTGGAGCTCCTACTGACATTACTAACTACACTACGCCTCATGACAAGATCAACGGTGTCATTATCGCTAATGACCGTGGCGCTTGGGCAACTACTTGGAAGGTACATCGCTTTACGCGTAAGCGTTCAGGTATTGGGCCCGGTGATGGTGATGTAGAGCGGATGAGAGCGGTTAGCGCTGTTGACCCTTCAAACTTTGAAGTTATTACTACTGCTCCGCTAGCGTTCTGCCGTGTGACGGACAGAGCTAACGCAACTGCTACAGCTGCTTCTAAGGCAACTGCTACAGCTGCGGCAGAAGCTGCAGTCACAGAGTTTGCTGGTTTGACTAAACCAGAAGCAGCGACTGATGCAACATGGGGCTTAATCGGTCCTGCATTAGATGCACATGCGGCGGCTGCTAAGGCAGATCAGGCTGCGGCTGATACGGTTCTTTCAGATTGGAAAGCATCAGGCGTATATAACCACTGCCCTAATTAGCTAGCTGTAGACTTAGATGACCTTAAAGGCCACCCGACATTCGGGTGGCCTTTATNTTGAGAAAAATGGGAGCCGAAATGGATGAATTTCANGGCATAGATTATTTAAACATTGAATCTGAGTTAACTGATGATGAACGTCAGGTAAGAGATACAATAAGGCAATTCGTAAATGACGAAGCTATTGAGGCTGTACCTGAGNATTTCAGAGAAGGTATATTCCCGCAGCATTTGATCTCACGGATGGGAGAACTTGGCATTTTTGGCGCACATATTGACGGCTATGGCTGTGCAGGTATTAGTTCAGTTGGGTATGGNTTAATTATGCAGGAACTTGAGCGTGCTGATTCAGGATATCGATCTTTTGCATCAGTGCAGTCGTCCCTTGCGATGACCGCNATTTACCTTTTTGGGACAGAAGAACAAAGGAAGTTTTACCTACCTGATATGGCAAAAGGCTCAACGTTAGGATGTTTTGCATTAACAGAGGCTGATCATGGGAGTGACCCAAGTGGCATGACAACAGCGGTGTCTGCATCAGATACTGGTTACGTGTTGAACGGGTCAAAAATGTGGATTACCAATGCTGGCATATCAAACATAGCAATCGTATGGGCCTATTTTGAAGGGGCAATCCGGGCATTTATAGTTGACATGTCTGCAGAAGGTGTCTTTGTTCAGGATATTAAGAATAAATTGTCGATGCGCATGAGTGTTACTTCTGAAATCCGTTTTGAAAATGTTTCACTAGCCAGTGATGCGTTATTACCAGGAACTAGAGGTTTGGGGTCTGCGTTGGAATGCTTAAATTCTGCTAGATTTAGCATTATTTGGGGTGTGTGCGGGGCTGCCGCAGATTCTTTACATACTGCTATTGAATATACTAAGTCTAGANACCAATTTGGTAAGCCTCTTGCGGGCTTCCAAATGGTTCAAGAGAAATTGGCCGATATGGCAACGGCCCTTTCTAAGGCACAATTATTTGCACTTCACTTAGGGAGACTCAAAGATAATAACCAGTTGCATTGGTCACATGTAAGCATGGGTAAATANAGTAATACTAGAACTGCATTAGAAATAGCTCGAACCGCACGAGATCTTTTAGGAGCCGCGGGAATTACAGATGATCTTTCACCCTTGCGCCATGCGATTAATTTAGAAACTGTGCATACTTATGAAGGTACTGAGCACATGCATCAATTGGTTCTCGGAAGGCATATTACTGGTTTGAATGCAATTAATTGATCCTAAATACCTGAATATATTTTATTTTTACAAAGTAGAGGGAGAAAATGAAAGCAATTAGAGTCCATGAGTACGGAGGACCTGAAGTGCTTCGATTAGAGGAAGTCGAAGATCCTGTTATTACTACAAATGATGGAGTATTAGTTAGCCTTTATGCTTCTGGAGTCAATCCTGCTGAAGTTTCACGAAGGGCAGGCAAGGGTAATCCAATTGAATTCCCAGCTATTTTAGGTATTGAAGGGGCAGGTGAAGTAATTGGTATTGGTGAAGATGTAAAATCGATCAAAATAGGCGATAGAGTAATTGTGAGGCAGCCAGCATATAGCTACGCTGAACTAGTTGTCGCTCCTGAGGGAAGTATTTATAAATTCCCTTCAAATATAAGCTATGCTGAAGCATCTACAATTGCGATTATTTACACTACTGCTTGGGCAGCTTTACATGTGAAAGGTGAGGCTAAGCCTGGCGATACTATTTTGGTACAAGCTGCAGCCTCAGGAGTCGGTATCGCGGCAGTGCAACTTGCAAAACATTTGGGTATGACTGTAATAGGTACGTCTAGTACTGATGAAAAATTAGATTGGGCCAAGGATTTCGGCTTAGACCATGGTATCAATTACACAGAAGTAGATTTTGTTGAGCAAACTAAAAAAATTACTGATGGTCGTGGAGTAGACGTAATAGTTGATGGTGTTGGTGGCGAAGTGTTGACNAAGGGAATATCAACACTAGCTCGCAATGGTCGATTATGCATTTTCGGAGGTGCTAATAGCAGAGAGTCTACATTTTCGATACCTTCATTGTTTAGGATTGGTGGTTCGATAAGAGGCTGTGGAGGAGCGGAGACATCGCCTGAAGATTTTACAAAAATTCTAACATGGTTCGAGCAAGGCTTTATACTTCCGACGATTGATAAAACTTGGCCATTGGCTGATGCAATTGAAGCTCATAAATATCAGGAATCGCGGCAGATTAAAGGTAAATCTGCATTGTTGATTAGAGGTAATTAATGAAATCGCAATGGGTAAATATTGTAGTAAACAATAAAGAGGTCGAAGCGTATGTTGCTCAACCTGAAGGGGAAGGCCCTTTTCCCGGGGTAGTAGTTGCAATGCATGTTTTTGGAATCGACAAATTTGTACAAGGAAAATGCGATGCTTTAGCCAAAGAAGGTTATATTGCCGTAGCTCCTTATTTATTTCATCGCTCTGGTATAAGCAATCATCAACTGACGTCTTACAAATTTGAAGATCCTAAGCGTCGTGAAGTGGCAATGCCACTTAAGGATAGTTTGAAAGATAGTGAAATTATCGATGATATGTTAGGGGCTCTCGATCACCTCAAAGGTATGAGCAATAGTAACTCTTCTTTTGGAGTTACAGGGTTTTGTATAGGTGGAAGAATAGCGTACCTGATGAGTGTTAACTCCACAGAATTTAAAGCCTGCGCGGATTTTTATGGGGTAGATATAGATCTTGGGTGGGGAGAGGAGCCCTCACCATTAAGCTTAACTAAAAACTTACAATGCCCAGTGATAGGATTTTTTGGTGACTTAGATCAGAATCCTTCATATGGAGATGTGGATGGTCTACAGGCCGAGTTAAAGGCACAAGGTAAAGAATTTATATTCCATCGCTACCCTAAGGCCCAGCATGCGTTTAATGATCCGTATAATCCCGTTCGATATGATCCTGATGCCAGTAATGATGCTTGGCCAAAACTAATCGATTTTTTTGATAAGGCTATGAAAAACTAGTATGAAAATTTCATCAGAACGTATATTAACGACACATGTGGGAAGCCTTCCGAGGCCTGATTCGCTTGCTGAACTTCTCTTGAAAAAAGAAAAGGACGAGGATTTTTCTCAAAATGAATTAGCGAATCAAGTTAGCATTGCAGTGAAGAATATTGTCCATAGGCAAAGCGATATAGGGCTGGATATAGTCAGTGACGGTGAAATGAGCAAGATTGCTTACTCAACGTATGCCAAAGACAGGTTAACTGGATTTGAAGGAGATTCCCAAAGAAAAATCAACTTGGATTTAGTCCCGTATCCTAATTTTCGTGAAAAAATGGGTCGTATGACGGGCAATCAGCCTATGCGCCGTCCTCAATGCGTTGGTCCTGTAGAGGTTAAAGACTCAGAGCCACTAAAAAAAGACTTGAAAAATTTCAAAGACGCATTGGTGGGGATAGATGTTACTGAAGCATTTATGACTTCCTCATCTCCAGGGGTCGCATCTATGTTCATGCCTAATGCCTATTACGACACACATGAAGAGTACGTAGAGGCGTTGGGTGCAGCGATGAAGGAAGAATATCAAGCAATTGTAGAGGCGGGTTTTTTACTACAGATTGATTGCCCAGATTTAGCAATGGCATTTCATACTGCTTTTCAGGGAATAAGCAAGAAAGACTTTTTGGACCGAGCGTATCATCACGTAGCCGTGTTAAATAACGCACTCAGGAATATACCTGAGGATTCTGTAAGAATGCACATCTGCTGGGGAAATTATGAAGGACCTCATGATTATGACATTCCGGTAAATGAAATAATGTCTATTATTTTATCAGCTAAACCAATGGCTATTGCTTTTGAGGCGTCAAATCCTCGTCACGCGCATGAATGGGTAGATTGGCGAGCTGCACAAATACCTGACGATAAAATCTTAATTCCTGGCGTTTTAGATTCGACGAGTAATTTCATCGAGCATCCTGAACTTATCGCTCAGAGAATCGAAACATTTACTTCTATTGTCGGCAGAGAACGGGTTATAGCAGGTACGGATTGCGGATTTGGTACATTTGCTGGCTATGGGAAAATGGATCCTGACATAGTATTCGAAAAACTATCAGCACTTACTGAAGGTGCTCAAATAGCCTCTAGTAGGTTATGGGGTGGTTAGAGCGTTTTAATCTGAGTTATTAAATTTTTTTGATTTAAACGAAGGATATCGACAATGTGATCTTCCCATTGAAAGACTTTGAATCCTTCAATAGGAAGACATGTAAGAAGGTTGTTAATAAAACGAACATAAGAAGCATCTGCAGTATCCATGCTAAGCTCGATGGGTTACTAAAACGAGCTTAGATAACTCTTATGGGCTCAAGCAATCAGTTATTACTTAGCGCCTCTCAGGATTACGATACGTTCGTTTTGTTCGATGGCATCTACGGATTTGAAACCTGCTTCACGAAGCCATTGTACGTGGGTTTCAACTCCTCCAGCTTGTGCAGCATAATCCAAGTTTGCAAAAACTCCATTTGGGCCAATCAAATCAAAAATATCTTTGTAGATACTAGCAATCAAATTGTCATCGTACATGTTGTGAATAGCTATAGCTGAGACCACCATGTCAAATGGCCCACCAAGAGTTTTACTCCAATCGCGCTTTGAAAAATCACTGTTAATGTAAGTGGTTCGGTTTTCGTATTCTGCTAGCCGCTGTTTGGCATGCTCGAACATTGGCTCAGATACGTCCTGTAAAGTGACGTTGGCATTGGGGTAATTATCCAATACATATTTTGCAAGTAGTCCGTATCCTGATCCAACGTCGAGTACGTTAATTTGCTGCTCATTAGAGAATCCACAAGATTCTACAGTCGCTTGAATCATCGGTCCTCTTTGGTCTTGACGACCATCGTCGCGAGTTACCCACTGATTAACAAATTCTTGTTCTTGCCATTGTTCAGGTATTTCGTGATTAGTTGCATGCTCGGAAGGCTGGTGTCTATTTGTCATAGGAATCTCCTTAATTATGATCTAGAGGGATGCGCTCCCTGAAGAATAGAATCAATTGTAGTAGCTATCGGGCTTTTTAGTCTTGGTCCTCTTTGAGTAACGATTTTTGCAGAAGCAAATAATCCTAATTGAGCCGACTCCAAAGGATTCATGTTTTTGCTTAATCCAAAAAGGACACCTGCTGCAAATATATCACCTGCTCCTGTAGTGTCGACTACATTTACTACATGTCCGGGTAAAGAATGAACCTGGCCATTGTTGAAAATCATAGTCCCATCAGCGCCACATGTCATAAAAACTAAATCCACGTAACTACCAATAGCTTGGAGGCGATCAATGCGGGATTCACAACCAGAAAATATCTCTGCCTCATGTTCATTGCAAAACAAGATATCCGTGTAATTTTCTACAGCGTGATTTAATGGACTCTTAAAATTCGCAACTATTCCAGGGTCTGATAGAGTCAGCGCCACTTTGATGCCGTGTGCTTTTGCCATTTCCATTGCATTGCTAGCAGCACTTTCTGTAAGTGCCGAGCTGAATAAGTAGCCTTCAACATAGATTGCATTACTAGAAAGTACCGCTTCAAGCTTGATATCTTCAGGTGCAAGAGTGGATGAGGCGGCAAGATTTGTTTGCATAGTTCTCTCGCCATCGGGTGAAACAAGAACTACGCACGTGCCGGTAGGTTCTGCTTCGTGTATAGCTGGAGTGAAATCAACTCCAGTACTAGTCATACTTTGTTGGTAGAGCTGACCATTTTTATCGGCGCCAACTTTCCCGATGAAAGATGTAGACCCTCCAAATTGGCTTATCCCTACAACCGTGTTTGCTGCAGATCCTCCTGCAGCTTTGTTTTGCTGATGCTCATCGAATTGACTAAGAATGTGTGATTGTTCATCTGATGAGACAAGAGACATTAAGCCCTTTTGTAAGTGATTATCAATGAGAAAATCAGTATTTATTCTAATTTCAGTATCTACGATGGCATTTCCGATGCCTAAAACGTCGTATTTCATAATATGCACCGAAGGAACCTACACGGAGAAGGACTCTTCGTCAATCACCCAAGTATCGTTGACATGATTTACCTAGACTCATAGACTTGAGGTGTAGGTCTGAATATGGAGTTTTATGTACGGCGAACGCAAACCAGAGTTTGATCCTGACGAACTAATGCGAAACCTTAAATCTAATTGGGGTGGCATATTTAGTCGTTTACCTGGTGGTGGAAATCGCGGCGCGATTATCGGCGTGATTTTTGTGTTGCTTGCGTTAGCGTGGGCTGCAAGCGGGGTATTTACGGTTGGTCCAGGGGAGCAAGCGGCTTTAAGGTTATTTGGCAAATTCACAGGTACTGCTGGCCCAGGATTGCATTGGTATTTCCCGACTCCAGTTGGTGCCCGTAATATTGAAAACGTGCTTGAAACCAAGAGAATGGAGCTTGGTTTCAGGAGTAATCCGAGTAGAGACCTACCTGTAGAATCTACGATGATTACTGGTGATTTAAATATTGTGGATGCTCGACTAGTTGTCCAATACAGAATTTCTGACTTGGAAAAATTCCTATTTAGAGTCGATGATCCTGGTGATTCAGATCGAGCTTTAGGCGAAGGTAGACCAGATGGAAGGACCCTGAAAGACGCTACAGAAGCAGCATTGAGGCAAGTAGTAGGGCAGCGTTCCATAGACGATGTTTTGACTGTTGGTAAAGAGGCAGTTCAGCAAGACACTAGAACCTTGTTACAAGAATTCATGACTTCGTATGATGCAGGTATACAGATACTTGAAGTTGCCTTACAAGAAGTGACTCCTCCTGACGAAGTTCGTGCAGCTTTTGATGATGTTGTCGCTGCGCGTTCTGATAAGGAAACTAGGGTCAATCAGGCTAATGCGTATGAGCAGGATCGAATTCCTAAGGCTGAGGGTGCTGCGGAACAGACAGTGCAACAGGCAGAAGCATTTAAAGCTTCTCGTGTAGCACAGGCTCGTGGTGAGGCTACAGGATTCCTGGAAGTCTTGCAGGAGTACGAAAAATCCAAAGAAGTGACCCGTACGCGTTTGTATTTAGAAGAAATGGAAAAAACTCTTTCGGGAGTTAAAATCTTTGTGGTTGACGAAAATACGGGAGGTGTCCTTCCTTTCCTACCATTAACAGAAGGTACAGTTTCTACGGCTGGGGGAGGTTCATAAATGAAGAAAATTATTACTCCCATTATCATTATTGTAATTGCAGCCTTTGTACTAGTACCTCAGGCTTTTTATAAAGTTGATGAAACTCAACATATAGTTCTCACTCGTTTTGGTGAAATTAAATCTATACAGAGTCAGCCTGGTTTAAAAATAAAAGTTCCTTTTATTGATGTAGCGAATGTGCTGGATAAGCGCCTATTGCGTGTTGATGTGCCAAGAGCGGGCTTTCCAGACATTCAAAGCCAATTTTTGGAAATAGACGCTTATGTTCGCTACCGAATCACGGATCCCCGTAGCTTTCGTGAGGTTTTGTCTAATGAAGTTACCGCAGGTGACCGAATTAGTAATCTTGTGGTAGCTGCGCTTCGTGAGGAAGTTGGTATGCGGAACCGTGAGGAAATAATTGGAGGAAATCCAATTGATTTGGCTGATGGTACACAAAAAGTTGAACCAATAGTCCAGAATGGATTATTTGCTCGGGAGCAACTCACTCAGAAGGTTAGGGATGTTGCAGATGCGCGAGCTCAGGAACAAGCATTTGGAATCGCTATTGTGGACGTTAGAATCAAACGGGCTGAGTTTCCAGACTCCATTGTAGATACGGTATTTACACGAATGCGCTCTGAACGTGAAATTCAGGCCAATGCATTACGGGCCCAGGGTGAGGAGCAATACCTTACTAAGACTGCAGACGTTGATCGAAGAGTCGCAATAATTTCGGCAGAAGCTGACGAGAAAGCTAACCTACTTCGTGGTGAAGGCGAAGGGCAAGCAATTTCTATTCTAGCCGAAGCCCTTGAACAGGATCCTGAATTCTTTGCATTCCGACGAAGCTTGGAGGCATATAGTAAAGTTTTGAATGACAGTACTACTCTTGTGCTCTCCCCGGATGCTGATTTGTTCAAATTTCTTCAGTCTGCGCAAGGCAGTAAATAGATAATTACTCGCCATAATGCTGTAGAATTGCAGTGTGGATGCTTCTTTAATTCGTAATTTTTGCATAATTGCTCATATTGACCATGGCAAGTCAACCCTTGCTGATCGCATGCTTGAAATAACTGGNACTGNANCCGCACGTGAAATGCAAAATCAGCTGCTGGACACTATGGACTTGGAGCGCGAGCGAGGTATTACCATAAAAGCCCAAGCGGTCAGAATGGACCTAGAGTACCGTGGGGGAAATTACGAAATAAATTTAATCGATACTCCTGGGCATGTGGATTTTTCTTATGAAGTTTCGCGTTCATTGGCTGCATGCGAAGGAGCCCTTCTTGTTGTGGATGCTTCTCAAGGCATACAAGCGCAGACGTTAGCAAATGTATATCTAGCTTTAGAACATGATCTAGTAATTATTCCGGTTATCAACAAAATTGATTTACCTGCTTCTGACCCTGAACGGGTAATTGAGGAAATAGGTACAGCTTTTGGATTTCGTCCTGATGAAGTATTACGAGTTTCTGCGAAAGCAGGTACAGGTGTAAGAGAATTATTAGAAGCCGTAGTAGATAAAATTCCTCCCCCAGATGCAAACGAAGATAAACCACTTCGTGCGTTGGTATTCGATTCAAAATATGACTCTTACAAAGGAGTTATGGCTTATGTAAGAGTCATTGACGGGGTTGTAAAAGGTACAGACCGAGTAAGAATGATGGCGACAGGTATTGAGGCTGACTTGCTTGAAGTGGGGGTCTTTAAGCCCAATATGAAAACAATAGCTCAACTCGCTGCAGGAGAGGTAGGGTATCTCGCAACTGGTCTTAAAAGCGTGGGTGAATGCCGCGTAGGCGATACTATAACTTTTGCTCGCAATGGAGCTGACGAGGTGCTACCAGGCTACGGTGAACAAAANCCCATGGTTTTTGCAGGGTTGTATCCGTCCGACAGCAGTGAATTCCATGATTTGCGAGAAGCGTTAGAACGATTGCAAATGAATGATGCTGCTTTAATTTACGACCCAGAAAATTCTCCTGCACTTGGCCCAGGTTTTCGATGTGGATTTTTAGGATTGCTTCACATGGAGATTGTGCAAGAGCGTCTCGAGCGTGAATATGGAATGGATTTGGTGGTTACTGCCCCTAGTGTTGTTTACAGAGTTACTATGAATGATGGTTCTATAAGAGAAGTTTCCAGGCCAACGGATTTACCACCTGCAGGAGAAACAGAAAAAATTGAAGAACCTTGGCTCGAGACTTCGCTGCTCACTCCTGCAAGATTTGTAGGCCCTATGATGGATCTAATTAATTCCAAGCGTGGTGAATTTAAGCGAACAGAATATTTGGATATGGTTGGCGTAAAAGTTGATTCTAATGATTCTGCGCCCTCTTCAGATCCGAGGGTGGTTCTTGAGGCCAATATACCGATGGCCGAAGTATTAGTAGACTTTTATGATCAGGTGAAGACCAGGAGTAAAGGCTATGCTTCTTTAGACTATTCATTTAAAGAATACAGATCAGCTCCATTGGTCAAATTAGATATTCTTGTGAATCAGATGTCGGTAGANGCCTTGTCTTTAATTACACATAGGGACAGAGCTTATTACCAGGGAAAAGCGTTAGTTGAGCAATTGAAACGTGCTATCCCAAGACAATTGTTTGAAATCCCCATACAGGCAGCGATAGGGAGTAAAATTGTTGCACGTGAGACAGTTTCTGCATTGCGCAAAAATGTTTTGGCCAAATGCTATGGCGGAGATATTACCCGGAAACGAAAACTTCTAGAAAAACAAGCTGAAGGTAAGAAGAGGATGAAGCGTGTAGGCCGAGTGGAAGTTCCACAAGAGGCTTTTTTGGCAGTACTCAAAATGGATAGATAGCCTTCAGATTCTATCGTAGGAACATCCTCATGCTTCCATTAAGTCCAACATATTAGCTTTTTAGAAATTTCCAATAAATGCTAATCAATGTTATCAATACCAAGATTAAGGTTTTGGATCCAATCTAACATTTCCGCTCGGTATTGGGGATTTTGGAGTGCTAGCTCAACCGAAGTTTTCAGTAGTCCTACGGGTGTCCCTGCATCATATCGTTTCCCTTGAAAACGATGGGTATATACCGGTTCAATACTTATCAATGAATCTATAGCGTCAGTTAATTGTATTTCTCCTCCGCTTCCTGGTGGAATAGATTCGAGGCAATCAAATATTTTAGGTGTAAATATATAAGGACCGACGAAGGCCAGATTTGTAGGAGCTTCTTCGGGAGCGGGTTTCTCAATACAGCGTGTCAATTTAGTATCCCGATCTGATAATTTCTCNCCTTCAACGATTCCATACCTGGAGACTTGATCCCACGGGGTTTCGAAAACTCCAATGACATTACCTAATCGTTCATGTGCTTCTAATAATTGCATTGTGACAGATGGAGTCCCGATGAGTATTTCATCTGGAAGGTAAGTAATGAATGATTCGTTTCCTATTTCAGACTTTGCCGTAAGCACCGCATGCCCGAGTCCCAACGGAGCGATTTGTCGGACAACTTTTATATTTGCAACTCTAGAAATGTACTTAATTTCACTTAATCGAGGATGATTATGCGATTCAAGGAAAGCTTCTAGTTCTGGATTAATACTGAAATAATCTTCTAGTGCGGCCTTTCCACTCGAAGTAACTAGTACGATCGTTTCAATTCCCGCATCTACAGCCTGTGTCGCGCAATAGTGAATAACTGGTATATCAAGAATAGGAAGCATTTCCTTGGGGACGGATTTAGATATTGGTAGAAATCTAGTCCCCAATCCTGCCGCAACTATTACTGCAGTACGTATTTTCATAGCGTTCCGAGGATAACAGTTGCTCATGCGACATGCATTGCAGATTGCGTCGTGGATACTTGTTATTTCTAATTTTTGACAATATTCTGCTCGAGTGTTTTCNCTCAAAGATCGAATTATCTATTACTTGCTTTTCCCTTGGGGTCATTTTGCTTCAGATTTGCCTGGTGGAGCTTTATTTATTCTCGCACCTGCCATCGGAGTTGCATGGGGTCTGACACCTGCTCAAATTGGATTCATCATTACCGCACATGCTATTGGAGCGGGTTTGGGATATATGCCATCTGGAATTATGGGGGATCGGTTTGAAAGACGTGGAGTAGTTCTTTTATTCATGCTTGGATGGGCTGCGGTAGGGTATATTGCAGCGTCCTTTTCCTGGAGCTACGGTGTTTTGATTTTGTTGATTGCTTTTGCAGGTTTTGGCGACGGTGGCTGGCATCCTGCTGCTACTGGAACAATGGTACAAAAAATGCCAGAGAAGAGAGGATTTGCCCTAGGTATTCATTTAGTTGGAGGAATCCTTGCTGAAGTGATTGGCCCAGTTACTGCAGGGGTCCTACTCACGATATTGGATTGGCAGGAAGTGTTACGACTATCGGTTATTCCATTAATTTTCACTTTTTTTATATTTTGTATTACTTGGCCAAAAATTTTAAGAGCTAAGGATACTAAAATATCCCTTGCCGATTTTGCTAGTTTGATCAAACCTTGGAAATCACAACAAGGCATAAATATGATTTTCGTGATGATTTTTTACAGCATGGCATACATTGCATTATTAGCTATGACCCCTTTGTATTTACAGGATGACCTCGGATATAGTTCAGTTTTTGCTGGAGTAACCTTTGCGATCATGATGGTGACAGGAGGTTTAACTGCACCATTAATCGGTAGAGTTTCTGATCGGTTTAATCGCAAGATGGTAAATGGAATTGCATTGATTATAGGTGTATTTGGCTTAGGTTTACTTGCATTCAGCTCCTTAGCTTTTTTCATTGTTGTTGGGGCTGCACTCGCAGCAGGTGCATGGACTGGATTAAGGCCAAGCTTATTAGCAGATGCAGTCGAAATTACAGGAAAGAGAGAATCTACCTCGCTTGGCATTATTTTTGTTTTCATGGATGGCATCGGTGCTCTGGGTGCAGTTTTTGCTGGGATTGTAGGCTACGCTGATTTACGATACGCATTTTTATTCGCTGGAATTTTGGCGCTATTAGCTGTAATTTGCTTAAGTTTTAATTTATTCACAAAACATCNCTTTCCAATAAATTAGTGTTTTAATATTGACCGATAAGCTTGTGGAACCTACGATGTTGATGCCGTGCTAGACGGGGAGTTAGCGGTGCCCTGTACCCGAAAACCGCTTAGCGGGGTTTAAATCCTATCTTGAGGGTTAAGTCTGACACCTCTAGNTTGGGAATGGATATTGAGAGCTTGGCCCTGCGCGGCAAAGTCCTGCGAACCGCGTCAGATCTGGAAAGAAGCAGCGCTAAACAGTGTACTTTGAGTGCCGCAGAACAGCCTGGCTTGAGTTCAGACCCTATAGCTATGTGAAAGTCACTGATTCGATTGATGGGTGCACGGCACTATAATTTCAAGCTGACTGAGCAATGGAGATTATTTGATTAATCGGTCTGCCAAAAAAAGCCTTGGTCAACACTTTCTAACTGACCAAAACTTACTTCGACTTATTACGGAGTTTGCAAAAATTTCTCAGCAGGATACGGTAATTGAAATAGGTCCAGGTAGGGGCTCGCTTACTAAAATTTTAACGTCAAAAGCTTATAGAGTTATTGCTGTTGAAATTGATAACGATTTAATCGAGCCATTAAAAAATTTAGCATGCCCAAATCTAGAAATTATTGAAGCAGACGCACGGGTTATCGATCCAGAACACTTACTAACAGATACTAGAAAATATACTTTAGTCGGAAATCTTCCGTATTATGCTGCAATGCCTATTATAAGGAATTTTTTTGAATCCAATTGTCGACCTATTCGTTCAGTTTTCCTTTTGCAGAAAGAAGTTGCACAACAGGTATGTGCTCGTGCGGGATCGCATTCGTTGGCCTCGATTAGTGTGCAAATTTTTGGTACACCAAGAATTTGTAAAATTGTTAAGCCCGGATCATTTACTCCGGCTCCAAAAGTTACGTCCGCAATCGTTGCAATTGATTCGCATGATCAATATTTGAGTCAAATTGATAACATTCCCTTATTTTTCCGACTTCTCAGAGCGGGATTTGCNGCTCCAAGAAAACAATTGCGCAACTCATTATGNTTAGGACTTTCCTTGGAAAACGAAACAATTGAAGAATTGTTAATGCTTTCGAGAATTAACTATCAGAGGCGTGCTGAAACTCTGGAGATTCAAGAATGGATTAATTTATTCAAGTTATGGAAGGAAACTTTTTGAGTATTGTAGTTAACAAAGGCGATGATGGCTTAATTATTGAGCCTTCTTGCGAGCGCTGTGGCCAGAATAGAGCACGTGAGGTGCTTTATTCCTCAGCAGGCCAGCCAATTCTCCCAAACGAAATCGAAAACCTTGCTTGGACAGATTACTTATGTATCTGCGGGTCAGTCAGGCTTCGAATAGGTAAAAATCCTAACTCGTGACGATTTGAAAAAGCATTGGCAAGGATGACCTGCTGAGTATATGTTTCTAGATTATCTATCTGCTCCTTTAGTACCAAGTACTGCACCACGCTCCTCGCCTGATGCATATTCCCACTTGTAGTCAGCATTCTGATACGCCTCTTCAGGCATTAGGCTTTCTAGCCCTCGGTTACTTAATTCTTCTTCAAATTTTTCTCGAATCCATTTTTCCTCAAGCGTATATTCAATTTGATCTCGGGCACGATCTTCGACTTTTTCACTATGACCGGAGAATTGTGGGAGAGGAGCTAATGCCAGGTATCTTGCAGGTTCAACACTTACATTGAAATGTTGATGGAACCATCTGTCAGGGGGAGTAAACATGCTTCCTTCATGCCATGGAGCGATGATTTTTTCCCCTCCTTCAGGCCACATGATTGAGTATCCCTCTCCAGCGGGTATTACGATTACCCGGCCGGGCCCATGTCGATGCCCTTTTTTATAAGTTCCTGGAGGAAANACGGACATATGTCCACCCATTTGTGAGTTTGGGAATGCGACGTCAACTACATGTCCGCCACCCCCTCGTTGGCGATGTGGAACTAAGTCATTCCAAGCAGCCATATCAGTGAAGAAATTGCCATACCAGGTTGCACCTCTTCCCATCGCAGGGGCACGTTTCGCAACCGCATACAACTCTTGCTCGCTAGGTCTCAAAAGTTCTGGATGTTCAAAAGGATTATTGAAGAAAAATTCAGGATCTGGTTCTAAAGACATCGCAACTGGGAGGTAATTATTGTGTAGCATTCGTAAAGACTGATCCCCACGAGCATTTGCAAATTGTCGATGAGCCCCTCTTGGAATCAGGAATAAACTTCTTGGGCCAAATTCAAAACTGTGTTTATCGACGCCATTGGTCCATACGGTTGCAATTCCATGGCCTGAAACGGTGTAGACAATTTCATCTAGGGCAAATTTCATGGGGGGAGCGCTTACTCCTGGAGGCAACTCTGTGAGACGAGCTTCGGCCACCCCCTCCATTCCAGATACTTGAATGAAAGCTGCATTACATTCCCTTTCATGCCATGGGCCAACTTCAATAGTTCGTAAATCTTCTATAAAATAGCCTCTGTGGATTGGGACATTCTGACTTTCCATCCATCGATCGTATATGAAGCGACCGTCTCCGCTCCCACCTCTCGCAATATCATCTTTGACGTTAGTTTCATCAGCCATCAAACAAGCCTCCGTTAATTTGTTCATGTAAATGCTACATTAAATCATNACATTCTGCCGTAGAATGTAACAGTGATTCACTTACTTGCTCCAGCTAAAATTAATCTTGCGTTTGAAATTACAGGGACTTATCCCTCAGGATTTCATGAAGTCCACACGGTTTTGCAGTCGATAAATATTTTTGACGAATTGATATTCAATGAATCAAAAGATTTAACTTTAAGCATTGAGAGCTCCACTTTTATTAATGAGGAAAATTTAGTTTTAAAAGCAGCAAATATGCTGAAGGATACCTATGAAGTATCAGAGGGAGCATCCATTAACCTCNTAAAAAATATNCCGATCTCCGCAGGTTTAGGCGGTGGCAGTAGTGATGCAGCATTTACATTACTCGGGTTAAATAAGTTATGGAGATTAGGGTTAGACACCGAAGAGTTAATTAAAATTGCCGGACGTATCGGTACGGATGTTCCTTTTTTTATTACTGGTGGAACGAGCTATGCGACGGGCACAGGAACTCAACTGAGTCCATTACCTCAACCAGTTGAAAAGCGTGCAGTTTTAATCTTTCCGTTTGAACCATTGCAAGAAAGGAAAACGGCACGAATGTACCGGCAAATTACCAAAGAGAATTTCACAGATGGAGAAAAAACCCAAAATATCTCAGACGCTATCATTGCTAGGCGACCCATAGCTTCTGAGATATTTAATATATTTGATTCAGTGGCAACTCTCACATATTCCTCGTATGCTAAGACAAAATCAATGCTTGATGGCATTGGGCAAAATCATAGTATTCTAGCTGGCTCAGGTCCAAGTATGTTTACTCTATTGAATGCACATGGAGCGAGTCATTCTATGATTGACCTAGATGAATCCATTGAAGGACAAGCATTTTACGTTGAATTAATTTCAAGCTGGCCACTCGATGGGATGCACGATAATTTAATAGACTAGGAAAAGGAGAGAAGATGTCTGAAGTTCAATTTTTACAGCCTGAAGGGTTATCTCCTAATGGAAACCGATATACGCATGTGGTTAAAGTAGGGCCTTGGGTGTTTATAGCAGGTCAAACTGCTTCTGATGAGAATGGCAATGTTATTGGAATAAATGATCCTCAAGCACAAGTTGGACAAGTGATGAAGAATTTGAAAACTGCAGTGGAGTCTGTCGGGGGTACGTTTGAGGATATAGTAAAGACTACAGTGTATGTTGTGGGAGAGGAAAACTTAGATATTATACGTAAGGAACGTGCGAACTACAGAGCAGCTAATCCGCCGACAAGTACCCTTTTAGTCATTTCAGGTTTAGCAAGGCCAGAATTTTTACTTGAAATCGAAGCTGTAGCCTACGTTGAATAGAGCTAATAATTAAGGAGAATTTATGCCAGGTTTNAATTTACATATCCCTATTCAGACACAAACAATCCAGTTACAGGGTCATCGTAATGAATTGATTGATGCGTATGTGGCAAAGCCTTCCCAGTCTGAGCCATTTGCGAGCGTTATTGTGGCACATCACATGCCAGGTTGGGACGAATGGTGTATTGAGGTAACTCGCCGGCTTGCACACCACGGATATTTGGCAATATGTCCCAATTTACATGATCGGTTTGGGCCTGGTACTGCTGCCGAGATGTCTGCACGTGTAAGAGATGATGGAGGCCAACGNGATGAATTTGTTGTAGGTGATCTGCAAGGAACGCTTGATTATTTACGAAACTTAGATGATACCACTGGGAAAGTTGGGATCATTGGATTTTGTTCAGGGGGACGGGTTTCTTATATGGCAGCTGCAAAACTAGATCTTGATGCTGCAGTTGATTGTTGGGGGGGTAATGTTATACCTACACCAGATCGGATAAATGAGAATCAACCAACTCCTGTAATTGAAATGACAAAAGACATAACATGTCCAATACTTGGCCTTTTTGGGAACGATGATGGCAACCCGGATCCCGTGCAGGTTGATGCAATTGAAGCCGAGTTAAATAAGCATAGTAAGGAATACGAATTTCATCGTTATGATGGTGCGGGGCATGCGTTTTTCAATTGGGCGGGTACTTCATACCGTCCTGAACAGGCTGCAGATGGTTGGCAGAAAGTCTTTGATTTTTATGGAAAACACCTGGGGAGCAATTAACTGTTTTGAAGTAAAATTGTATTTTAGGTCGTGCTCATTGAAGTGGATAGGTAATGAGTGATTCTGGTTATAATTTAACACTTGGGCGTGTTCATATTTTGGANGCGCCCATTGTTGCATTAGAGGCGGAATTTGACGGGAGAAATCTTGGTCAATTATCTGCAATTGCGGCGCTTAAAATGCAAAAAGGAATAGAGCCTGAATATTTCTATGCTAACGACGAGAATGGGTACAAAAAATTTGCCGATTTCAGTATGGGATGCCCCGTTGTTGCGTATGAGATAGCACCAATAATTGCCGCAATTTCCCAGTTTTTTCCACTCCAAACTTCGGAGATTTGGGATATTCAGGAAATTGCGGAATTGCTTTACCCANACGAAACTGGAGATGATTTAATTTCGCTAGCAGCGAAGTTAGGGTTAGATACGTTTGAACTCAATAACAATTTNTCAGATGACTTCTATTTACGCTTGGAAGTTTTGTGCAATTTATTTAATTTGTTACTTGATGAATTAACAAAATTACCTTACGGAACTCTTCAAAGGCTCTCTATACTGATACTTCGCTCTGATAGTACATTGCACAATTTAATTGCAGGTGTCTCTTCGAGTGTTCCATCTCCGGTAGGCTATTCGGATCGTCATATAGATCTCAGAGAATCAATTAGTAGGCTAGAAAGGCCACGATCACTTGGACAGCCCAATCAATTTCGTTCTATAGAATCTGAACTAATTGCTGAATTACTGGGTAAAAATGGATTACTATCAAAAAAATTTCCAGACTATGAGCCCCGTGATGAGCAATTGGCCATGTCGNAGTCTGTTGCAGAGGCTTTTGGCTCAATCAAGAAAAAAATCAATTCACATCATTTGATAGTTGAAGGTGGAACAGGAATTGGTAAATCAGTGGCTTATTTATTGCCTTCAATCCTTTTTGCCATTCAAAATAACGTACGTGTGGTAATTTCCACAAATACAATTTCTTTACAAGAGCAGTTAGTGAAAAAGGATATTCCTGATTTACTTAATGCCTTGTCTGAAATAAATGAAATTGATATCTCAAAGTTTAGGTATACCTTATTAAAAGGTAAGGCCAACTATGCTTGCTTGAAACGTTGGGAATCGTTGGCCAACTCTGAAGCTTTGACTCCTAACGAAGCTAGAACTTTGGCGAAAACTCTCAGATGGCTAGGAACTACACAGAGTGGCGATCGTTCAGAGTTACACTTGGACCAGAGTCAGTCAAATGTCTGGAATAGAATTAATGCCAGTGTCTTTGCAACCTGCACAGGCGTCAAAGAAGGATATTGTTTTTACAATCGAGCCAGAGAGAAGGCCGCCGCCGCTCATGTTATTGTGGTGAACCACGCCTTACTACTTTCAGATCTAGAGGTCGGAGGATCTCTTATTCCAGAGTATCAATATTTAATTGTTGACGAGGCACATAATCTTGAATCTGAGGCTACTAAACAATTTGGCAGTCTAGTTTCTGGTACAGGAATTCAGGAANTATTTTCCCGGTGCAGAGCAATATATTCAGATCTTCTACCGATAGTAGCACGTTCTCCAATTGGGAATGGTCAGAAAGAGATCTTGCAAAATCAAATTAATGAATTAGATATGTACGTTACAAAAGTAAACGCGATATGGGATGAGTTAATTGCATACTTAGATTCGTACTTATTTGAATTTCGCAAAGTTGGAGAAGCAGAAATTCGAGTTACTAGTGCTATGCGTACTTCATCCGATTGGTCATGGCTGGATATTAAAGCGGATGATTTTGAAAATGCATCAACTTATTTTGTCGATCTTGTGAATAAACTACGACGCCAACTAGAGGATTTTAATTTAGAGAATCTTAAAGGAGTCGACGTAATCAGATCAGAGTTATCAGAGTGGACTTTAGTATGTGGGGANATATGTACTAGAATAAACGAATTTATTTCTAATCCAGATTTCAAGAGAATTTACTGGGTAGGTAAACGACAAGGTTTAACTCTTAATTCTGCTCCGCTCGACGTCGCTTCAAGATTGAAGGAAGAATTATTTGACGACAAAAAATCAGTAGTTTTAACTAGTGCTACTATGGCGATAGCTGGAGACTTTAGTCATTCCATCGAACGATTGGGTGTTACAGAGCCAGAACAATTGTGTCTTGGTTCCCCTTTTGATTATAAGAATGCAGCACTAATGTATTTACCTACAGATTTTCCTTCACCTACTTCAGATCATTATTGGGAATCGGTTGTTGGAATGATTCCTGAAGTTGTTAGAGCTGCAGATGGAAAAACATTAGTTTTGTTTACGTCCCATACCGATCTTCGCAATACTGCGATGGAGTTAAAAAAACTACCGTCCTTAGGCTATGAAGTGCTAGCGCAAGGGGTGGATGGAACTCCTGCTCAGTTGATTAATCGTTTCCGAAGAAATCCGCACGCCATNCTTCTGGGTACAGCTTCTTTTTGGGAGGGTGTCGATATTGGCAATGAAGCACTGAAAGTGTTGATTATTGCGAGACTACCATTTAGTGTCCCTACAGATCCAATTTTTGCAGCTCGTTCAGAAGGATATGAGAATGCGTTTTATGACTATGCTATTCCACAGGCAATTCTTCGATTTAGGCAAGGATTTGGACGCTTAATTAGAAGTAAAACTGATAAAGGGGTTGTCATAATTTCAGATAGCAGAATCACCGCTCAACCATACGGGAAGAAATTTATTGACTCTATTCCTTCTCCAACCATTATTAAATCTACATTTGAGAATGGACTCTCCTTGATTGATAGTTGGCTCAATGACAAAGATACAGCAGATAAATATTGAATTAACGGAACCTTTAGATCTAACCACTTCGTTAACCTCCGGCCAATGCTTTAGGTGGAGAATTGATAGTGAGGAACGATGGGTAGGGGTTATTGAATCTAGAATTATACGGCTTACTCAAAAACAAAATTTTTTGAAAGTTGAGAGTTTAGAAAGTTCTAATCAATCAATGGATTTAGAGGAAACAATTTACGATTATTTCCGTATTGGTGATGATCTCAAGGAAGTTCAGGAACGTATAGGCTGGGATACCAGAGTAAAGTACGGAATCAATAAATTCCCTGGAATGCGAATATTGAGGCAAGACCCCTGGGAAGTCCTGGTATCTTTTATTCTTTCGTCAACCTCTAATATTCCTCGGATTAGTCGAACTGTCGAATTACTCTCATCAAAATACGGAGAGAGAATTTCACTAGATCAGTCTATAAGGTATACGTTTCCTTCACCTGAGTTATTGGCTGAGGTTGGAGAAGCGCGTTTAAGAGAGCTAGGATGCGGTTTTCGCGCTCCATATGTGGCCTCTGCAGCTTTAGCTGTTGCAGATGGCAAACTACCTTTGTATGAACTTAGAGAATCGAGCTATCTGGAGGCCATGAAACATTTAACTGGTCTTAAAGGTGTTGGGGATAAAATTGCTGATTGTGTCATGCTTTTTTCCTTAGATAAGCTTCGTGCATTTCCAAATGATCGTTGGATTACAAAAGCTTTACATGATTGGTACGGGTTTCCTTTACGATCAAAATATGAGGATAGTCGAGAATGGTCATGGAATAGATTCGGAGATGATGCAGGCTACGCTAATCAGTATTTGTTCTGGAATATCAGGCAATCAACAAGGCCATTACGCTCTACTGCCACAATTTAATAACTTTAAAAAGGACGACCGAAAGTATGCAAATAATTGACAACCTTAAAGATAAAGTAATATTGATTACAGGTGCAAGCAGAGGCATCGGAAGGCATCTAGCTATTGCTATGGCTAGACATGGTGCAACCCTAGTTATTACTTCTAGGCATTTAGATCAATCCCCAGGTCAAGGTGGTACTTTAGAAGGCACGTATGCAGCGATAGAAAAATCAGGTGGTAAGGTACTGGCAATTCCGGCGACGATAATAAATCCCGAAGGGGCAAAATTATTGATTGATCAGACCATAGAAAAATTAGGAAGAATAGACGTTCTTGTGAATAACGCAGGTATTTATCCTGATCAGAAAATTCTTGATACTCCCCCAGGAGACTGGAATAACGCGGTAGATGTTAATTTAAACTCTATTTTTTATCTTACTCATTATGTTTTGCCTCACATGATTAGCGCCGGAAGAGGTAGGATTGTAAATGTTTCAAGTGAAATGGCTTTAAGACGTCGACCAGGTAGAGTGGCTTACAGTACTACAAAAGCTGCGGTAGATGTTTTTTCTCAAGCATTATCAGAGGAATTGAAGGCTCAAAATATCGAAGTTAATGTTTGGACTCCAGGGCATGTTAGAACCGATATGTCGGGAGATAAGGCCACTGAGAATGTGGAGGTGGTCGAGGAATCATTTCTTTGGATGCTAGCCCAAGAGCATATGGCCTTAACAGGGCAGATTTTGCGAAGACCAGAATTTGGAGTTAAATGGGGCTTAGATTAAGTAGGTTTGTGTTTTGGCTTTTTTGCAAAAATGAGTAAGATACCACCTAAAGCACTCAGACCTGCACTAATAATGAAAATAGTAGTGTAGCTTCCAGTTAAATCAAACGACCATGCAGCCACTAATGGCCCTAGTGAATTACATAACATATGCGCGGGTGATACTAGACCACGTATACCTCCGATTGAATCGCGGCCAAAATAATCTGCCCAGACGACATTCATTACTGTAAAGAGAACCCCAGTAGAAATTCCGAAAGCAAAGCCAAATAAATGAGCAATTAGGTTAGTGTTGGCAAAAAGAAATAAGGCAATACTTGCTGCCATAAAAAAATAACTTGCTGCCATAAGTTTTTGGACAGGGATTTTTTCGGCGCTAAAACCAGCCAAAATAGATATTGGCATTGAAACAAAAGGAGATATAGATAACGAAATAACTGCTGCACTACTGCTGATACCAATATCTGTTAAATAAGAAAACCAATGAAAATGGATCGTAGTTGTTACAAAACTTTGAATACATACAGCCGCGGCAATTAAGTAGAACGCTCCGGATTGTAATACCATCCTACGGTTAAATGATTGCTCCAAATCGATATTGGTGCTGGATGTTACTGGAGTTTCTCTAATGTCGACTCCGTCTGGAAGTAAGCCATAATCTTCTGGCCTTCTTTTCAATAATGCGAAGGTTGGAATTAAAGAAGAAATCCAAACAGTGANGCCCATCGCAATCCAGGCGGTACGCCAGTTACTAAAAATCAAGATTCTCTCAGCCATTACAGGAAACGCAATCTGACCTAATCTTTGCCCTAAATTCGCAAAAGCAATTGCTCGTCCACGCATAGTTATAAACCATTTAGGTATTACTACGCCGACGACCATAAAAAACGTAGAAGCTATGACTGTTCGACCAAGAATTTGCAAGGCAAAATGATGATAAATATTCTCAATGAATCCCATCAAAATGAAAGTTAGGCCCATTAGAATAATTGCTATCCCCATTACCCATCGGGCACCATGCTTATCCATAATGGGGCCAATTAATAGCCCGCCAATTCCCCCTATGAAAGAACCTATGGACATGGGCATAGTATATAAAGATCTTGTCCATCCAAATTCTTCTGTCATTGGAATTTGAAATACGCCTAAAACAGGATTGGTCTCAACACCTCCGGCAAAAGAGATTACCGAAATAACTATGACTATTGTCCATCCATAAAACCATTTTGAGTGTTTGGAAGCTACTTTCGGGTGCTGCGAATTCGGGGCCTTCATTAATTAAGTGACACAATAAACTTACCAAAATGCTCTGATTTTTCCATTTCTTCATGTGCATTTTGGAGTTCTTCGAGAGCAATGAGTTTATGAATATGGGTTCCTATATTTCCTGCGCTAGCTTCGTTAACAATGCTCCGTAGTTCCTCCATGGACCCCATGAAAGTTCCAAATAATTTTAATTGCTTACTAAATAATTGGCCTAGATGAATTTGTGATTGATACCCCGCGGTGACCCCACAAATGCCAAATCTTCCACCTCTAGCTAAAGATGCGTATGCATCTTCAAAGAATGCTGCCCCTGTACTATCCACAACTAAATCCGCACCATGACCATTCGTAATTTCGACGATACGATCTTTAATATTTTCCTCTTTATAATTAATAGCGTGGTCGGCTCCTAGAGAAAGTGATTTTTCCATTTTTTCTTTACTACTTGTTACTGCTATGCAANGAGCACCTACGACACCTTTAATTATTTGAATTGCAGCTGTCCNAACTCCACTAGAGGATGAAAGTACCACTGCCGTTTCAGATTTTTTTAATTGTCCTTCTCTTATTACAATGCCCCAAGTTGGTAAGTACANGGTTGGTAGTCCTGCTGCTTGTTCAAAAGATAGCGTGTCCGGAATAGGAATAACATTTTCGGCACATGACGCTACAAATTCTGCATTAGATCCATTTCTAGTAGTTCCGAGGACTTGATTGCCACAATGTGGATTCACAACTACTCTTTGACCAATGGACAGATGGGATACCCCAGATCCAATTTCTACAATTTCGCCAGCACACTCACCTCCTAAAATATGAGGCATCGCTGTATCGGGTAATTTGGTGCCCCTAGTTCCTGCCCGCGAGTATAGCTCCAGTCTATTTAACCCTGTAGCCTTGACTCTAAGGATTACTTCACCAGCTTCTAGAGAAGGGTAGGGTCGTTCACCAATTTCAATTACTTCAGGGCCTCCATGTTTCCGTATATAAGCTGCCTTCAATTTTGTGTTTCCTCCAATTTCTTAAGGACAAATAGGACTGCGTCATGTCTGCTAAGAACTAGCCTGTCAATCATCGCATAGCGTAATTCTCTTTGCATTAACCCCATTACTGGGCCAGATTTTATTCCTAAAGACATGAGTTCTTTTCCTGTCAATGGCAAAGCCTGTAAATGCCCATACAAGTACCGATCAAGATTTTTTGCCACTATGTGATTTGAAGTGGATCCAGCAATTGCACGAATAGCATCCGTATGAATTGATGTTAACATTGTGTCTAGCTGGTGAGCACCAACTGGATTTTCAAAATACGGTTCAACTTCTTTTAAATTAGCTACATCATCTAGCAACTTTGCTTGTCGCTTTGTGACATTCAGTTTGTTTTTAAATTGGNTCATTTCGTTTTTAGGTAATATTGACCCAATGACCCCGAGTAAGATGTTTCCTCTAATGCCACGATGGACTGATTGAAGNAGTGGATCGANAATATTTGTTAATTTCAAAANAGGATGTATCTCAGACAGGATATTAAAATGAGCCAACCTCAGAATCATTTTTAAAGCATTTTCTTCATTGATTATAAGTTCGACTTCACGTCTTAATCGCGCGGGAGACAACTGCCCAATTAACTTTGAATCATTATTGATCATNTTGAGTGTTTGCTCTTCTATATTGAATTGTAAGCGTGTGCTATAACGTATTGCTCTAAATATTCGCGTAGGGTCATCCTGAAAAGACTTTGGATGCAAAGCTCGAATAAGCCTGTGATTTAAATCTTCGTAGCCATTTGTAACGTCTAATATAATTCCTAAATCATTTGGATGGAGAGAGACAGCTAAAGCATTTACAGAAAAATCCCTTCTTCGTAAATCATCTTCTATGTTTGAGGGGAAAGTTTGAGGGAGAGCTGCTCGAGTACGGTAAATTTCCTTTCTTGTAGTAGCCAAATCAAAAACGATGTTGTTGATCGTTAACTTTGTTGTATTAAATTGTGAATGAGATTTGATATACCCGTTATGTTCGTTAGCAAATAACTCTCCTAAATGCTTGGATGAGGCATCGGATGTTAAGTCGAAATCTTTTATGGGATTTCCTAGGATTAAATCGCGAACACCACCACCAACGAGCCAAAGGTGAGTGCCCGCACGAGCAGCGCTAGAACCTAATTCAGTTAGCGTATTAAATTCATTTTTATGTAGTAAAGGCTTTAACTCAATGCGCAGCATTGGGGTAGGGTAGCATGCTAGTGAAGTTTATGCGTTGCACATGAGACGATCAGGGTTTGTTTTTAGGAAATCAAAATTAGACGGCAATTTATCAATTTTCCAATGAATCCCTTCTTTGATCAATCCGAATTCATAGAATGATTCGTGTCGGTTCCTTCTATTTATAAAGAAAACTCCAGTGCTGATTTTACTTTCTTCAATTTTGACTGTGACGTAGGCTTTTTGGGGATCAGAAGAGTCATATTGCTTTTCCTCAGGGTAACTGAGTCGAAATTTTTCTTCGCGCTTTTGATAATTGTGATTTATGTAGCGATAGTTTTCAAAAGAACAAACGCTCTGATTTTTTTGAGATAAAAGATCATATGCATTTTTTAAATTCATGGTACTCCCTGAATTCGTCCATACAATATAATTCTGCACTACGAAATATGGCGAAGTAGTCTCAAAAATTTCTAACTCGCTAGAATCAAATTCATCGATTCCCCTGGAAATAATTAAAAATGTGCTTATAACAAATAATATAAATACGATTGTGCCCATACTAGCGATGATTCTGCCAAAAGTAGTTGCAGGTAAGGGTAATTTGATAATAGTCATGGGGTTGATTCTATCGTTAAATTAAAATATGCGGGTTCTGAGGTTTTTGGAGCAGAAGCAGTGATTATTAGAGTGCCAGAATTGTCAGTAGAAAAAGTAACTTTATTATTTTTGTTTAGAGTAAATTCTGAAACATGGTTATCCTCATTTACGTAGAATAATGCGAAATCTTGCTTAACTCCCCTACTAGTATTCTTAACGAATCCATTTGGTTCCCAGGCGTCGTCAGCTTGTTCAAAATTATCAAAAAAACCTAATTCCTTGATTTTCACATCATCTAAACACCAGCCAGGGGTGTCGATTGATTCATCTGTGATGTATTCAAATCTAAGGAGGATATTGTTCCCTACAAACGGAGTTAGATCCATGTTTATATTACGCCATTTTTCTGATTGCCCAGTGTAGGAGGGGCCCAAAGATGTCCCTAAAGGATTATCTGTACTAGACCAATTTCCTTTTAGTATTTGCCAATTGCGCCCCAAATTAGTCGACACCGTGACATACCCATGATCCCATTGCTTTTCAATATCCCACCATGCCTTGAAGTTCAAAGAAGCAGTATTTAAGTTCCTAAGATCAAATGAACGGGTAAGCTGGGAATTAATGGAATTTCCTCGGTTGCTCCACCAGCAATACTCGCCACTGTAGGGTAATATTGGCAATACAGCAGTAGCCGGTGCTCCACTAAAGGAAATTAGTAAATCATCGGAGTTTAGAATTTCCGTATACCAAGCTCCATACTGTGATACAGATTCTGTAAANTCTCCCGGCTTAGTGATTACCATGTTTGGTGAGACTGTTTTNTCAAGATAGTCATAGGTATATTGTTCACTTGAAGAATTTAAATAATTCGATATTAGCCAATCATGAAATAAATCAATAGATGTTTCTTTACGATCCATCAACTTTAAGACATTATCAATTCCAGTGAAACCATTTGACGGATTCGCAACCAGTAGCGCTATTCCTCGAGCCATTAGTTTTTCATTAAGGTATCCAGCAAAGAGTGAAGCGGAGGCGTAATTAGGTAATGATTTACCAGGAGACGAGGGCCATTTAGTCAATGATACGTTTGGAGCTTTTAGAAATGATGAAAATGGTAAAGCTTGATAATTAAGCCTTCGTGCTGCGAGTTCTGATAAACCTTCTTGCAGCCATACTTCTTCATTTTTGTCGAAATGCCAATGGAATAGATGTTGTAGCTCGTGCGTCAATGTCCCTAGATAACTTGGATCCATTAAATTTTCGGGTTCATTTAAATAGATTCCCATTCTTTGGTTACTGTAAGGATTAATTGATAAGGGAAGTATGTCTGAGGCTTGGAAATAACCTCCAAGCCTTGGGAAAGAACCATGAATGATGGCAATTTTCCCCGGTAATTCAAGCCCAGGGGTGAAAAATCTTATTGTTTCAGGCCAAATAACATTTTCGAATTCAGTAACTAATTCGCTGATTTCAGGAAGCTGTTTAATTGACGGAGAAGGAAAATACCAAACTGCATTTTTACTTGAATACACAACTGTAGCTTTGAATTGAAAATACTTTGGGGATCGAACATCAAGGCCCCAAAAATTTCTAGTTGAACCTACAGGCTCATTGGCAAAAAGTGTGCTTATTTCAGCAGGTTTTATTGCGATATTCTTGAATCTTTTAGTNATGTCATGAATATTGGAAGGCATTGCATCTGGAATTGACTTAAGTGNATCATTTTGAAAATCCTTTGTTTCCATAATTTGATCAGACATACTTGNGGGCACATTTGATGTAACTGTCGGGTCGCTTGAACAGCTACAGAAAATAGAAAATAGAAACAGATATGAAAATGCCAATAAATAATTCAATTGAATTTATTCATTGCGTAATCGATGCCGTGATTAACCCATGAACAGGTCGCTTTATAGGCGTCGTCAAGCGCTTTCTCTAATGTAGGAATTTCTGTGGTTTCAAACCTACTGAGTACGTGATCAATAGTATTTCCTTTTGGTCTTCCGATTCCAATTCGAAGGCGCGAGAAATTATCTGCTTGCAAGGTATGCAGAATTGAATTCAATCCGTTATGCCCTCCTGACCCNCCAGAAGATTTCATTCGGATTTGGCCAAGTGGGAGATCCATGTCATCAAAAACAATAAGGAAAGAACTGACAGGAATGTGGTACCTATCAGTTAAATATTTAATTGCCTGACCCGAATAATTAACAAAAGTACGCGGTTTTGCAATTACTAGGTCTTTGTCGTTGCTTAAACCTTCACCAATTATTGCGGTTTTCTTTTTTAAGTTGAATTCAATCTTGTTTTTGCTGGCAAAAAGTTCGGCAGCCATAAAGCCTACGTTATGTCTGGTTTGTTTATATTTTTCTCCAGGATTCCCTAACCCTACTATTACTAATGGTTTTTTCATCATGGGATTTAAATGAACCTTAAATATGCGGCTTAGATCGCTAATAATTTCCTCTAACATTTGATTAAAACGGGCCACGTTTGTCTAAATTTTGTAATTCTTCAAACGAAATGACGTGAACTCCCAATCTTTCGGCGTCTGCAAGTTTGGATCCTGGGTCTTCTCCTACAACAAGATAATCTGTTTTACTAGTTACCGAACTGCTAGTCGATCCTCCCCTATTTTTCACAAAATTTTCTAGATCAGATCGGGTGTAGCCATCTACTCGACCAGTAAGTACAAACCTAAGCCCTGAGAAAGACTGTGATTCGACGACTTGACTAGTAATTTCATTGTCGGTAAGTCTAAGTCCTGCTGTACGGAGCTTGTTTATAACCCGGATGTTTTCAGGGTTATTAAAATAGTTGACTAAAGCGACCCCAACAGTAGTACCTATACCAGGTATTGTTTCAAAATCTTCTAAAGAGACGATGGAGATCTTGTCGAGAGATTTGTAACGGTTTGCAATTAATTCAGCAGTTTCTGATCCTACGTGCGATATTCCTAATCCCGATATAAGAGATGATAAAGGTCGATTTTTACTCGCTTCAATTGCTGATAACAAATTGCTGGCAGACTTTTCACCCATACGTTCAATTTTTAAAAGATCATCATGACCTAAATAATAAATATCCGCGAATTCGCTAATTATTTTTAAGTCGAGTAACTGACGAACAAGCTTTTCTCCTAAGCCATCAATATCCATTGCGGATTTCGATACAAAGTGTTTTATCCTTTCGAATTGCTGGCTCGGGCAATTGATATTACTGCATTTGTGCGCGGCCTCACCTTCAACTTTATACACAACGGACGAACATGTGGGGCATTCAGTTGGCATTTTAAANGTGACTTCAATTCCAGTTCTGTTGGCTGTAACAGGGCCGATTACTTGAGGGATTACTTCTCCTGCACGCTCAATTATTACATGATCTCCTATACGAATATCCTTCCTTCGAATGTCTTCTTCGTTGTGTAAAGTCGCATGCTGTATGACCACTCCACCAAGTTGCACGGGCTCTAGAATTGCATAAGGGTTTAGGTTTCCTGTCCTGCCAACGTTAATTCCGATATCAAGTAATGTTGTAACAGCTTGATCGGAAGGAAATTTATAAGCAACTGCCCATCTTGGCTCTCTACTGATAAAGCCTAATTCCTGTTGGTAGGCAAATGAATTAACTTTGACCACTACTCCATCAGTAAGATAGTTTTCCTGATCGCGGGTACCTACCCACTTTTGATGATATTTGGTGACTGAATTTAAATCTGTAAATAGATCCATTGCAGGATTAACGCGAAAGCCCAATGATTTAAGCCATAGCATTGTTTCCCAATGATTGCTAGGGGTTGTTACTCCTAACACGAGTCCCAATTGATAAACCCATATGGATAGATGGCGCTCTGAGGTAATTTGTGAGTCAAGTTGGCGCAATGATCCTGCAGCAGCGTTTCTTGGATTGGCAAAAGGGGTTTGACCATTTTTTAGACGCTCCTGGTTGAAATTCTCAAATTCGTCACGTGGAAAATATATTTCCCCTCTTACTTCTAATTTTTCTGGAGGTTTGGTTGAATTTAATGACAGAGGAATTGATCTTATTGTGCGAACATTGGCTGTTACATCCTCTCCTCTGGTTCCGTCGCCTCGAGTAGCACCTTGTACCAATATCCCGTTCTGATATGTCAAAGAGATAGCTAATCCGTCAACTTTAGGCTCGCAAACCATCTCAAAGTCATCTTGTTGTAAACGTGTTGCGGCACGATTATGCCATGCAAGGAGTTCCTGTTCATTAAAGACATTGCCCAAACTCAACATAGGAGTGCTATGAATAACCTCCCGAAACTCTGGCGCGGGAGATCCTCCCACTCTTTGAGTAGGAGATTCGGAGGTTTTCAGCTCGGGAAGTTTGTTTTCTAGTTCTAATAATGCCCGAAAAAGTTTGTCATATTCTGAATCAGGGATGATAGGGTCATCTAGAACATAGTATCTATAATTGTGTAATTGAATTTGCTCTTTTAAAGAATTGGCTAGTTTAAAATTCTCTTCATCTTCCATCACAACCTCAAGTCGCTTAGAAGTATATGCATTCTTTTATTTGAAGTATCAATTTGTGGTTACTCTATTTAATTAATTCAGATCACTGCACTCTTATATAGAAGAAATGGGTTTAATGATGTCTGCACCTAAATCTTAAATTAGATCTATTTAGNTCACTAATGTTTCTGCAACCCATAAGTTTCATGTCTCGCTCCAACGCTGTTTTGTACAGTCCTAAAGCTCTTTCAACACCTGCTTGACCAGCTGCTCCAAGTGNATATAAATACAATCTTCCGCCTGCAACAGCTTTTGCCCCTATTGATAAAGCCTTTATCATATGAGTTGATCGCTGTATACCTCCTTCGCAAATAACGTCTATCTTGTCTCCTACGGCATCTACTATTTCTTCTAATTGATCAAAATTTGATCTTTGCCCATCCAATTGCCTTCCACCATGATTGGAAACAATAATCCCAGTGCAACCTATGTCTACAGCTCTTTTAGCATCTTCAACGCTCATTATTCCCTTCAGGGCAAAATGTCCTCCCCAATCCGAAGCAAGCTTTTCGGCATCGTCCCAATTCATCGATTGGTCAAGCATAGTGGAAAAATAGCTTCCAATAGATGTTGATACATTATTTAATTCAGAGACATTGCCTTTCAATAATGGTAGTTCGAATTTTTCCCGAAAGAGATAATTCAGTCCCCACATTGGTTTCGAAATAAAACTAAAAAAACTAGCTAATGTTAACTGAGGTGGAGATTTGAATCCCGTTCTAAGATCTCGCTCTCTACTACCGGCAGTAATCGTGTCGACTGTAAGCGCTAATACATCAAAATTCGAAGCCTTTACTCTATCAAGTACCGCATCGTTTACTCCGCGGTCCTTGTGGAAGTAAAACTGGAACATCTTGGGTGTGTCAATTTGATCAATTTCCTCAATTGGTACCGTGCCAAGAGTGGAAAGTCCAAACATCGTATTAAATTTGGCAACTGCTTTCGCTACAGCTCTTTCGCCATCGTGATGAAAAAGCCTTTGCAACGCGGTAGGAGAACAATAAAACGGCAAGTCCATTTTCTTGCCGAATATAGTAGTCGACAAGTCGATGTCCTCTACTCCACGTAACACGTTCGGCACTAATTCCACATCATTGTAAGAACTGGTATTTCTTTGGTACGTTATTTCGTCTTCAGCAGCACCATCTATGTAATGAAATATAGGGGATGGTAATTTCTTTTTGGCAAGTTTTCTGAAATCGTGGAAATTATGGCAATCATTCAATTTCATGATTTTCCCTCCTCATTGGCATAGGGCATTTGCCCTTCAGTTTATTCATTCCAATTAGTTAATCTGTTAACAATCTTCGGTCATAAGTTGGGCAACGTTTCGCCCCATACGTACAGAATAATTTGTTCCTCGATCCTCAGGATATATTTGCGTTGTATTGGCTAAATAAAGATTTTTAAATGGTGTGCGGTGGCTAGGTATGCTTTCTGTATAACCTCTGGTAACTATCGGCTGAGCAGCATCCACTTTGTGGTAAAAGTAATTAGTTACCCAGGATTCTTGGAAGTCAGGATTAATTTTTTGAAGATGAGGAATATACTCCTGATAAAGTTCTTCAGGATTCATTTTGTACATGGGGTCACTAGGCTCTAGATAATTTGTTAGATAGACAATATGGGCACCATGATAATGCGTTGCGGGTATGAAGTTAGTATGTTCTATGATTCCAAGGAAGGGTAATTCACGATCGCCTACATAAGTCCAATAATGGGGAGTCAGTGCTCTATCCAATTCTAGAATAACTAAGACGGCCGATAGATAGGTTTTATCGGTTAATTTCCGTAGGTAATCTTCAGGAATATTATCTAAAATTTTTGGTAATACAAAAGAAGGAACCGTAGCTAGTACTTGATCATAACTATGAAATGAAGAAGAACCTCCTTCCGGAGCAATCTCTAAACCAGATAAACGATTATCTTCAATTACTATTTTTTTCACATAATTGGATAGATGAATATTGCCGTCGCCATCTGCAATCCGCATAGCTAGGGTGTCAAAAATTTCACCAAAAGAACCGGAAGGATATGCAAGCTGCTCTTTTAATTTACCTGAAATTCCTTTTCCCCTAGAAGCAGTACGTAGTGCAAACTTATTCCAAAGCCAAGCCATAGTAATTTGGTCGTAATAACGGCCAAATTTACCTCTAAGCATGGGTTCGAAGATTGCGTAATAAATATTCGGGCCCGCATTTTTTATTAACCATTCTGAGGCAGTTATTTGCTCTAAGCTTTTCCATTCTTTCCTGCGTTGAAGCATTAAAGTAACTAGCCCTAGCTTGACTCTATCCCATAATGGAATTGGCCTGAAAGCCAATAGGTCAAACGGCGAGGTAAATTTCCACAACTTACCTTTAGTAAAATAACCAACGTTGGAGTCTATCCAGTTCAATTTATGCGATAGCCCTAGTTCAGAAATCAAGCCGATCATTGATTGATCGCTAGTGAACAAGTGGTGATACCCTCGCTCGATAGGGACGCCATTAATTAAGAATGTAGAAGCTTGGCCTCCAAGAAATGGAGCACTCTCATAAATGTCAACATGACAACCTTGGGAAACAAGATCATACGCAGCTGAAAGCCCGGCAGCTCCTGCTCCAATTATTCCAACTCGGCGAGATTTATGATTGTCATTCACTTGCTTCTCCGGTTAATTGCTTTAATGAAAGACTGGCGTAAAACATATATCCGATGCCTACAATTATAACGGGAAAAAGCAAAGATAAATGTAAAATAATTACATAGGCTGACGCGATACCGTTACTTACACCTAAATAAATTAGAGCCATCGTTGCAAAAACTTCAAATGGTCCAACTGACCCTTGAGAAGAAGGGATTGCAGTTGCTAAGTTGGAGGCAGAAACGACAACAAGTATTACGAGGCAGTATTCCCAAAGACTGGAAAAGAAACTGTCTATTCCAAATCCATAGCCAATAATGAAATACATACATGCCTCTGCTATCCATACAGGTAAAGACAAGAAGAAAACATTAAACAATCTGCTAGGTTTGTTCATGCCAATGAATCCACTGTAGAAACGTTCAATTAATGGAATAGCAGTGAGACGCAATTTCTTAGGAAGAATTTTTATTAAATTTACGGTCCCTTGTATAAACAAATTTGGAATGATTCCAACTAATACAATTAGTACTAAAACTAGTAAGAATGCTCCTATAACCAAATATAATAGTGAATTATTGGGCAGGTTAAGCGTTGTGGAAAAATCTGAAAATAGCGGGAAGATGGGTAAAAAAAATCCGCCAAAAAGTATGAAAGTAATAAGCGTTATTCCATCAAATACCCTTTCTACTAAAATTGTAGCCAGACCAGTAGCTGTTGAAATATTTTCTCGTTTTGCTAAATAGTAACTTCGAATTAATTCACCTGCTCTAAGTGGCAAAACATTATTAGCTAGATAGCCTACAAGGAGCACTGGATACAGTCGCTTTGTTTTTATTTGTTCGAATGGCGCTAGAAGATATTTCCAGCGAATACTTCGAAAATATAAGGAGACAAAATATATGATGATTCCCGGGATTAAATAGGCGTAATTTGCATTCTTGAAGGAAGTAATCATTTCCTCAATATGAATTTGGGAAATTAAAGCAATTAAAAAAGCTAGGCTAATTAGAATCCCTATCGTATATCTGATAGAAAACATCTTCAGTAATTAACCGTATTTATGCGAAAGTAAGAATATGTTTGCAAGTGGGGACTATTACCTTTCCATACACGTTTCAATGTAATCGTGAAATTTTTCAGAAAAATATACCGTACCTCTAGAGCGTTGCATTGGTGTTTCTATTTTTCTAAGGATTTGATAGTTGTATAAGGTTTGCCACCCTTGGCTTGAGGCAAAATCTTTCAATAGTTTAGCAAAAGAAATATCTCCGTACGCATAATTAGGAAACCACCAAAGATGATTAAGATCCCCGGCTATTTGATAGGAACTCAAATGATCTCGTTGCGCACCTTCTGAGGCCTTACTCATTAATATGACATCATAGCTATTTATTTTTTGAGGTTCTTGATTTAAGGGTTTGTAATGGACGCTATCGAAATCACGCAAATACCACCTCCATTGCCATGAAAAATTATCGGATTCATCGACTAGAATCCGTATAGCTTGGTTCCTTTCTTTATTTATCTGATTAATGCATCGTGATGCATAAGATGTTTCTTGACCAGTTTGCGAATATACCAATATTTCTTTGGGGTTTTCCATACTTTGATATGAAAAACTTGCTCGAGCAGCATTGATTCCAATCCCCAGCACCCAAATACAAATTAATGAAAAGGTAAGCATGAGGAAAATGGATCTACTATTTATCGAATATTTGTCTGTAAATTTCAATTGATAAACAAAAAACATTAACGAGAGAAATCCGATTAAACAAAAAGATAATGATAGGAAGAGCACCCATTTTGAGTAAGGAGAAGGGGTAAGGATTAAGTAGAAAAAAATTGGCGGAATTGATATGAAGGATATTAATCCAGCCGAGTATATTTGGAATCTCATTTTCATAGGACTCGTTGAGGCTAATATTTTATCGACCACTATCCCGGATATTATTGCTAATGGAAGAGTTATACCGGTTAAAAGCCAAGGCATTTTTTCTCCTGCTATTGTGAATAATACAAGTGTAAGTATTCCCCAGGCGATAACGGTTATATTGAATGTCGTGCGATGCTTTATTAATAAATAGGCTGAGCCAACTAAAGCTAGAATTAAGGCTAAGGATTCATAAACCATTAATCCGAGGAGATAGTAATACCAAGGTTGACTTGCTCGTTCTACAGGTTGCTGCGCTATCCAGTACCCCAAAGACCCCCAAAGGCCGGTAAAAAGCCCTTCCCAGTTAGTAAAAAAACTTGTGAATAAAAGTAACCAAATTATCGAAAATGCTGCTGCTAATATTGGCCAAAGTCTTTTATTCCATAGCAAGCCGATAAATATAGAAAATGCTATGCATACCACAACTATAAATGCGGCTATATACAAACTCCCACCTACTGGGGCACCGGTTTCGGCATTCGATCTGATTAATTCCCCAGCAATAACTCTAGGATCATTTGGATCAGGATTTACTAAAACAATGCCAAATATTCCTTGAATTATTCCAACAAGTGGCGCCCATAATGGCAAAGAGCATGTGGCGAGAACCACCAGTAGATCACCTGCCGGGCCTATTTCAGAAAGGAATCTATTGCCTTTCAACCATTGCCATAGATGCGTTGAGGTTTGAAAAATAAGAATCAAGCCAATCGTACCTGCAAGTAAAAAAGTTGATTCTTTAGTGGAAAATGCTAATGCCCATACAATTGCCCAGGCTAGGAGCAGACGAAATTTCGGAGTTTGTTGGTACTTAATCATAATGGTTATAAGAGCTAGTGCCCAAACAGCCATATAAACATCGTTTCTCATAAATCTGCTGAAATAAACAATCGAAGGAGAGATTAGTAGATAAATAGAAACAAAAGCAGATCCAGTCTTCCCTATTTCGTTACGTAGAAAATAAGGCATGCCGACTAAGAAAACCCCAAATAACGCTGGAATTAATCGGGCCGTAAAGTCACTTGCTCCAAGGAGAAGAAAACTTAAAGACCCAGCATGGAAAAGAAAAGGACCATGAGTTAAGGGTGTATGAAAATACCCTGATCCTTGTGAATATACCCAAGAATACCAAGCATGTAGTATCTCATCATAATGAAGCGATCTTGCATCCAAGTCCCACAATCTAGTGAGTAGCGCTAGAGCAACAATCAAGATATAGACCCATCCAAAGTTGGTCCTAGGTGGGCTTAGAGACAGCACTTTATTCCATTGATTAAGGGAAAAAGATTTTACTGTCGCCAAAGATTTTATTGCCCTTGGTTTCATAAACATTCATTAATCCAATTTATACATAATTAAACCTGGTTTTTCGAATACCAATGAACCAAGCTGCGTAAATTTTTTGTTTCCTGAGGATCCATATACTATGTTTTCGTTATTGCCAATTACTATGTACTGAATTCCATATTTTGAAATTAATTTTTTTGCCCCGATGGCGTCTGTAGTCGAATAAATCTCACGTACGTCAGTTTGTCGTTCATGTAGGGAGTTATGATTTACTCTCCACTGTCGCTCATGTCCCTCCCATCCAAGTACTGTTGGCCGTCCTGTGGCAGCCGCGATTCCACCAAGATTTGGATCCCAATCATTACATCCATTAGGGTTACTTGGACATGGAACAAGTGATCCTTCGAGTATAACCGTTCCCTTAGAGGTGTTTTCATTAATCCATTTTATTAATTCAAACTTGCTAGGGTTAGATTTACTAAGATGGAACAGTCCATTAAGTGTTAAATTATCGTGATTACTGGTACGAGTTGAGACGCCTGCGAACGAGTAATAGCTTAAGCCTCCAATAAGAACAATTAGAATGAGTACCCATGAGCTCAAACTTGCACGACCCAATAAGGTTCTTCTATCAAATTTCATAGAAATATACCAAAGGGCCACGCCTCCAACTATTGAGAGTAAAGCCCAGGATTGAAAATACAACTTAAATACGGTGTTGAATCTTTTTAACTCTCCACCAAAAATATCGATGACATGAAACAGTTCAGTTCCCATAATCAACGAGAGCGCTATAGAAGAAATCCCCATAACTGGTACGAAGCCATTCCATCTTGTTAATGCTTCGCGTCCAAAACTGGCACGACGCATATACTCACTATCTTTATGCGCAAGTGACCATGCAGAGTAAAGTCCGATAATAATTAAGGCCGCAAATGGAATTACGGTTAATAGCCTGTTAACTGCAAGGAGTTCACCATTAATTCCGCGATCATTACTAACTATGCCATCCCAAATGAGTCCCACAATAATTACGATGCTTCCTACAAAAAAAGTGAGACGAGGATTATATGCAAATAACGCTTCGTCAGCTCGGGGATACCTATACCCCAACTGATGAATCCCAAAGAGCGTTAAAAGTATTGCATAAAGAATAGGACCATATATTGGTTGCAACCAGAACATGATTGGACTCAACGAAGCAATCATAATGATCCACAATCGTATTGGACTCCAAGTGTCTTTACTCAAAGAGTGCGGGATTAATAATAGGTATAAAGGAATTATTAATAATCCAAAAACACCCCATATAAATAGTAGATGCAGCGGGCTAGTAAGGATTTCGGTAAGCGGCGCAATTCCTTTAGCAGAGCTTTCAAAATTCATTAAGAATGGAGAGCTTAGGAGATAGCTTGAAAATAATGCTATTCCAATTGCTAAAAATGATCTTGAAAACCTCCAAGGTCCGCCAATTTTCCCATTCGGAATCCATTTATCTAAATATCGGTAGTAGGAGTACACCGCTCCTTGCCCCTGACCTGGAGCACCTACGGATATATAGTCATTGCTAATTCTTACTGTCGAGCCAAAAGAGGCATTTGATCCCGTGTCGTTTCCAACAAGTTCAGCATGCGCAGTCCAGAATCCGTTTTTTGCAAGTTCATATACAAATATTTTCCCTGCATTAGCAAGTTGACTACTATCTTTACCGGCGCCTACCACAATAAATGACCCGTCGATATCTAATGATTCGCCAAAAGATTCTGAAGGAGCTGATGGATATAAAATTTGACTAGATTTCCAGTGCAATTTTTGTCGCTCAAATACTGTGACTGACCCTAGCCCTCCCACAACGAGATAGTCGTTGTTGAGGGAAATGCTTTGGCCCAAGAGCTTTACACCAGCTTCTGCAGAAGTAATTTCTTGCGATAGTCGCCATCTAGTACGAGCTTTTCGGTAAATACGTAGTACTCCGGTGCTAGGTGTGGTTATGCCAACAGCAATGTAATTTC
The DNA here is from genome assembly GCA_009391465.1 of SAR202 cluster bacterium. Lineage (GTDB taxonomy): Bacteria > Chloroflexota > Dehalococcoidia > Lucifugimonadales > Australimonadaceae > UBA2963. The sequence continues at coordinate 99,772 of VFHU01000010.1, forward strand.
CGTGAATTTGAAGTTTTACTGTAGGCTCTAAGTCTACTGAATCGACTATAAATGTGGTTGCTATTTCCCATAAGTCATTGATTTGTTCAAAAATGTAAATCTCGGTAGCAGCTGCTACAATAATTTGATTTTGACTTATTGAAACTGATGATCCAAATTTTTTAATCCCTTTATCATTTGGAGGGCGTAATGTGGTTTTATGCAACCATTTATCTTGTGAATTTATATAGAGTCGAACTAGTCCTGTGTTACTAGCATCTGGGCATCCTATTGCTAACAGGTTGCCGTGCGTAGCAATCGTGTCTCCAAAGCCCGAACGAAAATAGAGATCATCAGCTGTTAATTTTTGCTGTAGACTCCATTTATTTTTCTCATATCTATAAACACGAACTGATGGCAAAGGTGAATCATTTTGAGGGCCGTTAGTCGAACCAACTAATAATAAATCATCTTCTAATACTAGGGATTTTCCTAACTGAATACGCCTCTCATTCCTTGCAGTATTTAATAAAATTGAACTACTGACCAAAGCAAAACCAACAGGAAAGTCCCATAAATTGATTACTACTAATGCGCCTAGGCTGACTATTGAAATTAGCCATAACGGCCAAAGTAATTTTAAAGAATTAACTTGATATAGTCCTTGTTGTAGATATAACTGTATGGAAAGTGCGACAGTAAATAGTAGAAATGGAAGGGACATTACATGAGGGTGCATATCACCTAGTAGAAAACTAAATGCGGGGAATTCTGTTATTGCCCCCGGTATGACTCTCGATGCTCTCCACCACCACCAAGCTGAATCATTAGGCATCCAAGTTGTAGATGCTTCAGATTGGCTTAGGCCAGTAACGGCAACAGTAGACCAGAATTTAGTATCTCCTCCGCCTGCAGCCCGATATAGCTCTAAAATCCCAACGAAATTACTTGCTATTAGTAATAGAAACACAGTGGATAAGCCGGCAAGAATGCCCGATTCTCTGGAGCCACGACAAAGCCCAACTAAATTGTAGGTGATACCAAAAGCAGTAATAGCAGTCATCGCTGCGTATAACGCGATGCCTAAATTGTAAGATACCCATGATTCCAATCCTGTAAGGAGAGCCATCAAGCCTACGAATATGTACCCAAGATAGTAGTAAGAAACTCGTTCCCCGGCTAGCCATGCATCGATTGGTGGGAAATATTGACTACCAACTACGGAACTCAAAAACATAAGATCCATTGGTTGTTCAGTATGTGAAATTCCCTCGGGTATAGATGCACGCAGGAGAGCCATTCCGAGGAAAACCGTAATAAAGAGAACTTCAACAGTAATTACAAAATTAGCATTAACTTTGATATTTCCCCGAATATTTTTTATTTGGCCTGAGCAGCCTATAAATGAAATACAAGCGAGCACGATCAAAGCAATAATTACACTGAGGCGAGAAATTTGNATTAATTGAGTAAGACCGAGCAGCCATGTAAAGAATCCAACTATAAGTAGGCCAAGAATTTTTGAGAATGAATATCCTTTGTCAGGCAATCTATCAAAAACTCGTGAGGAGAAAGGGATAGCTAAGAATGATATTAACTGCAGAATTATCAACCAAAAAAAAGTTTCAAGCATGTTCTTTGCAGTCCTGTTTAAGTTTCGGTAAATAAGCCATTAACGAAATGCTCTGGATCAAATATTGATAAGTCATTTACGCTTTCACCTGTTCCAACAAACCTAACCGGTATTCCTAATTGATCGCTAATTGCAACAGTGACGCCGCCTTTTGCACTGCTATCAAGTTTCGCTAAAAAAATCGCATTGATTTCTGCCGACGATTTGAAATTTTTTGCTTGTTCGATTCCATTTTGACCAGTTGTTGCGTCAATTACTAGTAAAGTTTGATGTGAGGCATTTGGTGAAATCCTCTTGAAGACCCGATTCACTTTGGACAACTCCTCCATGAGTTCTGTTTTATTATGCAGTCTACCTGCAGTGTCATAGATTAATATGTCTACTTGACGAGCGATTGCAGCGTTGTACGCGTCGAATGCTACCGCTCCTGGGTCCGATCCTTGTTGGTGTGCAACGACATCAACACCTAGTTTTTCGCCCCAAATTTTTAATTGGTCTATTGCAGCTGCACGAAAAGTATCACCAGCGCCGAGTAACACGCTTTTGCCTATACCTTGATAGTACGCAGCAAGCTTTGCCACACTAGTGGTTTTCCCTACACCATTGACACCAACAACCATGATGACAAAAGGAGTTGAATTATAGTCCTTATTTCCAGTATTTTCTGGATTAGCCTTCAACAAATTTAATAATTCAAATTTTAATTGCTCCAGTAGTTCATTTGAGGATGAAATACCGTGCTTTTGAACAGATTTCTTAATTTCCAGAATTAACTTCCCAGATGTTTCTATTCCGACATCTGCAGAAACTAATAAGTCCTCTATATCTTGCCAAAGAGATTCATCAACAGGAGGGTTTGCCTGGAAGAGACTGACCAAGTTACTGCCCAAATCTTGACGCGTCTTAGATAGAGCATTAATTATTTTATCTTTACTTTCGAATAACGAAAAAGCCAATATTAGGATTCCTAATTAGCGCTTTATTTACCTTGTCGGCTGATGCTAACAGTTACGATAATTATCGCCAACGAGATTGTAAATCATGAATTTGGTTTTGTAGAACTAATAAAGCAGCTTTGGCTGCTTGCTGTTCTGCAGTATTTTTTTTTGATGCTGTTGCTTCTGCAACTGGAGTATCATTAACTACTATTTCAATTTTAAATAACTTGGCATGAGACGGTCCTGTCGCACTAATAAGCTTGTACAAAGGCAGCGGTAAACCGTGTTTTTGCAAGAATTCTTGTAGTGTGCTTTTGGCATCATTAAAGGATTCAGTAATAGATAATGCATTGATTTGTCCTGAGAATAATTTCAGTATAAATTTGCTAGCAGCTTCTTCTCCCTGGTCAAGTAAAATCGCTCCAACAAGCGATTCAAACACAGCGGCTAAATTGGATGACCTATCACGCCCTCCATTTGTTTCCTCCCCATGTCCCATCTCCATAAAACTACCAAGGTCTAGATATTTAGCCATTTTTTGAAGATTTGAGCCTTTGACTAGTAAAGCACGTGCCTTGGTTAACTCCCCTTCGGGATAGTTAGGGTATTTTTTGTAAATTTCCTTTGCAATCACCCACCCTAGGAAAGAATCTCCTAAGAATTCAAGACGCTCGTAACTTTGGAGCTCTGTCTTAGGTTGCTCGTTTAGCAAAGATGGGTGCCTCATTGCTTGGGCAAGAAGTTCAATCGAATGGAATTTTTTGCCCAAGCTTGCTTCTAATTTACTTAAATTAGCCGAATAAGTTTGTTGAGAGTTAATCAAATACTCCTTTAGGCCATGGAGGCTGAGGACGTTTTACTTCACCTAAGAAAGGTGCATTTTTTAATAATGAGACTAAAGATTCGAAGGCCGAAAGAGCATCTGCTTTGGATTGAGGGCGAATCATTTTGATAAATGCAGACCCGCCTCCATCGAGAATGAATGTGGGCGTGCCGAAAACCCCAAGCGATCCCGTGGCTTCTAGATGCGATGCCTTTATTTCGTCAAGAGTAGTACGGTCACGTAGATCACTTTTGAATTTAGTTATATCTAGACCTGACTCTGAAGCAATTTGAATTAAGGTAGATTGATCACCGAGTGACACTCTATTTATATGGCGAGCTTCTAGTAATTTGGGAAGGAAGTTTCTTAAAGCGTCTTCACCTTGTCGCCTAGCAGCTTGACCAGCACGAAGGCCCCAGAGGCTTTCATCTAAATTTTCATCAGCTTCATCCCAGACTTCATAATTAGGGCCAATTTTTTGATTGACTTGAGCTAATGAAAAAGGACGCCATGTTGCTTCAAGAGGCTCTTTGCCTCCAAGCGCTTCTTTAACTTGATTCAGCCATACAACTGAATTGAAAACAAACGGTCACCTGAAATCGAAATATATATCTGCTTTGATGACTGACATAGGCCCCTCTCCCCTTTGTAATAATAAAAAAGTATTACTTAATAAATACCTGAGTATAATCATATTATGATAATGAGGAGTTTACATGGTTGATTTCTATCCGTTTAAGGCTATTAGGTATGGGATTGATGCAGGATTAATGTCGGATTTAATTTGCCCGCCTTATGATGTGATATCACAGGACCAAGAGGCGGCGTTATTACGACGGAATCCTAATAATATGGTTCGCTTAGAGCTGTCGGAATTAGGTTCTANGCCTCAAGCAAACCGTTATTCAGACGCTGCATCGGCATTTCAAAAAATGCAAGATACTCAGGTTTTAGTACAAGATGAAACGGAGTCATATTACATTCTCCGTCAGAAATTTTTAAGTAAAGGGTTTACGAAAGAACGAATTGCTATTTTAGGCGTCTTGAGATTAGAAGAACTTGGAGAAAATGTTTTACCACATGAAAACACTGCACCAGGTCCTAAAGAAGATCGACTAGCTTTAATGCAAGCAACTAATGCAAATTTTAGCCCATTGATGATGTTATATCAGGATCCTGATCAAATAATTACTACACTGATAAAATCGATAGTGGTGAAAGTACCTACTGCAGATTTCATTGCGGATGATATCGGGTATACGCTTTGGACCGTTACTGCCCAAGCTGAAATTGATTTAATACGAGGAGTGTTAGAGAAACAGCAGGTTTATGTAGCTGATGGTCATCATCGATATGAAACCGCACTAATTCATGCTAAGGATGCTGCAAGCACAAAAAATCACCCTGCAAATTTTATGCTGACAGCATTAATCGACTTCGAGGATGAGGGACTTGAAATATTACCTTACTATCGGGTCATCCACAGTGCGAGTGAAGCTGAGTTAAAGAAGATAAGAGAGTTATTAAATGCACTTTTCGTCTCTAGGCCTTTAGGCATAGATGACTATTCTGCGGATGTACTAGATTCTATAGTTGCCACAATAGGGCAAAATCAGGTTGTGCTTGGAGTTGTCGAAAAAAACTTGTCGCCTGTTTTACTCACTCCTGCTAATGATATTATTCCCGAGCCAGATCCAGACGCGACTCCACAGACCCAAGCTAGGTCGGTAGAAGCATTTGTCATACAAGAAATGATACTTAAACCAGTGTTCGGAGAAAATTTTGCCGATCATGTTTTATACGTGCATGAAGGTGAAGAAGCGATTGATATAGTTAACAGTGGTGCAGGGCAAGTGGCATTTTTCATCAAAGGTTTGCCTTCGGAAGTTTTCCAAGCAGTTGTGCAAGCAGGGATCAGGCTTCCAAGAAAAAGTACGTACTTTTCCCCTAAATTACCTAGCGGGATTGTAATAAATTCATTAGCAGATCTAATTTAAGGAATTGAGCTTACTGACTTTCGCCATTCAAAATCTTTAGTTTTTTCTAAAAAAATTTCATGTATTAAAGGTGCTCCAGCAACTATGTGTTGACTGTTGGGATGAATAGTTTGACCTTTTAGATCTGTAACCAATCCCCCAGCTTCTTGAACAAAAACTATAGCAGCTGCAATGTCCCATGGTTGTACATAATGATGTGCATATAGATCAAGTCGGTGACAACCTGAATAGGTAATACCTAAAGCGGCTGATCCCATCATTCGAACGGATTGAAAATTAGGCCAAAGTTCATTAATCGCATCTAGCAACAAATTTCCTTCTTTAGGCTTGTACCCCATATCAAATCCAAGTAAAGCTTCAGAGAAATCAATTTCTGTTGAGGCACTTACAGCAACGCCATTGATTTGTGCTCCACGACCTGTTTCGGCGGTAAAAAGTTCGTTTCGGANGGGGTCCATTAAGACACCTAATATCGGCACTGATTTTGACCATAGTCCTATGCTGACACACAGATGTGGAAGTCCACTTGCAAAATTTCGAGTACCGTCAATAGGGTCNATATACCATTGATATTTCGAAGAAATAGATCCTTGAGTGCCAGACTCTTCAGCGATGATTTGATGATCTGGGTATGCTGATTTTAGAATTGCAATAATTTCAGCCTCAGCTTGATTATCTACCTCTGTTACGCGATCGTTCCATCCCCCTTTGGTGTTAAGCCCAAGTTTTTGTTTGGAGTTAATACCAACAGTATCTGGCATTCTCTTTCGAATGACACTGGCACCGGCTTCAGCACATTCAATCGCGATTTGAAGCGGTGCTTTCCCATTGATTGAACGAGGTAATAAAGAATCTGGCATATCTAAGCAAGACCCATTTTGGAGTAAACTTCTTCAATTGTTGCGGTTGCAATTTTTCTTGCTTTTTCTGCCCCAGCTTTAAGAACTTCCTTAATTTCTTCAGGTTTTTCCTCTAGTTTTATTCTTCGTTCGCGAAATTCTTTGAAAAATGAATTTATACCATCAGACAAATTCTTTTTGTCTGCGACACATCCAATTCCTGCGGTAGTACATAATTCGTGAATATTAGAAATTTGGGAGTTGTTAAAAATTTTTTGTAAGGAATACACGTTGCAAACTTCTGGTCGCCCCGGATCAGTTAAGCGTAGACGCTGAGGATCTGTGACCATGGTGCGTACTTTTGATGATGTTTGCTCTTCAGATGCGGCAAGTTCAACATGGTTATTTAAACTTTTACTCATTTTTGATTCGCCATCAGTTCCATAAATCATCGGTGAATCTGTTAGGAGGGGCTGAGGTTCTGGGAAAGTTTCACCATATAAACGATTAAATCGTCGTACGATTTCTCGGGATATTTCAATATGCGGGACTTGATCAATTCCTACAGGAACTTTATTAGCTTTATACACTATTACGTCTGCAGTTTGTAACACTGGATAACCCACAAGCCCATAGGGTAAATGTTCTTCATCCTCACCAAGTTGACGTACTCGTTCTTTGAATGTAGGAACTCGTAAAAGCCAGCCTAAGGGAGTGCTCATGCTTAGAAGGCTACTTAAGATTAGATGTTCAGGTACTTGAGACTGAATGAACAAGACGCATTTTTCTGGATTCAGTCCAGCAGCTAGCCAGTCTAGCACCATTTCATGAGTATCATTAGCAATGGTAGATACTTGGTCACTGCCTGCAAGCGTAGTAAGCGCATGCACATCTGCGACCATGTACATGCATTCGTATTCGTCCTGTAACTTTACCCAATTTTTCAATGCCCCAAAATAATTTCCTAGGTGTAACCTTCCCGAGGGGCGCATGCCGGACAGAATTCTATTTTCTGCCATAAGATCTCCTTATTTCAGCTAGATTGTGATTTGTCTCATGTATTTAGGATTTTCGAAAATCGCGTTCATCAATTACTCGTTGTGCTTTAAATTGAGTCCGTTCTAATTCTCCTGGGCTTTTCAATTGTGCATTCGCTCGTATACCCAGTGTGGTAGAAAGTTGTGTTTCTAATGAGCGCTTAATAATATCTATTCTCTCAGNGGAGTAATTGGTGTCTACGAATTCAGCCAAAACTGTTAGTTCATCCATGGTCTTATCTCTAGAAACTACCATCCTAAACTCACCAGTCAGTTCTGCTATGGACCTGACTACGTTTTCAACTGCACTAGGGTAAACATTTTCCCCTCTGACCGTGACCATGTCATCGACACGTCCGTATATTCCGTAAGGAAGACGGGGGTAAGTCCGACCGCACTTGCAAGGTTCATTAGACCAATAAGCTAGATCACCAGACCAAAATCGAATTAGAGGCTGCGANGTTCGTTCCAAGTGGGTATAAACAGGAACACCTTCAGATCCGTAAGGCGCAACTTTGTAGGTTGAAGAGTCTAATAATTGTGTGAAAACCATATCTTGCCACAGATGCATACCCGTAGAATGCCGGCACCCCCCATTGCTCATCCAAGGTGTCATTTCCCCTGTTGATCCGCTATCGACAATTATAGCGCCATAGTTATCTGTAAGAGCTTGGCGAGTTGATTCGATTGATGCTCCAGGTTCACCTGAAAACATTAAAATGTTAAAGCCAAATTCTTTAGGATTGATTCCCTCTTCTTTCGCAGTTTCAGCAAGATATAGCGCAAAAGATGGAGTGCCATAAAATACGGAAGGTCGCACTTTCTGGCACCACCGTACTGCCATTTTTGTTTGTCCAGGGGCTCCAGCACCAAAAGGAAAACATTTTGCTCCAATGCGCTCCGCTCCCACAAGCATCCCCCATGAACCCATATATAAACTAAATGGGGATGCTATGAAAACTGTATCGGAAGGGCGAATCCCTGCTCCCCATTCAACTCGTGCATGCGCTTCACCTATGCGTTGCCAGTCTCCTTGACTAATTGCAATTACGGTGGGGATTCCAGTTGTACCTGAAGAACCGTGTACTCGGAGAATGTCTTCCCAATCGTCACAGATATTGCTTCCAAATGGAGGATTCTCAATTAAATCTACTCGCAGATCTTCTTTAGTGATGATGGGTATTCTTTGTAGGTCTTCTAATCTATTCAACTGGGATGGTTCAAATCCTGCGGCGCTCCATATTTTTTGATAAAACAGTGAATGGGCATAAGCCCATTCAACTTGTCTTTTTAGCTTCAAAAGGATCAAATTCTCTCGATCGTCGGGATTCATGGTTTCAAGTTCTTTATCCCAATATTCTTCGTTGGTATCAGGNATATATCCAGAATCGTAATTTGGAGGCCACTGCTGGGTCATTTCTATTCTTGCCTTTTGAGATTTTCATTGATGAAATTTTCAATATCATTGAGACTTGAACCTACAGGGAAAACACCGTCGACGCCAATGCTTTTTAAAGGCTCTATATCTGAATCAGCTACTGTTCCCCCTAGTAAAACAAGGGTTTCTCCACTCATTTCTCTTTCATGTATCACTTTCATCAGTCTTTCCATCAAAGTTTTATGAGCCCCAGATAGCAACGAAATACCGATTACGTCAGCATCTTCCTCTTGTGCTTTATTGACCACTTGCTCTGGTGTTACTCTCATGCCCATATAAATTACTTCCATCCCGGCGTTTTCCAATGCTTTCGCAATTACTTTAATACCGCGGTCGTGCCCATCTAAGCCTAGTTTTGCTAGCAGGATCTTCGGTGGTTTAGAGTTTCTCATGTTAAAAAACACCTGGATCTTGATGCTCACCAAAAACGTCTCTAAGCGCGATCATTATTTCACCTTCAGTAGCATCTGCATCAGCGGCTTCTAGAATAAATGGCATAGAATTTTCCCCTACTTCAGAAGCATGTCGTAATTTTTCTAACGTAGCGTTAGTTTTGATTGAATCACGTGATTCAATGANATTTTGTAACCGTTCGATTTGCCTTGGTTCCTCATTTTGATCATGCTCGTAGAGTTCAGGTGGCATACTAGAATCTTCTTCATGCTCATTCAGTCCAAGGACTTTATAGTCTCCAGTTTCAATACGCATTTGATAATCATAAGCAGCTTCAGAGATTGAACGTTCGATATAGCCATTGCCTATGGCAGCAAACATACCTTCCTTCAGGCTTCTCCCATCTCCCATATCTTGGATTTTCTCAATATAGGACCAGGCCTCATCCTCAAGTTGATTGGTAAGCTGTTCGACAAAAAACGAACCACCTAATGGATCAATTGTATTAATAACTCCTGTTTCATTGCCTAAAATTCTTTGAGTATTTAGCGACATTCTCATTGCGTCTTCTGACGGGATTTCATGAGCTTCATCGTATCCACTAACATGTAGCGATTGTGTTCCGCCTAGGATCGCAGCTAACGCTTGACTTGATCCACGTATGAGGTTGTTCAGAGCACCTTCTCTTATCAAAGTTGAACCAAGTGTTTGGCAATGAAATCTGCAGAGGAGTGCTCGTGGATCAGTCGCTTTGTAACGCTCTTTCATTATTTTTGCCCATAGCCTCCTAGCAGCACGAAGTTTGGCTATTTCTTCGAAGAAATCCATATGGACTCCGAAGAAAAACGATAACCTTGGGCCAAATTCATTAGGAGATAATCCTCGTTCAATTCCACCTTCAACGTAGGCCATACCTTGGGCTAAGGTAAAACCGAGCTCTTGACCTGCTGTAGAGCCTGCTTCTCGGGTGTGGTAACCCGAGATCGAAATGGTATTCCAGTTAGGTACATTTTTAGTGCAGAATTCAACTACATCCATAGTCATTTGGTAAGCCCCTCTTGGAGGAAGTGCGAAAGTTTTTTGTCCATGGAATTCCTTTAAGGAGTCGTTTTGTACAGTTCCACGCAAATTTTCCCATGAGACTCCCATTTTTTTTGCATGATTCAGCAGGAAGCTTAAAAGAATAATCGCAGGATGGTTAATCGTGAGGGAGATACTGACTTTGTCAATTGGAATGCCATCAAATAAATCTGACATATCTTGATTAGTGTCTATTGCGACACCTAGTCGCCCAACTTCCCCTTCAGATAGTGGGTGTAAAGAGTCGTAGCCAGTTAAAGTTGGGTGATCAAAATCTGTAGAAAGTCCAGTTTGTCCATGCGCAAGAAGGTATTTATACCTTTCGTTTGTAGAGCTTGGTGTGCCGAATCCAGCAATCTGACGTCGGGTCCATTGCTTTCCCCGATACATTGTTGGATAAACTCCTCTAGTAAAAGGGAACGAGCCGGGGAATCCTAAATCGCTTAAGTAATCAAAAGATTGATTTTGAGTTGGTAAATATAGACGATCTACTTTATTTCCAGAAACCGACAAGAAATGAGATTCGCTTTCGGGGGTTTTCAGTAACGTTTGTTTTAGTTCGTTTTGCTCCCATTTTAGTGCAGCATCATTGACATTTTCGTTAGCTTTTTTGTCGTAGAGAGGCATTTCCACTAGCTCCTTTAGATGAGATTCTATAGCTACCAAGGTTTTCATGAAATAGCATGATTTATAAAAATACAGTTTGGAGGCTCGATGATAAAAGGTTTAGGGGGGAAATACCCATTAATTGATCCAACAGCTTANGTTAGTGAATTTGCCTATGTAGTAGGGGACGTAATAATTGGGGCGAATTCGTCTATTTGGCCAGGAGTAGTACTGCGGTCGGATCGAGGTACTATGACAATAGGCGAAGGTACAAATATTCAGGATGGCTCTATTTGCCACGCAGATGGAGATATGCATATAGGCGATTACGTAACTATAGGGCATGGCGTGATTTGTCATGCCAGCAAGGTTGGAAACAATTGTCTCTTAGGAAATAATTGCACTTTGAATGATAAATCTACGGTAGGAGCGTGGGTGATTATCGCAGCCGGATCAGTGCTTTTAGAAAACCGATCAATTTCCAGTAATTCATTTGTAGCAGGTACTCCGGCTAAAGTCATCCGACCTCTTGAAAAAAAGCATTACGAATTGATTGAAATGAATTCTCGAGAGTATGTCAATCTTTCGCACATATATAAAGAGCAGGGTGATTTGGAGTGAAATTCACCATTGAATTTCAGTACAGACCTTGAAGCGAAGTTTCCAACCCACCTATAATTAGCTTACTAGTTTCGTAATCTATTTTGCTCAAGGAGATATCATGCCTAATTTGCGCTTGCCTGGTCCTACACCTGTTCCGCCAGAGGTTTATCAAGCGATGAGTAAGCAGATGATTGATCACCGAGGCGTTGAATTTTCCGAATTAATTGAGCGCTTAACTAGCAATTTACAAAGATCCTTTCAAACAGCCAACGACTTATACGTACTATCCTCATCTGGGACAGGTGCTATGGAGGCAGCGGTTGTTAATACACTTTCAGTTGGGGAGCGGGTGCTTGGAGTAACAATAGGTAATTTTGGCGATCGATTTTTGAAAATTGCCTCGACGTATGGAGCTAGCGTAAATCAACTTAAATTTGATGAGGGCGAAGTTGCTGATCCTGAGCAAATAAGACAAGCGCTAAAAGATGACCCTCAGATTACGGCAGTATTAGTTACACATAATGAAACATCAACTGGTATTACCAATGATTTGGAGACGATTGCCTCAATTGTTAAAGATGAATTTGATAAATTGCTTTTAGTAGATGCGATATCTTCTTTGGGTTCGATAAAACTTCCTGTTGATGAATGGGGTCTTGATGTTGTAGTTGCAGGTTCACAGAAAGGGTGGATGTGTCCTCCTGGACTTTCAATGATTAGCTTTAGTGATCGCGCATGGCGTGCTGCGGAGAAATCAACCATGCCTAAATTTTACTTTAGCATGGCTGAAGCAAAGAAATCTTTAAGTAACGGTCAAACTCCATGGACTCCTGCTCTTTCCATAATGTTCGGTCTGGATTATGCCGTCCAGCAGATGCTCTCCCAGGGTGATATGCAAGCCGTATATGATTTTCACCAAGACATGGCTGAGTATACTCGCGCAGGCTTAAAATCTATGGGTATTGGATTAGTTGCGAAAGACGAAAAATTTGCATCTAACACAGTTACTGCAGCATGGGTTCCCGAAGGCATAACTGATGAAGCCTTGCTTTCGTCACTCAGAGACAATTATGACATTATTGCCGCAGAAGGACGTGGCTTGCTCGCCGGTAAAGTGTTTCGTATTGGTCATATGGGATATGTCACAAAGGAAGATATAGATGATGTGTTCCAAGCTTTGAAAGATGCGTTGCCAAAATTAGGATTTACGCCTTCTGAAGTGAGCTAGTTCCCCNCGTTTAGATCCTATAACTGCCATAATATAGAGGAGAGATATCAATGGGAAGAATTCTTATCGCTGATCCTATCGATTCTCGAGGTGTCGAGAAGTTAATTAGTGCAGGGCATGAAGTTGACATAAAAAAAGGACTGACTGAATCAGAATTGTCTGAAATTGTGGGTTCTTATGATGCACTGATTGTAAGAAGTGAAACCAAAGTGACAGCTAATGTTATATCCCATGCTGGCAGGATGTTGGGCATCGGACGAGCTGGCGTTGGAGTTGACAATATTGATGTAGATGCAGCAACCGAGAATGGGATTGCTGTTGTCAATGCTCCAACAGGAAACACTATTGCTGCGGCAGAGCATGCATTTGCGTTAATGATGTCTTTGGCGAGGAATATTCCTCAAGCAGACGCTTCTATGCGTAGAGGAGAATGGACTCGATCCCAATTTACAGGAGTGGAGTTAAGGAATAAGACTTTAGGTGTTGTGGGTCTCGGCCGAGTTGGTTCTGAGGTCGCAATTAGGGCACGAGCATTCCAAATGAATATTTTGGCTTTTGATCCATACGTTTCCAACGAGAGGGCTCGGAGTCTTGGTGTTGAGGCGGTGTCGCTTGAGAAATTATTGAGCGAGTCGGACTTTATATCTATCCATACACCACTAACTTCGGGTACTAAAAGTTTGATTGGAGAGCAAGAATTTAAACTTTTGAAACCAGGGGTTCGGATTATTAATGCGGCAAGGGGAGGATTGGTTGATGAAAATCTGCTCCATCGTGCATTGACCGAAGGCCTTGTAGCCGGCGCCGCATTAGACGTATACCCATCAGAGCCTCCGAAGGAACTCGATTTAATTGAGAATACAAATTCGGTTTTGACGCCTCATCTTGGAGCTTCAACTGAAGAGGCGCAAGCTGAAGTTGCCATGGAAGTAGTCGACCAATTGATCACTATCCTTTCAGGCGGGTCAGCACCATACACAGTCAATATGCCTTTTATTGCAGCTGAAGAACGGGAAGCACTTAGGGCATACCTCGATGTAGCTACTACCCTAGGTAGGATAGGTGTACAACTCCTTGAAGGTGCTCAACTAGACTCAATTACAATTATTTCTTCCGGTGAAATCGCACGGTTTGATACGACAATACTGTCTTCTGCTGCGCTAGTTGGAATTTTAAGTGCCACATCTGATTTGCGGGTAAATTTAGTTAATGCTGCCATCATTGCTCATACTCGGGGGATCAAAATATTAGAAGAGAAAAATTCTGAAGGGACTGATCAGTATGTGAATTTAATTGGAGTAAAAATCACCAATTCTAATGGAGAAATCTCTTTAGGCGGTACATCGATCAATGGGAAAACTCATCTTCTAAGGCTGAATGATTTTTACCTTGATATTCAACCTACCGCTCCATACATGTTGTTCACATCACATACTGATCAGCCAGGCATGATAGGGAAACTTGGGATGATTGCAGGTGAATACGATGCGAATATTTCTTTTATGGAAGTTGGAAGAGAAGCTCCCAGAGGAGCAGCTACAATGATTGTAGGGTTTGATGATCCTGTTACAGAAGAGATGATTGATGCTATTCGTGCTGTNGGAGGAGTTTCGACTGTGAGATTGGTGCAGCAGCCATCTTTTTCGCCTACGCAACCGCGATTACGAGGTACCTAAGATCATTGGATTTTGCTAAGCGATGATTTTACTCAATAATTTGCCCTTGTTTAGAGAATGTACCCATGCTACGATGCGATAAACCGTTCGTTAATAAATTCACGAACTAGCACGCCTGATGACTACCACATCAAAATCTTCAAATACATCGGATCCTAATCCTTTAGATCTAAGAGAACAAGCTCGATTGGCACTTAGGNATCAGAAATCAAGNACTATTACTGTTCTCTCATCGTTGCTGGCAGTACATGATGCGCTGGGCTACCTTCCTTTAGAGGCTGTTGAAGAAATTGCATTGTTTACAGGTGCTAGTGTTAATGAAGTTTGGAGTGTAGGTTCTTTTTACCCTAATTTTAGGTTTACTCCTCCAGCTGCACACTCTATTGAGATCTGCTGGGGGCCAACATGCCATGTTTTAGGTGCGCAATCCATCCTTCAAGGGATTCTCAAGTACTTAAAGTTAAGTGGTGAAGGCGATACGCCTGATGGCGCATTATCTCTGAAGTACAACACATGTTTAGGTGTATGCCCACACGCTCCCGCAGTAAGTATTGATCACGGACTCATTGGGCATGCTTCTCTAGATTCTGTTATCAAGAAATTGGAGAACTTAGCGCAAGATGATGACTCAAACTCCACAAATATGGCGAAGGAACATTAATGGCAGGATCATTTTCTTCACTTTCAGATAAAGCTATAAAAAATTGGGATGAGTTGCATAAGCTCCCATGGATACGCATCAGCACAGGCTTGATGGGTGAAGCAGCAGGTTCTGATGAAATCCTGAGTACCCTTAGGTTTGAGCTAGAGAAATTAAACTTAGACGTTAGTATTTCAGAAGTTGGTACAACCGGCTTATGTTACGCTGAGCCACTTATCGATGTTTACGTTCCCAACATGCCTCGGGTGCTTTACGGGAACGTAAGACCTGAGCAGATTACTCGTATTATTAAAGAACACATCGTCAAAGGTAATCCAGTTCTTGATATGGCGTTAGCTTCGATTGGCGGTAAGGTGGAAGGAATTCCTGATTTTACAGAGTTGCCAATGATGCAGTCCCAGGTGAGGATAGCATTGCGGAACGCTGGGGAGATTGACCCAGTAGATCTTGACCATTACATAGCTAGAGGCGGGTTTTATGGCTTAGATAAGGCTTTGTTTAGTATGAGTCCAGAAGAAACTTTGGAAGAAGTGAAAAACTCAGGACTTAGAGGAAGAGGCGGTGCCGCTTTTTCTACAGGGACAAAGTGGAGCTTTTTAGCTGGTAACCCTTCACCAGTAAAATATATCCTGTGCAATTGCGAAGAAGGAGACCCGGGAGCTTTTAACGATAAAACGATATTAGAAACGGATCCCTTTACTCTAATAGAAGGCTGTATATTGGCAGGATACGCTACCGGAGCCTCTAATGGGATTGTTTTTATACGTCATGGTCATGACTCTCCCATAGACAGAACTAGATTAGCAATTGAAGCATGTTATGAGGCTAATCTTTTAGGGAACGGCATTCTGGGATCAGAATTTAACTTTGATATAGAAGTCTCTTTAGTAGGGGAGTCATATGTTGCAGGTGAAGAAACTGCGCTTATGGAGGCAGTAGAGGGAAAACGATCAATGCCGCGATATCGCCCACCGTTTCCTGCTGCATACGGGGTATGGGGGAAACCATCCAATATCAACAACATTAAAACATTAAGCTATGTTCCAGAAATAATTCGAAAAGGTGCTGACTGGTTCGCATCAATTGGAACTGAGAAAAGTAACGGAACGGCCATTGCGTGCCTATCTGGAGATATTAGACATAAAGGGCTTGTCGAAGTTCCATTTGGCGTATCGGTGAAACATATCATTGAAGACCTTGGGGGAGGAGACCCACAAGGAAAGAGAATAAAATTTTTACAAACGGGAGGGCCATTGGGTGGCCTTCTGCCTTCTGACCAATTTGACATGAAACTTGATTTTGACGAAATGGTCGCGGCTGGAGCAATGTTCGGGTCAGGTGGATTAATTGTATGTAATGAGGACAGGTCCGTGGTCGATTTAACTCGAACACTGATCGCTTTTGATCAAATGGAATCGTGTGGGAAATGTTTCCCTTGCCGGCTAGGGATGAGCCACATGCTTGAAATACTGGAAAGAATTTCAAGCGGCGTAGGCCGTGAAAATGATATGAAATTGATGGAACGAGTTGGTGTTAATATGCGAGCAGGTTCGTTATGTGGGCATGGGCAACTTGGCTATAACCCTGTGGCAAGTGCTGTTCGTTTCTTTGAAGCTGAATTCATTGATCAACTTAATAACGAAAGTTCCATTCCAATAGGCACATTTATTGGGCCTGTGTCTACACGCAGAGGAGCACAAATAGATGGTCATACACCCACTTCGATCGTGAAGCCAGATTTTGTCGCAGATGTGAAACCTGATGCCAATGTACTTAATGATAAGTTGGAGGATTAACTCTCTATGTCTGATGAAATAACAATTATGATTGATGGACATGAGATAAAAACAACATCCGATAAAATGGTGGTACAGGCTGCCAATGATGCAGGTTTATATATTCCATACCTGTGTTACCACCCTGGTATGAAGCCCTATGGNGCTTGTCGAATGTGCGTTGTAGAAGTAGANGGGCAGAGAGGGACACCAGCTTCATGTACTTTGCCAGTTCGCGACGGAATGGTTGTGAATACNAAACACGAAGANGCGGAAAAAGTAAGAAATACAACACTAGATCTCCTTCTATCTGAACATCCTCACGGCTGCTTAACTTGTCACCGGATTGATTTATGCGGACCACAAGATATATGCCTGCGGCATGTAGATGTTGTGGATAGATGTGTTACATGTCCCAAAAATGAAAGATGTGAGCTTAAGGACACTACTCGTTTTCATCCTCAAGGAATGGTATCCCCACTTACCTATCAATACCGTACATTACAAATTGAAACTAAAGATCCATTTTACGATCGTGATTACAACTTATGTATCGTTTGTGCGCGTTGTACCCGATCTTGCGACGAACTTAGAGGCGATGTCGCAATTGGCATGACGGAGAGAGCGGGTCAGGTTTTGGTAGGGACAGTTATGGGTGAATCTCTTCTAGAATCAGGATGCGAGTTTTGTGGGGCATGTATAGATGTTTGCCCAGTCGGCGCATTGACGGAAACTGACTATAAATGGGAAAGGCCGGCACGGATTGAACAATCCATATGCGGAGAATGTTCAATCGGGTGCACGATGACATATGAAGTCAATAATTGGGAGAAAATTATCCGTGCTGTTCCGGAGCTAAATTCTCCAGCTAACCTTGGACAGGCATGCTTTAAAGGCAAATTTGGATATGATTATGTTAACGATAAACGGCGCATCAAATCCCCGTTAATTAGGGTCAATGACGAATTAATTGAAACGTCATGGGAGAATGCAATTGAAATTATTGCTCAGAGAATTTCTAATTTTCGAGAAAATCAATTTGCATTGATGGCAAGCCCACGAGCTACAAATGAAGAATTGTTTCTGGCCCAAAAATTTGCCCGTGTAGCCATGGGGACTAACAACATAGATACTGCTTCGAATAACGCGCCCGGAATCACAGAAGGATTACAGGACGTTTTGGGATATTTTGCNGGCACTATGAATATTTGGGATCTGAAAGATTCTGGAGCTGTAATAGTGGTTAGTGCAAATTTAACTGAAGAACAAAACCTTTTGGCTGTTCCAATAAAACGAGCAACCAGGTCTGGAAATCAAAAATTAATAGTTATTGATTCAAGAGAAGTAGAATTGACACGCTATGCCAGCTTATGGCTACGGCCTTTTCCGGGAACCGATCCTGTTCTATTAGGTGGAATATTACGAGCCATTGTTGATAATGGATTAGCTGATTTTAATTTTCTTCGTGAGCATACTAATGGATGGGATACACTCTTAGATTCATTGAATGAATTTTCTCTTGATGCCGTTGCGCAGGAAACTGGAGTTCCTAAGGATAAGATTGAAGCTGCTGCTAAAATTTATGCAGAATCTGATCTCGGTGCAGTGTTACTAGGAGGAGATAGCTCAGTTGGTGGGACTCGTCGTGATACATCAAGAATTGCCGCTGCANTNGCATTATCTACAGGAAACATAGGCAAAAAAGGTGCGGGTGTTATTCCTCTGTATCAAGGTACCAATGAACAAGGTGCCTGGGATATGGGAGCGTGGTCAGGTTCATTGCCTGGGCATAATCTTTTAGAAGATGCGCGCGCGCGACAAGTATTCTCTGATTTTTGGAATTCACCAATTCCGACCACTCCGGGTTTAGGTAATAAGAGTATGTTCGATGCAGCGCGTCGTGGTGATATAAAAGCGATGATTCTCCTGGGGAATCATGTTCATTTAGAGGATGGTGGATTAGGTGATGTTCCGTCTGCTTTAAGAAATTTAGAATTTCTTGTTGTTGCAGAAGCATTTGAATCTTCAATCACTGAATTTGCAGATGTTGTACTACCTGCGGAAGTTTGGGCCGAAAAAACCGGAACATATACTAATTTAGAAAGAAGAATACAACCTGTAAGAAGAGTAATTAAAAATAAAAAATCGGACGCTTGGAGTTATTTTTCAATAATTTGTGCAATCGCAGAAAAATTAGGAATTCCAGGATTTACGTATGCCATGCCAAAGCACGTACTGGACGAAATAGCGCAATTGATTCCGGAATACAGTGGTGTAAGCCATGAAAAAATCCTATCCACTAAACAGATTTTTCCGCAAATATCCACTAATGACCCACAACCTACACAAGTTATGTATTCTGGAGAGGTTATTACCGGGTTGCAATGGCCTTGCGCGAAAGAAGATTCTAGTGGTTCATCAATTCTGTATATGGATGGTAAATTTAGGTATGGTAAAGCCCAGCTTTATCCTGCAGTGTGGCATTCAAAACCTCAAATAACGAAAGATTTTCCATTTATGCTTGCTCATGGTCGTGTTTTAATACAACCGGGGCACAAACCTGAAATTAAGATTGGAGCAAAAGGTAATAACCTTATAGAAAGAAAAGAACAGCTCCAATTGAATCCAGTCGATGGAATTGAATTAAAATTAAAAGACGGTCAAAATGCTACAGTGGAAACATCTAATGGATTAACCAAGCATGGTTTAGTTACTTTTTCTGAATCTGTTCCAATGGGTGTAATATCACTAACTACCCTTTTTGGTGAATTGGCGGTAGAAGTAGACTCGTCCCTAGAACCTGACCCAATGAATCATATTAAAAGACTCAATGCTGTTCCTTCAAAAATTTACCCTGACCACGGAGCTAGTTATGACTGAAAAAGTTGNTTCTTTGTCTAAATTCCCAAGAGCTTACGTTGCAAAGAAACAAGAAGTTGCAGAGGATTTGTTTTTATTATGGCTACGTCCAGATGAGCCATTTCGCTTTAAACCGGGACAATATATTACTATTGGTTTAGATGGTATCGAACGTCCATATTCGATTGCATCTGCCCCTTATGAGCACTTGATTGAATTATTCATCGAATACGTGCTTCCGGAAAATGGAGGCAAATTAACTCCGAAGTTATGGAACTTACATGTAGGTGATTCAGTCTCAATGCGTCCAAGAGCAAAAGGTCTTTTCGTATTTCAGCCTCAATTTCATCATCATTTAATGTTGGGAACTGTTACGGGGGTGGCCCCCTACGTCAGTATGATTAGACAAGCGCAGAAAGATAACGTGCGGGGGCACCATTTTTATGTNATGGAAGGTGCAAGTCATCAAGATGAATTTGTCTATGATTCAGAACTAGATCGTTTAGCAGAGCGGCAACCTGATTTAGTCACGTTTGTTACTACTGTTAGTAGACCAGGCGCGGAACGCAATCGAAGTTGGAATGGACCCACTGGTCGTGTCAATACCCTGATTGAAGAATATATTCAGCGATGGAGCTTACCGGTAGAGGATACTGCTGTCTATCTATGTGGTAATCCTGGCATGATAGAGGATGTTCATGACAGATTGGATAACGATGGATGGCAAATTTTTGAAGAAAGATTCTGGAAAGAAGACTAATCGCATTATTAATGTGGAATTTCTATGGAAATTAAAGAACTCGGCCATGTAGTTTTGTACGTATCGGACTTATTGAAGTCACGAAATTTTTATAAAAACATTTTAGGCTGGAGGGAAATTGGAAATAATGGACCTCGAGTAGGAACAGCTATGTTTACTACTGGTAGGACACATCATGAATTGTTGTTGATTGAAGTTGGAAATGAGGCTACTGGAATTCCAACTGGTAGACGTCTGGGTATGTACCATTTTGGATTGAAAATTGGAACATCTGATGATGAGCTTGTTGCCGCTATCGCTGAATTAGAAGCTGCTGGGGTAGCTATTGTTGGCCTTTCAGATCATACCGTTACCCATAGCATATATATCCTTGATCCGGATGGTAATGAGATTGAACTTTACATTGATGTTCAACCTGAAACTTGGCGCAAAGATCCCTCTGCTGTACTTGTTCCCACTAAACCTTTAAATATATAAAGGCCTCGCCATTTAACTATTTGGTTTTGCTATATAGAATCTCATTGTGGTAACTCCTGCACGTAAACAGTACTTAGATATTAAAGCACAGTATCCTGAAGAGATCTTGCTTTATCGCATGGGCGATTTTTATGAAACTTTTGATGATGATGCGCGAACCACTTCAAGAGATCTAGAGATAGTTTTGACTCAAAGAGAAATGGGTCATGGAGAAATGGTTCCTTTGGCAGGTATTCCATTTCATTCTTTGGATAATTACCTTGCGAAGTTACTAAAAAAAGGGCATAAAGTTGCGATTGCAGAGCAAACTAGTCTCCCTGATGGAAAACGTATCGTTGATCGAAAAGTAGTTAGAGTTGTTACCCCGGGAACTGTGCTCGAGGCGAACTTACTTGAGTCTGCTTCTAATAATTATTTAGCGGCGGTAATCAGACGTCCCCCGAGTGCGGCAATCGCATTTGCCGATATTTCTACTGGAGAATTTGCGGTTACTGAGGTTGATACAGATTCAATTTTGGAGGAATTAGCACGATTATCTCCAGTCGAAATAATTGTTGAGCAAGAAGACTCAGAGCTTATAGATACCTTGTCAAGTAGTTATAACTTAACGAGATCTAAGAATGGGAAATTTAATCCGCAATGGGCTCGCCAAAAGCTACTAAAGCTTTATAGAACTAGGACATTAGAGCCATATGGTTGCGAGAATTTAGAACTCGCTATAGCTGCAGCCGGAGAAGTAATTGATTATCTTGAAGCGACTCACCCTCTTTCTTTAACGCAAATTAGATCCCTCTACACTTATTCGATAGAAGAGTACATGACCATTGACCCTCAGACTAGGCGAAATCTTGAGCTTTTCGAAGGAGGACAATGGGGTAGAAAAGACCAATCACTTTTGAGTGTTTTGGATCAGACCCATACTTCGATGGGAGCAAGGTTACTTCGAAATTGGCTTAGCCAACCTCTCATCAATACGGATGCTCTTCAAAGACGCTTGGACGCAGTGGAATGGTTTCATTCCTCTGATTTACTTAGAGGGAAATTATCATCCTTGATGAATGAAATATCGGATATAGAAAGAATTATTCAGAGAACTGCTTCCGGAATTGTATTGCCTCGTGAACTTATTGGGTTAAGAAAATCGCTTGACGCAGTTCCAAGCATAATTGACTTGATAATTACTAAGAAGAAAAATCCTCTTGATTGGCTTGTAAGTGGATTAGACTCTTGTGACAATCCACGATTTCTTATAAAGGAATCACTGAATGAAGACCCACGAGGAGATATCGGACAGGGTGGGATAGTTAAAGAAGGTTATTCTGCAGAGCTTGACGAATTAAATTCTCTCACCCGTAATACTAGGAAATATATTCTCGCCTTAGAGGAACACGAGAAAACTCGTACAGGCATAGGTAATTTAAAAATTCGATATAACAAAGTTTTTGGATATTTTATTGAAATATCCAAATCTCACTTGAGTTCAGTGCCTGATGATTACATTAGAAAACAAACTTTAGTAAATGCGGAACG
Source organism: SAR202 cluster bacterium (assembly GCA_009391465.1). Classification (GTDB taxonomy): domain Bacteria; phylum Chloroflexota; class Dehalococcoidia; order Lucifugimonadales; family Australimonadaceae; genus UBA2963. Next base: position 122,104 of record VFHU01000010.1, read on the forward strand.
ATTTTTCACAGAGGAATTAAAAAAGTACGAAGAAAAAATACTCAATTCAAGCGAGGAGTTAGAGAAGCTAGAAACCCAAATATACAGAGAAATTTGCGGGCAAATTTTATTATTTGCTAAGCAAATAATTGCTACAGCAGCAGCAGTTGCACAGATTGATGCCCTGCTATCTTTGGGTGAAGTATCTTCGCGTTATGGGTATGTAAGACCGTCTTTAGGAACAGATAATGCACTTATTTTAGAAAACGCTAGGCATCCGGTGGTGGAACGCTTTCTTCCGGGAGGTGCTTTTGTACCCAATGACGTTTCGATGTCTACAGATTCTAGTCAGTTAGTGATTTTAACTGGGCCCAATATGGCAGGTAAATCGACATATTTACGCCAAGTGGCCCTGGTGGTGCTAATGGCACAGATTGGATCATTTGTGCCTGCTCAAAAGGCACATATTGGAATAGTGGATAGAATATTTACTCGTGTTGGTCTACAGGATGACCTTACCTCAGGTCAGTCAACATTTATGATTGAGATGGTTGAAACTGCATCGATTTTAAATCACGCAACAAAAAATTCATTGCTGATTTTGGACGAACTAGGACGGGGCACATCAACATATGATGGATTATCGATTGCTCAAGCGGTTGCAGAACATATTCATAACCACCCATTGTTAGGCTGTCGTACATTATTTGCAACTCATTATCATGAATTAACGGAACTTGCTGACCGACTACCTAGGGTTACTAATTTAAGGATACTTGTCTCAGAGAGTAACAATGAAATTGCATTCCTTCATAGAATTGTTAAGGGCGGTACCGATCGGAGTTATGGAGTACAAGTCGCCCAACTGGCTGGGTTGCCTCAATCAGTGATAACAAGAGCTCAAGAATTATTAAATNACCATGAGAGTGAAAGGGAAGCCCCTCGTAATAGAAAAAAGAAAATACTTCCGGGGGGACCGTCTCAAGCAGAATTCAGTTTCCAAGTAAATTACCCTCCTGAGATAGACAGACTATTTCAGTTAATAGAGGGTATTGATTTAGACGACATCACTCCGAGGCAGGCTTTCAATATATTATCTCAAATTGTTACTGATGCTAAAAACGATTAGCGCGCCTATGAATTTTCATAGGCGCGCTAATCGTTAGTCTATTCTTACTCCTGCATCTACAGGGTCTTCATCAAATATTTTTGCATTTGAATACTCAGAATGCACAGGGATTTGATGCTTGAGATCGATTAATTTGCCTGTTTTGGCAGACTCAATGACTGCCAATGTAGCTTCTAGGGTAGCCATACCCCATTCTGCCGTATGATAGACAGGGGCACCATTAACCACAGCTTCGTATAGTTCTTTCAATTCAGCTCGTCGATTCATTGCCCAACCCGCTGGAGGCTTTAAATCAATTGTATGATGACCATTGTTGTCATAGATTGTGACACCGTACGCAGATCGAGTGATATCGCCTCTTTCACAAGATACAACCACAAAACCTGGCTCGGCCGGAACCCAAGGTTCTCCGCCAATCTCGCGGTTTTGGCCTTCTCGTTTGAAAATTTCTACTTCTCTTTCTCCACCTATCCGAATTGCCTGTTTATCAGATTCTTCATCTCTGGTACCACTCATCATTCCGTTTCTTACTAGGACTCTTTCGGCTTCGTCATACCTTTGACGATCATGGCCCCATGGGACCATTTGTGCCCCCATGAAATAACCATGTGCATTATGAACAATCGTGGAGAAAGCCCCATTTTCAAACTCAAATATTGCTGAGTAATACCCGGGAATAGACCTCTCGGGCATCCATTGACCGACTACTCCACGCACATTTTTGACCATTCCTCCTCCTAATAGGCGAACGGTATCAATTTGATGTGGTCCTTGCCGATAAACAAGTCCACCTCCTTGGTTTAAATCCAGTTCTTCTGAAACCCTAGGACGTAACAACCAGTCTGTGTAAGCCATAAAATTTATGGATTTTACTGCTCCTAATTGCCCTGAATTAATTATGCTGTACATTTTTCTGAATGGAGGAATGAATGATCTAGTGTGACCTGCGATCAGGACATTTCCAGTTCTTTTTGCCGCATCACACATAGCCTGAGCTTCTTCGAGACTGAGGGCCATTGGTTTTTCTACCACAACGTGTTTTCCATGCTCGAGAGCATAAATTGCCATTGGAGCATGAAATCTATTAGGGGTCGAAATCCAAACAGCCTCTACGTTTGGGTCTTCACATAATTCTTCAAGCGTAGAGTAAGCCGTTGCTTCATATCTTGCTTGAAATCGTTCTCTAGTGAGAGGGTTGGTATCTGCGCCTGCAATAAGGTCGATTTCTTCCATTTGCTCGAATGCTGGAAGCATTTCTGTGCCTCCGACACCGATTCCGACCATTGCAACTCCAAGTGTTTTCTTTGCCATATCTACCTTTACCTTTCTGGATGGTACCTATCATGGTATCTATCATTGCTTGAGATAAGTGTCAAATCTGATTTTTAATGACTATCCTCAAATTCTTCTTGAAGTAGTACTTGAACGTATTTCATTAATTCTTCTTCACGTGATTTTGGTAGCGATTTGGTTTCAAAGTACTTGCGAATTGCATTGGAGGGAGTAATTTTTTCTGCATCACTGACTGCAATTCGAGTTCTGTGTTCGCGGCTAATATTTTTTTCTATACCGGCGAAATAGAAACATACATTAAGTTTTTGTCTAATTTCAGNTTCGTTAAAATGAGGTTCTTGTTCTGAAGTCAAATTTATTTTGAATCGAACAATGGCATTAGCTAATTTTTCAGAATTTTTCTCAATTTCATTTAAGGAGGCTTCAGTAGGGTCTTCTCCTAGCTTTGGAGATACATTAATAGTAATCATAGATCGTGCATGAACAGGTATAAAATCATGACTTAGTAATCTCTCACCATTAGGCATCGTAGGATCGAGTTGTACGCTTACAAATCCCTTATCTTCTTTTTCCTCACTAAAATCTACGCGTTCAATGCTACCTGCATATACTACTGGGGGATTATGAGTGAGTATCTGGTACTTGTGGATATTGCCTAAAGCAACATAGTCAAATTCCTTTATAGCGACGGAACCCAAACTGAGTAAATGATCATTTCCTAGCATCATAGAACGCTCGGAGGCTGTCTTCGATCCGGAAATATTAACGTGGGCACATAAAACTGAAGGAAGGGTTTTATCAAGCGAGGCCACTTCTGTTTCAAGCAAACTAGTCAAACGGTTTTCTAAAGCTTGTTTGATTTCTTCCATATTCATATTTCGCGTTTCTTCTTTTGCCATGAATTGTCCTATACGTATCCACGGCAGACCTACAACTTGGATATCACCTGANNGAGTTCCAATAATATGCGTTTCTAAAGTTTGTGAAACTGTAATATTTTTGACATTTAGAGTAGGGAAGATTTCTAGAGAAGTAGCTCGGTTGGCAATGTGAGGCAAATCGTGATTACCTACAGTTAGAAATACAGGAATGTCAGCGTCTGAAAGCCTATTTATCCGTTTCGCAAATTCCCTTTGATGAGTTTGTGATGGATCTCTCGATTTATAGGCATCTCCAGCAAATAAAACCAAATCAATACGGTTTTCAATTGCGTATGCCACTGCTTCATCCATTGCTGAAAGAAAATCTAGCAAACGAGTATTCATACCGATAAATTGGGATCGGTCCTCACCAGGGGCAAAATATACGGGAAAAGAGACTAGGTCTTCTTCTGTTGCAACCTTGCCGTATGACTCTACACCAATATGAATGTCAGAAATATGTAATAATTTCAAATTTCGGAGCACCTTTTCTTATCAACAATTAATTTGATGAATTCAATGCTTTAGTAAATTGAGCTCTTTTTTGATTTCTTCTACAAGGTTTTCAATAGGAACGCGGCTCTGCCGCATCGAGTCTCGGTTGCGAATAGTGACTGCTTGATCATTTTCTACCGTCTCAAAGTCAATAGTTACACATAACGGCGTTCCGATTTCATCCTGTCTTCTATAACGCCGTCCTATAGATTGAGAATCATCATATTGACATCGGAAGGATTGTGAAAGTAGTAAAGATTCGATTTCTTTAGAGGTAAGGTTTAGTTTTTCATTTCTACTAAGCGGTAGTACAGCGACTTGAACAGGCGCTATATCAGGATGAAAATGCAATAAAGTTCGTGTATCTGTTTTTCCATTACTCGAAATAATTTGCTCTTCCTCGTAGGCATCAAACATAAATGTTAATGCTGTTCGGTCAACTCCCGCTGCTGGCTCAATTACGTAGGGGAAGTAATGCTCGTTTAATTCTTGATCAAAATATTTGAGATTCTTTCCTGAAACTGATTCATGCTGGCTAAGATCAAAATCGGTCCTGTTGGCTATACCTTCGAGTTCTCCCCATCCCCAGGGGAAAGCATATTCAATATCAGACGTCGCTTTGGCATAGTGAGCAAGCTCATCATTTGCATGTACTCTAATCCGCAAATTTTCCTCACGTATTCCAAGGGACTTATACCAATTGTACCTGTGCTGTATCCAATATTTGTGCCAAGAATCATCGTCGCCTGGTTTGACGAAATACTCCATTTCCATTTGTTCGAATTCACGAGTACGAAAGATAAAGTTTCCAGGAGTTATTTCGTNGCGAAAAGATTTACCTACCTGAGCAATACCAAAAGGAAGTTTGGATCGTGTTGAGGTAACCACATTATCGAAATTTATAAAAATACCCTGTGCTGTCTCAGGCCGTAACCACACTTGATTGGCAGAATCTTCCACCGGGCCAACAAAGGTTTTAAACATTAGATTAAACATTTTGGGATCAGATAATTTCGCTTTATCATCAGGACATACAGAAGGATCATCTAATTGATCGGCGCGGTATCGCTTGTGACAAACTGAACACTCAACTAAAGGATCTGTAAAGTTCGTTGAATGCCCACTTGAAATCCATACTTGAGGGTTTTGGATGATAGCACTGTCTAACCCGACTACGTCATTTCGTTGGTATACCATTGACCTCCACCAGGCTTCTTTAACGTTTCGTTTAAGCTCTACGCCAAGTGGACCATAATCCCAACTTGACCCGATTCCTCCGTATATCTCACTAGACGGAAATACAAAGCCTCGTCTTTTAGCAAGAGAAACGATCTTGCTTAGGTCTACGTTGTGGGCCATTGTCCCTCCAAAAATGTTGATTAAATTGGGTACAGTTATAGTATACCTGACAGGTTGGGTCTATCTGTGTCAAACCGGAAAACATATTTGTGAGTTTTATGCGTTCAAATTCAGTCATACATGGATTGATAATCTTATATACCACGACAATATTTTTAGGTATTGGTCATGGAATGGTCATGCCAATTATTCCAATGATTTCTGATCATTTCGAAATCACTGGAGGAATTGCTGCTCAAATTATTACCGCTTTTGCACTTGGTAGGTTTGTGGGCCAACCGATTGGAGGTATATTAATCGATCGTTTCGGCACTCGCATCGCGATAACTATAGGCCCATTATTTATTGGTGCCTCGGTATTGATCGCTTCGATTTCTCCTTACTTTTGGCCTCTGCTTGTTACATTATTTATTGCTGGAGTCGCGGACAGTAGTTGGATGCTAGGGAGAGAAGTAGCTGGAGTTGATTTAGTNAAGGCTAATCAACGTGGTCGTTTAATGAGTGGGTTCATGGGATTTCATGCCGTTGGTATGGGACTCGGGGGGTTAATTGGAGGAGTTCTTGCCGACGCATCCGGTTTCCGCGCGGTGTTTGGACTGTATACAATTTTAGCATTATTGGTTTTTATGGTCGGTTACTTTGCACCAAATTCTACCCCCGTGAATTCTAAAGAAAACACCTTACAGCAAAAACCAGTAGGCAATTTCACCGCNCGAATCAAAGGTTTATTTTTTCAAATTGATCCAGCGTTGCGCGCGACATATATTGTCCTTGTATTCGCAACAGCTAGCATGATGCTCTATCGAATGTCTTTCCAGAGCATGTTTCCGCTATACGCCGATGAAATTGGTATGTCGGCCAGCCGCATAGGTTTTTTGTTTTTCCTAATGACTATAGGGTCACTAGTTATGATTCTACCGGCCGGATTTATTGTAGATAAGATTGGGAGAAAGTGGGCGACTGTTCCTAGCACAATGCTTCCCGGGGTGGCTTTTCTGGTTATACCGTTATTAGGCTCGTTTTACCCATTAATTGCTATTGCAGTTGCGATGGGATTNGCTAATGGACTTTCATTAGGGTCGGTTGCTACTTCTACTTATGATGTTGTTCCTGATGCTGTGAGGGCAAGGTTGCAGGCTGCCCGCAGGACTTTTTCTGAAATAGGCGCGATATCGGGCCCATTGTTAGGAGGGGTATTGGCTGTAAATTATGGAGTGGGAATTCCATTTTTAGTATTTGCACCAGTGCTATTAATTGCAGCGGCATTATTAATGTTCGTAGCTAAAGAAACTTTAGTAAAGCCAAGTAAATCAGATTGAGAGATAGAAATTAAACATTTTGCAGCTAGGAATAAATTTTATTATGGATGGGTAGTTGCAGGAGCTGTATCGATAACCATGGTACTGAGTGGTTCTTTGGCTGCTCCTCTTTTCAGTGTATTCATACCTGCATGGACAGATGAATTTGGCTGGTCTAGAACTGCAATTTCAGGAGTATTTAGTTTCGCTACGGTTATAGCCGCTCTTTTTGGTCCAATAGTTGGCAAATTACTTGATACATATGGAGGGCGCGCTGTCATGACTGTGGGCGCGTTGTTAATGGGAGTTTCGTTGATCAGTATTGGGTTTGTTCAAAACCTGATTGCTCTNTATTTAGCTTTCTCAATCGGACGTATGGCAATGATGAATATACAAAATCTTGCGGGCCATACAGTGATTGCTAATTGGTTCATTAGACGAAGAGCATTTGCAACTGCACTAGCAATTAATGGCAGTAGGGTAGGCCTTGGCATATGGCCGTTAATCGCTGCACTAATCATAAGTTTTTGGGGCTGGCGTGAAGCATTTTGGATTTTAGGTTGCCTAGTCTCTTTGTTTGCGGTGGTTCCGTGGCTATTAGTTGTTGCTCGAAGACCCGAAGAAATTGGACTAAACCCTGATGGGGATAGTATTTCTTTTCTCCAAATAAAGGCCAATCAATCAACCTCTATAGAGGCTGATTGGACTACTAGAGATGCGATAACGACAAAAGCCTTTTGGCTCTTAATGGTGACACATATGAGTGCAATGGTAGCAGGTGGTGGCTTCGGGCTCCACAGAATTCCTCTTTTTTTAGACCAAGGATTAAATCAATCGTTGATAGGCCCGATACTTTTAACCCATGCTGTAGGTATGCTTATTGGTGGATTTTTTGCAGCCTGGCTTTTGAGTCATGTAGGGCACCGTCTAGTACTTAGTGTTTTTATGTTAGCAGGCGTGATTGTCATGCTTGTGGCTATCGAACTCAGTCAAGGAGTTCCGATGTTAATTTTTACGTTCATTGAATCAGCTGCTTTTGGAGGTATTTTTTCTATACTTCCAGTTGTATATGCAGACTATTTTGGACGTTATTCGATTGGAAAAATTCGAGGTATAACTCATCCAGTTGTAATTGCCTCAAATGCGATTGGTCCACTTGTAGCAGGGTATGCGCATGATAAAAATGGAGATTATTCTACTGCCTTGGTATTCTTTGCGGTGGTATTGTGCGTTGGCAGTTTATGTGCATATTTTGCATCCCCACCACATCGCCAAGAGTATGCTAAATCGTAAAACTTCTGCCTGTAGAACGGAGATAACATGAATGAATATGTTAGGCGAGATTTGCTAGTAGATGCATTATGGCTCTCGGATCATTTGACTGAAGACTCTGTAAGAGTCATTGAAATGGCGCAAGATGACGAGCAATTTCTTCAAGGTCATATACCTGGCGCAGTTTTATCCCCGACATGGCAGATTAAAGGAAGCAAAAATACGCGATTAGTAGCACCACCACCTGAAGCAAAAAATTGGTTTGAGTCTGTAGGTATAGGTGATGACACCCTAGTCGTAGCGTATGATCGCTTTTCTAGTAGAGATGCGGCGAGACTTTGGTGGGTTCTTAATTATTATGGACATAGTAACGTGAAGATTCTTGATGGCGGTTGGAATAGTTGGACTTCATTACAGCTGCCGGTAGAGTCTGGATTGAAAGTAGTAGATAATGATGTGACATTCACCATCAATTCCATAAATGATTCAATCATTTCGAATGTGGAAAAACTGAAAGAGGCTATAGGGGATGAAAATTCTCTGATATGGGACGTTCGCTCCGATGACGAATTTATGGGTATTAACAGCAGAGGTAATGCCAGAGTAGGACATGTTCCCGGCGCTGTGCACTTAGAATGGACACATTTAGTTAACGAAGATTCCACATTCAAATCTCCTCAGGAATTGAGTATGTTGTTGGCTAGTGTCGGAATCACCCATGAAAAACGAATTCATATTTACTGACAGGGTGGGGTGCGTGCGGCGCACGCAGCTTTTGTACTTGCGCTGTTGGGATACCCTAGGTCATGTATGTACGACGGTTCTATGGGTGAATGGGCAAACCGAGAAGATACCCCGCTAGCTTTTGAGGGTTAATTTATCCCAAATACTGCTCTAATAGTGACCTGTACATTATAGTCTCCAGCTAATATTGGCGTAGGGGCAGAACGCGCCATGTCGGCCATAACTGCCATTTCTTTTTGGGGGTACTGAGAAGAATTTTGGTCTACTACGTATAGCAACGGTCCNCGCTTAACTCCCATTTCTTTAGCGTATAAATCAGCTATCTCTATGGCNTTTTGAGCCGCTAAAACTCTAGCTTTGCGTATTGCATCNCTGGTGTCTTCTTTTTGAAAACTTATCTGATTAATCCTAAGATCATCACTGCCTGATACTGCGGCAAGTTCGTCAATGACTGATCCAATACTCTCATCAACAGATCGCAATGTCACTTGGAGGCTGTTAGTTACCTTATAGCCCTGTAATTTTTGACCTTCTTGTTGCGTGTACTTGTACACGGGTTGAGTTGAGTATCTTTGCGTCTTTATATCGTCTAAGGTTACGTTGTTACTTCGTAAGATGCTTAAAATTTTATTGGTGGTTCTTGCGTTTTGAGATGCCGCGTTGGATAAAGATCGGTTTATCGTCTCTGTCGCAAGGGATAAAATGGTTATGTCGGGCTCTACCACCACTGATCCTGATCCACTTACATGGATGCCGGAACTGGATGTGGTTATGGAACCTAAGCTCGAGCTTGAGGTTCTAGTGATACTTGGAAATTCTTCAGTGTTTACTGCACCAGGCTTTTCAATAGGTTTCTCATTACCCTCTGAGCAACTAAGTAAGAAAAGTAATAAAAATACGGAAAGGACTGTGAGTCTCATTAATATTTGAAAATTACTACGCATAGAATCAGCTTACTCGGAAGTTGTATAATATTCTAGTTGTTGGAAAACGAATAATGCGTGTAGCACTTAGAGAATCAATACAAACAGTTGCCCTTGCGATTTTTTTCATTTTTTTATTACAGGTAACAATCCAGAATTTTAGGGTTGAAGGCCCTAGTATGAACCCTACTTTTTTGAATTTTGATCGTGTTATTGTTAATAAGCTTGCTTATTTGAGTATCGAAAAAAGTAAAGTGAAGGAATATTTCCCGTGGGTGGAGGATAATAATGCTNCTCGTTGGTACCCATTAGGAAAGCCTAACTTTGGAGACATAATAGTATTTAAATGGCCTAGAAATGAGCGTCAAGTACTAGTCAAGCGTGTAATTGGTGTTCCNGGCGATACAATTGAGATAAAANAAGGGAANGTCATACGCAATGGNGTAATTTTAGATGAGCCTTATGTTTTACATAATTCTAATGAGACTTTGGTTGATCGAGTTATACCATTGGGTAAATATATTGTAATGGGCGATAATAGATTGGAAAGCGATGATTCTAGGCATTGGGGTTGGGTTCCGGAGGAAAATATCATCGGTGAAGTGTGGCTAAATTACTGGCCTTTACCCAAAATTAACTATAACTTATTACAGGGTAACTGACGTTTTATATGCCCCCGTAGCTCAAAGGCAGAGCGTTGGACTTTTAATCCAAGCGTTGACGGTTCGAGTCCGTCCGGGGGTACCAAGTTTTTATCACTAGGATTTGCTATTACTGCAATTGGCGTATCAGTTGCAACAGAGCTGCTGTCACTGCTCTATTTCTGACAAGAGGTCTCCTTGAAGGAAATTCATGCTTCGTCACAGTAGTAGAATTTGGAGTACTTACTCCGATAAACACTGTACCGGCCTTAATATTATTTTGATCTCCTGGTCCAGCAATGCCCGTTACCCCGATTCCACATTCAGCCTTATATGTTTCACATGCAGCAATAGACATTGCTCTAGCGACTTCTTCACTGACGGCACCANATTTATTAAGGAGCTGTTCAGGTACACCAGAGTTAATTTTTGAATCGTTTGTATAAGTAATTGCGCCACCAACGAAATAATCAGAACACCCAGGAATCNCGGTGATNGCTGCACCAAGAAGACCCCCTGTACATGATTCTAGAACAGCTAGCTTAAGCTTATATTGGGATAATAAACCCCCAACCCTTTCCGGAGGGTAATCTTCATCTGTACCCCAAATATAATCACTGAGTGATCTTTGTATAATGGATTCAGCATTTGCTAGAATTGTCGCCGCTTCTTTTTCTGAGGGAGCTTTTGCAATTGCCCTGACATATATACCGTCTTGTTTTGCGTACACGCCAAAATCAAGCCCTTGGATTTCATATACGTCATGAACGGCTTCATCTACTGCCGCTTCACTTAAACCGATGGTCTTATAGGTTTTGGATAATATTTTTTGTCCAGGCAATTTATCTTTGAGTCGATAGGCTATTTCAGTATCCCACATCGTTGTTAATTCACGAGGAGGCCCAGGTAGAGTTATAAGAATTCGATTTTCTTTTTCTACCCACCAACTAGGAGCAGTTCCCATTGAATTACGGATTGGCTTTGCAGATGGGATTACACCGGCCTGCCGGAGATTTTGGATAGGCATAGGATTAATATTCCTTCTAGCGAAACTATCTTCGAGCCATTTTGCTAGATCTGGGTCAGTTGTCAGTTCCTCACGCAGCATGTCTGCAATAGCATCACGAGTTAGATCATCTAATGTAGGTCCCAATCCACCCATTACGATAATCAGCCCTGAACGTTGCCATGCCATAGCNAATAATGAAGCTAGTCGGTCACGATCATCTCCCACAATGGTTACGTTTTTCAGTTCTATACCAAATTCAGGCAGCCTTTGACCTATCCAAGAGGAATTGGTNTCTTGAGTTTCCCCCATTAAAAGCTCAGTACCAACGGCTATTATTTCTGCATCCATGTTTAATCCGATCAAAATTGCATTCAATTTTCCGGTAGAATTATCGCGAGTATAGCACTTGCTGCTTAGTTCTTTACTGTTGTAGTAGAGCGATAGCGATGCTAGCCTGAATACGATTTATATTCAAATTTAAATACGGAGGAATATGCATCTGGCAATAGACGGATACGGTAGTCCCGCAGAACTACTCTCGAACCCCGAGATTGTATTAGAATTTTTAGATAAATTCCCTGAAAGAATTGCAATGACAAAAATCTCAGAACCATCGGTTCAGGTTTACCGAGGCCCTGTGCCTCAAGATTGGGGCGTATCTGGCTTCGTGATCATTGCAGAGAGTCATATTAGTGTTCATACCTTTCCTGATCGAAACTATCTGAACGTAGATGTATTTTCTTGTAAAGAATTTGACTTGAATAACGCAAAGCATCAAGTGCAGGCAATGTTTCAAATAGAAAAATTAGAGGCATGGGTTTTAGACCGAGGCCTCGAACACCTTCAGCCCGAAAATGCGTCTAAAGTTGTTGAATCTGAGCGTTATGAGCTCCAACGTAAAGCAAAGCCATAGAGGATGTACTTAAGGTATGCAATTTGATATGAGCAATACTTTTCTTGCCTTGGATCAGACTGAGCACAGCTTAACAAAATCGAAGTGCACTATATTGCCTATTCCTTTTGAGGCTACTACCAGTTACAGAAAAGGTACGTATTTGGGGCCTTCCGCAATAATTCGAGCTTCAGCAGAAATGGAAGATTTTGATATCGAATTAGGTTTTGAACCATGTCAGATTGGTATATATACGGCTCCAGTCATTTCCCCAAATTTGACTGCTCCAGATGGGATGATTTCAAAAATTGCAGATACTGTTGAGGAGTATCTCAAAAAAGGACAATTCATTGGAGTTCTAGGCGGAGAACATTCCGTTTCGGTGGGAGTAGTAAAAGCGATGTCTCGTCAATACAAAGATTTAAGTATTTTAGTATTTGACGCACAAGCTGATCTTCGAAATGAATATCAGGGCAGTAGGTATAGTCATGCATGCGCTTCACGGAGAATGCACGACTATGCGCCGACTACTATTGTGGGTGTAAGGAGTATAACTGAAGAGGAATTAGCTTTTGCTGATAAGCACCAAATACCNATATTCTATCGGGCTTCAGATAATATCAATGATGTAAATTCAATTATTTCTACACTATCAAATAACGTTTACATATCCTTTGATTTAGACGCGTTTGATCCTTCGTTCATGGCATCGGTAGGGACCCCTGAGCCTGGCGGTTTGGGTTGGTGGGAAGCCTTAGACATTCTTAAAAAAGTTGCTCGTCAAAGAAATATAGTGGGATTTGATGTAGTGGAGTTGTCACCTGAAGAGGGTCCTGAGGCTTGTGCGTACTCTGCGGCAAAATTAGTTTACAAAATAATANGTTATGCTACTGGAAAAATTGAATAAAGATGGGCTCATTTACAAACCGCTTGATACATGAAACGTCTCCTTATTTGATTCAACATGCTCATAATCCTGTTGAATGGTTTCCTTGGGGCCCTGAGGCATTTGAGCGTGCAAAATTCGAAAATAAGCCTATCTTAGTCTCTATTGGGTACTCTGCGTGCCATTGGTGCCATGTGATGGAACGTGAATCCTTTGAAGACGAAAACGTCGCAAAGAGAATGAACGAATTGTTAATTTCAATTAAGGTTGACAGAGAAGAGAGACCTGATATCGATGGTATTTATATGAGTGCGGTCCAACAGATGCATGGGCATGGTGGGTGGCCGCTGAATGTTTTTCTTTTACCTGATGGGCGTCCATTTTATGGAGGGACATACTTCCCTCCTTCAGATTTCAGGGGTATGCCGTCATGGTTGAATGTAATTGAAGCAATCGCGGACGCCTACCACAATCAACGAGAGACGGTAGAGAATAACGCAAACGTACTAACAAATGCATTAGTTGTGCCAGCGTCTGATGGTCTTTCTGACTTTACTCTGGATAGTACTGTTGCTCAAAATGCATTTTCAATTATTGCTTCCAATTTTGATAAAGAACATGGCGGATTTGGCAATGCTCCTAAATTCCCTCAAACCATGCCACAGGAATTTTTGTTGAGATATTACTATCGAACTGGCAGCAACAGTGCCCGAGATATGGTAGAGATAACTATGAAGAAAATGGCTTCAGGAGGGATTTATGATCATTTAGGTGGAGGGTTTTCTCGGTATGCTACTGATAATCAATGGGTCGTACCACATTTTGAAAAAATGCTTTATGACAACGCATTGATTGCTTCACTCTATCTACAACTTTATACGATTACCGAAGATTCGACCTACAGAAACCTTGTTCACTCGATTATTAATTATGTAGGTAGAGACCTGAAACATCCTGATGGCGGGTTCTATTCATCNCANGATGCCGATAGCGAAGGGGAAGAAGGTAAATATTACGTTTGGACCCTAGAGGAAATAGAGTCACTCCTAGGAGAAACGAGTAAAATATATCGTCATATTTATGGAATCAGCTCCAAAGGAAATTTCGAAGGTAAAAATATTTTACATATTGCTAAGAGTCTTTCCGTTTCTTCAGAAGAGTTAAATGTCGAAATAGGCAAATTGTCGAAAATCCTCGAAAGTGCTAATACAAAACTTTTAGATGAGCGCAATAAGAGAATAAGACCTACAGTTGATGACAAAATTCTTACTTCTTGGAATGCATTAATGCTTCGAGTTTTAGCTGAAGCAGGGTTTACGTTTGACTGTAACGAATATATTCGTATGGCTGAAGATAACGCAAAATTTTTGTTGACTAATCTTTATAAAAATAATCGCCTCCTTAGGACATGGAAAGATCAAAAGGCACATTTATTAGGATATTTAGAGGATTATGCATTCTTGGCTAATGCACTTATATCTTTACACGTGGCTACTTTTTCACATGAATGGCTAGTAAAAGCACGATTATTAATTGATCAGATGATTGAATTGTTCTGGGATCATGAAGCTAATAAGTTTTATGACGTTGGGTATGATCACGAAGAACTGATCACAAGGCCGTACCAAGTGTTTGACAATGCGATACCTTCCGGAGCCTCTGCTGCAACCGAGGCTTTAATAAGGATGCATAAATTAACTGGGGTTAAAGATTATTTTATGAAAGCCGAAACTTCTCTCTGTGGAGTAGCACCACTTCTTTCACGATACCCGTTAGGCTTTGGCAATTGGTTAAAGGTTTTGGAATTATATTTAGCTGAAACCGTCGAACTAGTCGTAGTGGGAGATCCTCAAATAAAATTAACTAAAGATCTAGTGTCTCCTTTAAGAGATAATTTTTTCCCATTTATAACATTTCTTGGGATAAATCCTAAATCNAATATGATTTTTGACACACCATTGTCTATAGAAAGGATAAATGTTGAGACTCCAACGGCGTACCTGTGTAATAATTTCATATGCGAGCTGCCAACAGGCGATCCGTTGGAATTACGATTTATGCTAGGTTTATAAGCTTAGTGCGTGTAGAGTAAAACTAGGTAGCAATTATGCAAAATGGCTTTTGGTTTAGAACTTCAATTATCTTAATAACTTTATCAGCATTCGTATTCCTATTGGGTTCTATAGGGAGCCTATGGTCATTTATTGGTGATCTTATATTGCTTTTTTTCCTTTCCTACCTAGTAGGTTCTTTGTTTATTCACGTTGTCAATGAGCTAGTAAGAATTCCCTATATGACNAGACCGTTTGCAATTCTTTTAATTTATTCAGCTTTTATTGCACTTTTAGCTACATTTGGATTTTTGGTTATTCCTGCAACTGTAAATCAGGTTGTTGAGCTTGCCGAATTGGTACCACAATACGTGGAACAAATTCCTAATATGGTTAATGGGTTGGAAACAACAATTGCGCGCACTGGTATCGAGCTAGATTTGACCGGTCAAATTCAAGTGGATTCCTTAAATGATTTCGCGGAAACCGTAGCAACTACTGTTACTGCAAATGCATTAGGAATATTACAGAACGTGGTTTCATTGCTTTTTGGTGTCGTGTTAGTTTTAGTTATATCGTTTTATATTGTCTTGGACGGTGGCCGTCGCCTTATCGAAGGACTGAAAGTATTACCCCCGAAAGCGGAAAAAGAAACATTATTTATCTTACTGTCTATTGATGAAACGTTTCACGGCTATCTTAGAGGAATGTTTTTGATATCTCTTATATATGGGGTTTCCACTGCTGGAGTGATGATTGCGACTGGGCTGCCTAGTCCATTACCTGTTGCACTCGTGGCGAGTATTTTATTGGCAATTCCTTTCGTTGGAGATTGGCTAGCTTTAGCTTTACCTCTCATAGTGGCAGCAGTCGCTGGGAACTTNACGACATTTATTATCGTTTTGGCTGTTTTATTATTCATTCAGCAAATTATGTTGAACCTCCTTACCCCAAAGATTCTAGGGCAGGCAGTTCGAATGCCAGCGATGCTAGTCATCATGTCAGTGGTGTTAGGAGTGAGACTTGCCGGCGTCGCAGGAGCTTTACTGGCTGTTCCAACAATGGGTGTTCTATATGGTTTAGCAGTCCATTATGGCATAGGAATTCGTGAACGACGTGAAGCTCGTGATTACGAATTAAGAGAGAAAGCAAGACGAGATGAAATTGAAAAATAAAAAGAAAACAAATTAGGGGTATACGATTTTTCTTCTATCGCATCAGTTCGGATTTTGATTAGGAAGCTGAGGATTATTTGGATCGTATTCTACTAATGCCCACGCCATTGTTTGTCCATTTTTTACTGAGAAAAGATCTGCACCTACAGTAAGAGGTTCCCACTTAATTTTACTTTCGTTCCATAAAAAAACGCTCCAAAATTGTTTTTCACTTGGAACTATCCCTTTAATTTGATTGACAAAATGAGACCGATACTCAGGGTACCACACAGATACGATCTCATCATTTACCGCAGTTCTAAGTAGTCCGTATCCATTAGTTCCTTTAGGAATGGTCACTTGGTTTATCCACTCATAGGATTCGGGTGACTCTATTAAAATACTTGCCTGAATGGTTTCAGTAGATTGGTCATTTTCAGTAGTATTGCAACCAATAAAAGAGGGAATCAGTACAGTAACAAACAGTAATAAAACCGTAATGGCGGGCTTGAGGTACATGAGACTAATAGGAAACTTTCCTTTCAATAAATTTTGCTAGTGCTGGTCCAAGAATGGTGAAAAAGGCAGCGTTTGCCCCAATATGTACCAGCATGAAGAATAAGGCCCCGGGGTTTAACAATGCGGATTTAATCCAGTGACCATATTCCGAACTACCTGCTATCGTGGCCCAGAAATAGCCAGTCGAAATATTAGTGAATATGTCGTAGATCGGAGTAGCTATTACCGCAGCAGACAGAAACAGGAGATGATTAACTCCAGGTTTTACTGATACTTTTTTGCTATGCGTCACCTTCGATACTAGTGACCCAGCTAATGCATAAACCGATTCAGAGGCCATTAAGGTAATAAGAAGAGGCGCGCTTGCGATTCCCCAAGGATTGATTTGACCGTAAAAAAACCATGCAACTATGCCAACAGTGATACCTCTCCTGATTCCTAATGTGTAACCGGCAAGAAAAACCATAAGATCAAACAGTTTTACGTTTGGTAATGAAGATAAAAGGTAGTTGGAGACGAGTATTAGAACCACAAAAGTACAGGGTAGCAAAACCTCTCGATAAAGTGGTGAAGGAATAAATTTTTCAGGTAATTTGTATGTGCTAGATTGGTACATATGGTATTTTCCCCCTCCAAAAAATCCCCTGTGCCACAGGGGATTTTTATCCCTCCGTGCCTCGCAGAAGGATTCGTAATGCTCCAGATCGGACTTGCCTATTTAGAGGCCTACCGTTGCGTGCCAGTGACGGCATTTGACCGTCTTCATGGATGCTGTTACAGCATGCATTACTAATCAATGAAATTTTACATTACATAAGATGGAAATGATATATCGAATTACTTGGATTTGTATTATGTTTCTTTAATGGACACAAATAAATTTTTAGCCTTAGATATCGAGACTTTTGGTGGGTCGTTTGCTACTTTTCCGCAAGGCTTTGAGGTTCTTCTTGTCGGAATTAAGTCTTGNTTTGGTTATACGATGTATACATCAGAACCTTCTAGCTTGGAGCTAATGAGATCTGATTTAACTGATTTTTCAGGGACGATAGTGACATTTAATGGGGCCAAATTTGACATTCCTTTGTTGGAAAAATGCGTTGAAGAAACTTTGGGAACGACATTAAAAATTAGTTGCCATTACGATTTACTTGCAGAGATACATAAAGCAACAGGTAGAAGAATAAGTTTGGATAAGCTGAGCAGCTTCACCACCGGGGCTCAGAAACTGCCTTGGGATCATCGTCAGAATCTACGCGTGTGGCAAGAAGCTCCTGAGGAAATGATTGCCTACAATAAAGTAGACTTAGATTTGACGTATGATTTGTACATCCGGGTTCTAAATGGTCAACACCTATTTTTGGGTGACACTTCTGTGATTTTGACACATTAGGGTAAGAGGGGGCCATTAGGCCCCCTCTTACTGATTTAGAAACCATACATGTCTATGGTTCGTTCACCCGCCTTGAGCTTAGAAATAGTAACGGATTCCTTATCCTCACGGGCTTTTGATTTTTCAGTAATTTCTGCAATGCGTGATTGTGGCACCACTACAACTCCATCACGATCTCCTACGACTAAATCACCTGGGAAAACCCAGATTTCACCTATTCGGATAGGTACGTTAATGCCTCCATAGGCATCTTTATTTTTAGTGGTGCCGCGTATACAAAGTCCTGCAGAGAATACGGGCATACCAAGCTCTTCTAAAATTGCACCATCCCGGACGCACCCATCGATNACAAGACCTGCTACTCCCACTTGCTGAGCAGCATGAGTCATAATCTCTCCCCAGTATCCTGCTTCGTGGAATCCACCTGTGTCTACAATCATTACATCACCGGGTTGAGTCTGGTATATCCCCCTGTGCAACCAAAGATTATCCTTTGGTGGTGATAAAATCGTAGTGGCTACACCACAAACGTACCAATTATCCGAAACAGGTTTTATGTACGAAGGTAGTGCCCCAATTTGACCACCTGCCTCGTGGATAGTTGCNGTGCCAATACCATTCATTCCATCAACTAATGATTGGTCTGGCCTCGTTATTGAATCACTCATTGTTCTTACTCCTAATGATTAAGCATTTGTTCATAATTAATGCCCATTACCTCTACTACGGACTTTCCACTTAAGACATCCGCTGCCATAGCTTGCTCTCTAGCCACAATATTTTCGGCTTCGGGTATTACGTCATGTATTCTATCTTGAGGAATTACGACTATTCCGCTGTTATCGGCGATAATATAGTCACCAGGAAGTAACGAAACCTTTCCAATTTCTATTCTTTGATTGGTTGATTCTTCAATTATCCTACCTCTGGCCGTTAAAGGTACCGCGGCACGTGCAAACAATGGTAAGCCCAATCCTTTAGCCTCGTCTACGTCACGAGAAGCTCCATCAATTATGACCCCTGCGATTCCTTTTGTTTTCGCTGCTGTTGACAAAATGCCACCCCAGCCAGCCACATCAACTCTTCCTCGGTGATCACAAACGATGATGTCTCCAGGATCTGCAGCTTCTACTGCAGAAGTACCTAGGTGATGAGTGGATGTTTCATTCCCTTTGGTTTTTAGTTTGAATGTTACCGCACGGCCTGCGATGCGCTCAGTTTCATACAGGGGTAGTATGCCTACAACCGTACCGCTTATTCCTAATTTATCTTGTGCGTCAGAGACCGCACATGTGTCTAATTTTCGTAGTCGTTCAACCCATTCGTCAGTTGCCATAACTCTGTAACCTAATTCCCAACGTATGCAAGGAATTGAATTTGCATTTCCATTCCGCCTGCAAGCGCATCGTATTGAATAGTGTGACGGGTAGGGCGGTTCTCTTCATCAGGGAACATAGCAATCCATTGCTCGTTGACGAGAGGACGGATGTCTTTACTTTTTACATACACGTTCATGTGCGCGATATCCTCAACTGTGCCCCCTGCTTNTTCTACAATCCGCCGTACGTGTTCAAAAGCCCATTTTGCCTGCTCGGCCAAGTCAGANGGCATTTCATTGGTCTCAGGATTTAAACCACTTACTCCNCCTGAAGTTACCAGGGGTCCGGTCTTGGTAGCTGGCGGAATTGGCTGGCCTGCGTGCCAGTTTCCAGGAATATGAATTACTTTTCTTGCCATGTCTTGCTCCTATGCTGCTAAATTGAGTTCCTACAAAACGTTATATTTAACGTCAAGGTGGGCGTCGCAAGTATATTGTTCGGACAAGCTGAGTGTCAAAGGAAATTTTTGAATTAGTTGTAGTTCTTCTCTCTTAAATCTGCTTGATCTAATAGATCGTTAATAGAGCGCATTTGCTTACTAAAAAGAAATATCAAAATTGTCATGACTATAACAATCGCACCGCCTGTAGAAATGGCAATCGATACATTGGTCAAGGAGGCTAACAATCCTGCTTGAAGCGCACCTAATGGCGCTAGGCTCCACATTACGCCTCTAAGCCCCATCACACGCCCTCTGTATTCTGTTGGAACTAGTAAATTAAGTAAAGTATTCGCTGCTGTTTGAAATATTGAGTAAATACATCCACTAATTGCTGCAGAAACTAGTGCAAACCAGTACCAAGCCATTATTCCATTGATTCCAAATACGAATACGGACAAGCCTAAGATNGTAGAACCAGTGCCAATCATCTTTGCCTTACTATATTGCTGCCCATATGATGCCGCTATGAAGATCCCTACTAAACCGCCTGCCCCGTTTACTGTATACAAGAGCCCAAGGTTTTCTGGTCCTAGTTTTAGTACATCAACTACAAATGCTGGTAAAAGCCATTGATAAGATAGACCGAAATACCCAATTGCGAAACTCATTCCCAATAAAATAAGGAAAATCTTATGAGACATAACAAACCGAAGTCCATCAACAATGTCATGAAGGACAGTTTCTCCAGTTGCACGCTTAAGGTCTGGTAATTTAATAGTTTGAATAATGATGGCCATAGTGGCAAAGCCAACAGCTATTAAAAAGAATGCTATAGCTGCACCAGCTTGATAATTACCTGTTATTGAGCCCACTATTGCAATAGGTGCTGCTGCTATCATCGGTGCAAATATGCGAGTACCATTCCACACGCCTTGGTTTAATGCAGTAGCGTATATAAATTGATCACGCCTAATCAAAGCTGGCCAGATTACTCGCCTCGATGGTTGGTCTAATGAAGTTGCAATTCCAATAAAAAATGCGGAAGCCACGATATGCCAAATTTGGACTAACTCAGTTATTACAAGTATGGCAAGTAATAAAATTACTAAGAATGCTGACCCTGACCCAATCGTAATCAATTTTCGAGGATCGTAGCGGTCTGCCAGAGCTCCTCCAAACAAATTGAATGCGATTGCAGGAATAGCCTGCGCTGCTGCTACTAGTCCCAAAGCTAATTCTTCGCCAGTGATGTCGTATACAAGCCAGCCTTGTGCTGTGATCAGAGCTTGATGCGAGGTAACACTAGTCACAAGCCCTATCCAATATTTGAGATAATTTTTTCCCCGAAGGACTGATAAGAATTCTAGGCGTTGTTTAACTGCAGCATGCATTAATTTGGGTTACTCTAATATATATTTGGATATAACCCAAGAGGCTAAGAGGCTAACGGATTTATGAACAGCATCAACAAATACCCTATTCCTGTAATAAGTGGGTTCTACGGTTGGAGAATTGTTGCCCTGATGCTAGGACCTCGTACGGCAGGAAATGGAGTATACATTTTGGGTAATACCCTATTTGTTATCCCTCTAGAAGAGTCTATGGGTCTTGGGAGAAGCGTATCTTCCTTGATGTTTGCTTTAGGAGGAGTGATCGGAGGTATTACGGCTCCAATAAGCGGAATCTTAATGGACCGATGGGGGCCAAGACGAGTCTTAATCGTTAGTGTTTTGATAGGATGCTTGGGCTATTTTTTATTAAGTCTCGCTCCTAACATTTTTGTTCTATTCATCGTGTTTTTGGGCCCAATTAGCCTTGTAATGTTGAATGTGGCGTTCAATGCATCCTCTGGGATTATTAATAACTGGTTCGACAAATACAAATCTACAGCATTTTCACTAATGCAAGGAGGATCTGGTCTTGGATCGTTATTGATTATCGCTTTATTAGCTTACTCAATTGATAACTGGGGCTGGCGTATAGCGTCACTGATTGCTGCAGTGTTAGTTTTGATTGTTGGTTTACCAACTGCATATGCTTCAAAAAATACTCCCGAGGAANTGGGCTTAAGACCGGATGGAGTTCGAAAGCTTAGTGACTCCAGTAATCAAAACCTTACAGGAAGTTATCGTGAATACTCTATGGAATTAGAAGGGATGAGTACTCGCCAAGCTACAAAGACTATAGGATTTTGGATGTTGGCGATTTCTTCAACTATTTTTGGGGGCGCAATTGCAACTTTAGGNATTCATTTTGTTCCTATCATGGTTTGGAAAGGTTTGTCTGAAGTACAAGGTGCATGGATGTTAACTTGTTTGGCTTTGGGGTCAGCGTTTACAGTAGTCATTGTTGGCACTATGGCTGACAGGTATGGAAGATTAAAAATTTCCTCGCTCGCATGCATATTTTTGGGATTAGCAATTTTCTGCCTACGAATAGAAGGCACAGGAATTTCTTTGTGGTTCGCTGTAATTATCCTCTCTGCATCTAGTTGCTTATACCCCTTAACATGGTCCATTGTTGGCGAATTATTTGGTAGAAAATCGTACTCTACAATACGAGGATACATGATGGCAGTTCAATCTTTTGGTACGCTGACAATGCCGTTAATTGCAGGGTATTATTATGACGAAACATCTGATTATGCTCTGACTTTGTCGGTGCTCGGAGCGTTGTGGTTCATAGCCGCAGTTCTACTTTTCATAACACCGCGTAAGTCTCGAGNNTACTGAGAAGCAGGCTTTGTGATTTCAGGATTGCTACTACGTTCTTCTCTGTAGAACAGTTCTTCTGGAAAGATTTCCTCCCAAGGTAATTTCGTACTGGTTAAGCCTTGTTCTAAGGAGAAATTTTGAGCCATGTCAAGTGCTTTCGAGTTGACATTGATTCCATATGCAAATGGATCTGTCCCAAAGACTGAATCTAATTCTCGTTGATATTGTGCGCCAAAAATTAGGAGAGTAGGAGGTAACATCCGAAGGCGTTCGATTGCTATACGTTTCGAAGCCTCAAATGCTTCCATAAGGCTGACCGCTATCCAGGGGTGCTCATTTAAAATACTTTCGCGTACCACCGTTACGTGATGCGGTGGAAAGACCGCATGCTTTTTAAAAAACCTAATTGCTTCTGCTTTCGGATCGGAAAAAAGAGTTGGGAATTCTGGATTTTGGAGTAAATTGACACTTTGCTGTCGGTCTATTCCTGAGCCGCGCATCTGCCCAATTCCAATAGAGGCGTCTAATTCTCCATTTAAATACATTGAACTAAAGTCTGTGGGTGCATACCTAAGGTCTAAATTATCTGGAAGCCCAAGCCCCGCTTCCTTAGATGCACCTGTGTGGCTGAAATGCTCGCTGCGTTCCATGAACCAAGTCATATCTTCTGGTTCTATGCCCCACTCTAACTTTAATATTCCTCGCGTCCATAATCCTACCGATTGTTGATAATCTCCTATGCCAAAACGCTTGCCCTTTAAGTCTTCAGGATGATCTTGACGCACGCCTGAAGCTTTGCGCGTATAAATATTGGTATATGAAAAGGTACGATTATGGAAAACAGGAAGCATTCTATAAGGGAATCCAAGCGGCCGCATCCGTAAGTAAGATGACATGGACATTTCTGAAATATCGAATCTATTGAATTTTATTTGTTCGTAAAAAACCCGAGGTACTGCACCGGGCATTCCTTGATAATCTAGTTCAATACCATCAGCTTTAACTTCTTGATTGATTAATGGTAATACTCTGTCATATGCGGTTATAGCAAAAGATAATTTAAGNGCCATATCTTCTTATCCTTTCTACATGTCTGATGCCTCAAGCTTAGTTAATTTCTATAGTTTTGAATACACCACGTTGTAGTGCGGCTGTAGACAGAAGTTGTTGAAGTACGACCTGAGCTTCTGGTTTCCTTAAATCAAGGCATGANGCACTGATAGCTCGGTAGAGCACGCCGGTGGCAGCCTTAATTTGAATTGTGGCACCTATACTTTCAGGTAGTTCTACTCCTAAAGCCATTGCCATCGCAGCTGATTGGAGAATTCCGACTTTAGAAGAATACGTTTTAGTGAGAACTTTTCCTTTGTGCATGAGAGAAAAACCGTTTTTATTGCGTCGCAATAGAAGTGTTGTTTCACCTCTAGGTCTGTTGATAAAGGACTCTGCATAATCTAACGCTTTTTTTCTTGATATGGAAATAATTACCCTCCATATAAGGTAAAAGGGCTCTTCCTTGAACCCTTTTACCTTCTCTGCTTTACTTAATATTAATTATTTAAGAACTAAACTGCGCATTCACCTTCACCCCGTTCCAGTTTGTACAGTATAGTTTTCCCCCAATCCATGTATGTATCTAGATTTTCCTTATTCAATGAACCCACATCTCTAAATTGAGCAGCTAGATTTTCAAATGGTTCTGTTCCTACTCGATCAACAAAATCATTGAAAGGTTCTCCTTCAGACCGTTGATTTTGATAGTAGGAGATAATCTCGTTCATAAATGTAGGGACTCTTTTTGCTGGAACTTTTGCTTTTACCCGGTGTCCAAACCTTACTGGATCTTGGTTACCGTAATTGCCGGCTAGGAATACTTCATATGCAGGAACTTGATTACCATCACCTTTTGTTGCAGCACCATGGAATCCTATATTGGCAATATGATGCCGTGAGCAGCCGTTAGGGCATCCACTTACTTTGACATGCAAACTATTTACCATGGGGTCATCATATGCGCTCGCTCTCAGGGTTTGCCTTAGTGCATCAGCAACCCCCATGGAAGAAGTAATACCCATTTTACAGCTGTCCGTACCTGGGCAAGATACAACGTCAGTTATTTGATTTGCTCCATCTTCTGCAAGGCCCATTGCTTTTAATTCTCGCCAAAACGATGCCAAATGCCCTTCAGGAACCCATCGGTATACTAAATTTTGCTCAGTTGTTAATCGTATTCGACCACCAGCATATTTTCTAGCTGCCTCGGCAAGCAAAGGAAATTGCTGCTCGGTAATGTCACCAAGCGGAAGTGTAACGTAGACAATTCGGTAGCCTTCTTGTTGTTGCGCTAAAGTATTTGTTTTTTTCCATTTCAGAAACTCAGGTTCATTAAAGGACGTATCTACTTCAACAAGCGCAGGCGGTTCATCGATCATTTCGGGCGGAAGCTCCATCCATGGAGATGGATCGAAATCAGCTTTTGCCCAAGCACCCTCTAATTCTTTGTTTACTTCTTCTTTGAATGCATCAATTCCAATTCTATCNACATAGAATTTTATGCGAGCTCGCATTTTGTTTTTACGTAATTCCTCGGTCCGATGGAAAACTCTGATTGCTGCTTCTGCAATTTTTAAATATTCCGAGACAGGCGTGAATTCAGATAGAACCCAAGCAGCCCGTGGCATTATAGACGTCCCTCCACCAATTCTGATTTCAAAACCTTTTTTACCATTTTTTATTTTGGGAATAAAAGCCAAGTCATGTATATCAGCAACGACCTCATCATTTCCACCGCTACTAAATGCAGTTTTCCATTTTCGTGGTAGTACTTGGGTGTATTCATGCCGAACAAAATATCTAGCATAAGCAGTTAAATATGGTGCAACATAAAACGGCTCNTCNGCCTTGACTCCTGACAATGGATCCCCGGCTACATTTCTTACGGTATTACCGCAGGCTTCTCTTGTGACGAGACCTGCTTTGCCAAGTATTCGCATTACATGTGGCGTGTCATCTAGTTTTACAAAATGCACCTGAATATTCTCTCGAGTAGTGACATGACCTTTTTTGAGAGGAGCATATTTAGAAACTAACTCTCCAAATGCATCCATTTGATCTGCTGTCATAGCACCACCAGGTACTTTTATTCTCATCATTTGCACGTCAGGCTGCCGTTGGCCATAAACACCGCGAACCAACCGATACATAATGAATTCTGCTTCGGATGGCCACTCTCCATTCAAGTATCTAGTGGCTTCTNTCTCAAAATCATCTACTTCTTCAGGTACATATGGTAAAACACCTTTCGAATAGTCCATCTGAAGCTTTTCTTCTATGGTTTTCACCCCNCGGACGATGGGTACAGGTGAGTGAGTAGTCATTTGGTCTCCTTTTTTGCTAAAAAAGCGGCGCCCTTCTCTTTTGTTCACTGAGAAGGGCGCAGTTTGGATAAATAGTATTAGGCTGCGGCCTTACGTTTTTGTTTGACAACAGCAAAAATAATTTTGATTGAGCACTCTTATTTGCATGCGCAAATGGTAGCACAAATCACCTGTGAGCGCCACGTAGTTCAACAACTTAAATGTTAGCTAAGAAAATTTCTGCTACTTTTTCCCAGGTCCATTGCACGCTATCGTTTGCAACATCCTGCCTATTAAGTAATAAAGCTTTGTTACATAATTCAAGAAGATTGTCTGAGTAATAGCCAGAAATTCCAGAATTAATTATGTCCTTTGGCCCGCTCACATCAAAGGCGATCGTAGGTGTACCACAAGACATTGCTTCCAAAATCACTACTCCGAAGGTATCGGTTTTACTAGGGAATACAAATACATCTGCCGATGCATAATATTCTGCTAATTCTTCTGCATATTTGTATCCGGTGAATATTGCATCAGAATATTTTGATTGAAGCACTTGTCTGCTAGGTCCATCACCAACAACTATTTTCGTTCCATTTATNGGTAGTTTTAAGAATTCTTCAACATTTTTCTCGACACTAACACGCCCCGCGTATAGCCATATCGGTCTTGGGTATTGACTGAAATTACGCCTCCTGCTCGGATTGAAAATCAGTTTATTTACACCACGCGGCCAGATAACTTTACTGGTATCGATATGGTTTTTTTCTAATTCCTGTTTCATTGCTTCTGTGGGAACGAAAATCCGATCAGATTTTTTATGAAACCAATTTATATACCTATAGCCGATTCGTTTTGGAACACGATGATATTGATGAAAATATTCAGGAAATCTAGTGTGATAAGCAGTAGTATATGGAACCTTTTCCTTGTTGCACCATATCCTTGCCGCTATTCCTAATGGCCCTTCCGTTGCGATATGTATAGCGTCGAATGTTGAGTTTTTTAACATTCCACCGATTTTCCATGGTTGGATTACCATTTTTACTTCTGGGTATTTTGGGAGAGGGGCGGTGGTAAATTGCGAAGGATCAATAATATCGAATTCATAATTCCCTTGTGAGCGGGCGTACTCCATAACATTTTCATAAGTACGTACTACCCCATTAACTTGAGGGTGCCATGTGTCAGTAACGAGTATTATTTTCATTCTCAACTCGTCATTTTTCTGCATCAAAGTACTCCAAGTTAAAGCCTAAGAATAAGCTACATGTTAAGGAAATCGTAGCTTAAGACTACGGAGCTACCATGTTTCCAGAAACCTTCTTTTTGTANGAATTCCAAACCCCGTCTCTAGGTGGGTTACCCCCAATAGCGCGCATTAGTTCCTTGAAATGAGGGTGAGAATCCTGAGGAGGCCTATCAGTTATTTCATTTACTAGAGCATCAGGAATGAAAGGATGATCACTACCTTTGGCGACTAAAGCCCAGTAATTCATTCTCGCTTGTTCTTCGAGCTGCAGCATGCTAACCACAGAATCTTCTGGGGATTTTCCTGTCATAGAAGCTCCATGACCTTGCATTAGAACAAATTTATTTGAACCGAGTGTATTTGCTAGTTCAGTTCCTTCTTCGTCACTCCATACAGTTTTAGTATGAGGATATAACGCATGTGGTTGAGCTTGTACCATTGGTGCACCTTCTTGTGCCATTGGCTTAATTGGCTCGCCAAGGACAGTCATCAACACTACGTTTCTTGGATGAACGTGGACGACAGATTGGACATCAGGTCTAGCCTTATATATGGAGGAATGAATTTTCACTTCCGAGCATTGTGTAGATTTTGCAGGACCATCAATTTTGTAGCCTTCGAGATCACAAACAATCATGTCGTAATATTGCATTTCCTCCAAGGCATCAATTGCATAACCTCTGCCCTTGACCACAAATTTATCAGGCTGATTAGGTACCCTCATGCTGACATGCCCCAACGCGGCAGTTACACCAGTAGCAAGACCCATATGCGAAAGTATTCTCGTAGCCATCGCAACTTCGTACTTGATTTCATCAATTTCTCTAGACATATAAACTCCAATCCGATTTTGTTTTTAGAAGAGATACTCGTTTTGTGGCCTTGCTTCAACTGGAATATCTTCTACCCAAGTTTGCAATACTTTTTCGATGTCGGGAACTATAGGGCTATCGCCCCCTTCACCTGGTCTATATTTCCCATCCGGTTTGATACCGTGTTTCACGCTTTCCATTGGAAGTTCAATATAACCTGCGACAGCTGGATCTCTGAAAGTATTTATTGGATCCCCTCCGTCCTCGACGATTTGGGCNTGTTGTTCAAGCATTTTGCGGTAAAGAATTAGTCCCACGTCAGATTCCCCTAGCATTTCCTTGTCTCGTTGGGCAATTGCTCCTTGTGTAATCCAGCACATGTAATCTTGGTTGAATGTAATCCCAGTAAAGAAGCGTCCATCAGGTTCGTATAGAGGAGTATACCTATACGCGGCCACTTCTTGGTGAGGTGCTTGGTGACCCGGGGCTGGTCGGTATACGTAGTAAGACACATGGTATGTATTCTCATCATCAATAGGTACTCGCCATTGAGTGGTGGTTCTGACTTGATCACCGACGAATAAAATATTAGGGAACATGATTGGATGTCCCTTAGCCCAATCCTCCCCATCTTCAGGGAATCCTTCTTGCAGTCTACGTTTTACGATTCCATATTCAAATGCATCAAATGCAATTTTGATAGTTTTTGGTTGGCTTTCTGGGGCCACGGCTAAGCCACGCCTTACATAGTTACCGTAGTAAAAATGTAGCCACTCGGTGTGTACTGGATCCACAGAATTTTCTTGAGCTTGAAGCCAGTTACATGGCAATACGGTAATAGCAATGTCACGTATAGCATTGTCATAAGTGAGCTGCTCCCATTTAGGTAACAACGGAGCAGGCTGTGGGCCCATATAGGCAAAAATAAGGCCACCTAATTCTTCTACGGGGTATCCGGCGACTTTTACTTTCTCTTTGAACCGGCCATCTGGTCTGACAGTTTCTTCAAACGGTTGTTCTATGCACTGGCCGGTTTCATCCATCATCCAACCATGGTACATACACCTCAAACCGCTATCCTCAGGAATCCCATAGGANAGATCAACCCTTCGATGCGGACAAAAACGATCAATTAGTCCGAGAGTGCCTGACTTATCTTTATAAAGAACAAGATCTTCCCCTAGTAGTCTTATGGGCTTAGTGGGTTTTTCTAGCAATTCACCTGTCGCCGCAATCGGGTGCCAGTAACGTCTCATTAGCTCTCCTGTAGGTGTACCAGCCCCAACTTTAGTTAGTAATTCGTTTTTCTCAATAGACAGCATTGATGTTTCTCCTGACCTTAAATCTTGTAGAACCTACGAGCATTTTTATGAAGAATTGCTTCTTTATCTTCATCTGTCAATCCTTCATTTTCTAGCAATTCTCCCAACTCATGCTTGCATGTCTCTGTCGTCACTTCATGAGGAAAATCTGTGGAGAAGAAAAAAGGCTTGTTACCTACTTGGCTGACAGCGAATGCAATCGCAGGTTCTTCTCCTTCACATCCAATAAACAAACGACCAAGGTCAATTTGTTTTTGTATGTACTCAGTTACGCTATCACCAATTTTGGGACCAAGCATGTCATCATCTCGTAATTGGTACTCCATATGCGTCGCATGTGATCGGTCGAATCGTTCCAGGCACATGATAAACCAACCGATGCCCCCCTCGAGGAATCCGAAACGAGCGTTAGGGAATCTTTCAAAAACACCATTGAAAATCATTCCGGCAAAGGCAATGGCTTGCCCTGCTGGATGACCAAGCGCATGGATAGGAGCGTAGACATTTAAATGATCAAGGCCTAGGCCAGAGTGCGACCCACCATGAATAGCTATTGCGCACCCTAGGCGATTAGCTTCTTCGTATACAGGCCAGTAAATTTTTGAGCCTAATTGATCAGGAAGACCCATTGAGGGCAGCATTGCACCTACAAATCCGAGTTCTTCAACGCAACGCCGAAGTTCTTTGACTGCTTCCATCGGCTCCTGCATTGGAATTAATCCAACGCCTTTGAATCTTGAACTGCGATTTGTATAAGTATCGTATAACCAATCGTTGTAGGCTTGCGCAGCAGCTATTGCCCAGTCTCTACTGACAATTCGGCCATAGGCAAGACCCTTAGTAGGGTATAAGACAGTGGCATCAATCCCCACTTCATCAAGGAAAACTTCCCATCCATCAGGACCTACAAATGCGCCACCTCTGTCTCTTCGACCAGGGGTTTCAACAAAATGCCCAGAGTGGTGTGTATCTATTGCAGGAAAAATTGAGGCATTTAAGCCTAAGGCTGGGTTGTTTTTGAATTTTGACGGGAGAAAATTCATCATAGAGTCCATATCTTCCATGATGTGCCCATCTCCATCGACTATTACTTCTAGATCAATAGACTTTTCCGTTGTCATTTTTTCTCCTTAAAATCACTTTCAGCCCTTATAGTTAAGAGTAATTCATTTCTCTAGTAGGCTGATTTTAGCAAAATGAATGGGTAAGTAAAATTTTAAAATTAACCCAATTTTAGATCCTGTTCGGTATCGGTTAAGGCCTCTGCAAATATTTTCACCATTTGAGTTACGTCAGATTCAGTTACATTCAATGGCGGAGCGAAGAAAACTTGCCTACCTACTCTCGTATAGAGACCATTTTCACTAATTTTCTGATTAAGTAGATTGATTGCTTCTGTATTTTCATACAATGATTGTTTAGTTTCTTTATTACTCACTAACTCAACTGCGCACATTAAACCCAAGCCACGGATATCGCCCACTGTTGGATGCTCATTTAAGGAGTTGAGTTGTTCGAGCATCAACTTTCCCATTTTGGCGGAATTTTCCACGAGCGACTCCCTCTCCATAATGGCAACATTCGCTAATCCTGCAGCTGCACCACCAGGATGTCCTCCATATGTAATACCATGCCGGTAAGTTTTCTCAGACCCTCCCTGGAAATTTTCAAAAACCGTATCAGTTACAACACACGCACCTACAGGGAAGTACCCACTAGTGATACCTTTCGCCATTGTCATGATATCTGGGGTGACTCCCCAGTGTTCCATAGCAAACCATTTCCCTGTTCGGCCCCATCCAGTAATCACCTCATCTGCAATTAACAACACTCCATACTTATTACAAATCTTTCTAAGTAAAGGCCAATAGTCAACATCAGGGATAGCGATGCCTGCAGAAAATGAAATAGGTTCTGCAATCACACCTGCTATTGTTTCGGGTCCTTCTTGAAGTATTAGTTCTTCTATTGCGTTTGCACATTGGATACTAAATTCGGAAGAGGTTAAGGAACTATCTTGTCTTCGGTAAAAAGATGGCTGCGGAGCCATGACAAAATTATCAGGTAAAATTTCGTTGTAGCTGGGACGATCAAGGTAAGAAGAAGTTGAAACGCTGAGAGCACCACGTGTCGTCCCATGGTAAGAGCCTTCGCGACCTATAAATTTATTACGATTGGGTTCATCTCGGTTGTAATGATAACGGTATGCGATTTTAAGTGCGGTTTCTACTGCTTCTGATCCGCCGCTTGTAAAATATACTCTGTTCAGATCACCTGGAGTAAGCGATGCAATTTTTGCAGCGAACTGTATCGTAGGTTCAGAAGCATATTTGAAGGTGTTTGCGTAATGCAGTGTGCTTAACTGTTTACTTATTGCATCAACAATTTCTTGCCTTCCATGTCCAACATTGACTAGCATCAAGCCTGCCACTCCATCATACCCCCACCGGCCATTAGAGTCTTTGATATGGACTCCATCCGCTTCGGTCATTACGGTAATGCCATCTTCTGCCAATTCAGTCCAATCTTGAGTAGGCATCCATAAATGCGATAGTGCTTTTTCTTCTAGCTTGGAATGTTGCTTNCCCATAATTTTTCCTAGATCTACTTTCTACCAAGTTGAGGCCATGCCGCGGGAGCTGAAGCTAAGGCTAATCTTTGACTTAGCGGCATAGAATTATCCCATTTCGAAGCTATTACCCTATTACCATTAAATTCACTAGCCTCTTCTGACGCGATCCACTTTATGGGGTCTCGCATCACATCCGGTTGTATAAGCTCCTCCCGTATATAGCTGGTATCTTCTGGAATAAAATTTGTATTCGTTGCGCCACCCGGGATAAGAACATTAGCAGTCACGCCAGTGTTATTAAGATCTTTTGCAATTGAGGCTATAAATGCTTCAATTGCTGCTTTCGATGGTCCGTATGGAAGATTCCCACCTCTGATCATCGTATCCAGGCTTGTAGTTACTCCAATTANCCTTCCCCATTTTTGCTGAATCATTGGTCCAATAGCTGCAAGTGTCATCATAAATGTGCCGTTAACATTAACGGAAATAACGCGTTGCCATTCCTCCGGTGTTAAATTCCAAAAAGGAGAGTCTCCAGTAGGGGTTTTGGCATGAGTGCGAACACCTGCATTATTGATCAGGATATGTATTCCATCAAATTGATTCAAAGTTTGCGCTACGGCACGGTACGCATCATCCCATTGATCAATGCTTCCAACAATTCCAATAGCACAGGAGTCACCGCCGATTTCACGTGCTTGATTGACGCTAATCGACAAAGATTCCTCGTTAATATCCATCATGGCAACTTTGGCTCCTGCCTCAATCAATGCGAGAGACATTTCCTTGCCCATGCCCATGGAGCTNCCTGCTCCAGTAACTAGAGCAATTTTACCGTTGAGTGATTCAGACATTAGTACTCCTGAGGTATATTTGGAAAAGATACTAATGCTTATACAGTAATTAGTCGAATACTCCTTCAACCGACATAAGCATGAATTCTTCTTCAGAGATACCAAGCACATCAATTATGATTTCACGTGTATGTTCCCCGAGTAATGGAGCTGGACGATACTCGGGATGAGTTTCAGTCATCAACATGCCAGTCGAGTCAGATGCATAAGTTCCCATTTCTGAGTGCTCAAGGAAAATGAAATGCTTCCTGTGCAAATGCTGAGGGTCATTAAATAAATCTCTGGAGTCTCTTACAGAACCTGCTGGAATTCCATTGGATTGACAAAGGTACATTACTTCATCAGGACTATGATGAAGAGTCCACTGTTCTATTAAATGATCTAAGTCACTTGAATGTTTTTGTCGGTCTTCTAATGATTTGAATCTATTATCTTTGATTAAATGAGGTTGGTTAATTAGCTGTGCCAATGCAATCCATTGTTCATTAGTTTGACATGCTATTGCACACCAACGGTCATTGCCTAAGCATTTGTATATTCCATGCGGTGCCATATCTGGATCTTGGTTACCTGATCGATCCTGAAGTTGATTATTTGACAAATAATCCATTATTGGTGTCCCGAGAAAATATAAGGAGGCTTCTAATTGAGATAAATCTAGATACTGGCCTAGCCCAGTTCGTTTTTTTTGGTCTAGAGCTGCGCATATTGCAGAAAACGCTAGATAGGGGACTAAAAAGTCGGTATACGCACCGTATGGACTAACGGGAACCCTATCTGCCCATCCTGTAAAATTCGTATGACCTGACAGTGCTGTAAGCACCGGCCCAAAACCTGGTTGTGCATCATATGGACCTCCACGTCCGAGCATTGATGCACTAAACATTATTACCCCAGGGTTTTTTGCCTTAATTTCGTTGTAACTTAAACCCCATTTCTCGATAGTTCCTGGCGTGAAATTTTCTGTTATTACATCTGCCCATTCGGTTGCAAGCTTGAATGCGATTGCGCGTGCTTTGGGGTCTGACATATTAAGACTAAGCCCCAATTTTCCGCTGTTATAATTTGCCCAATACCCGCTTCGATTTACACCTGGTTTATTTTGAGCAAAAGGCAGGCCATGCCTTATTACATCAGGTCTTAAGGCCGACTCTACTCTAAGTACAGTCGCTCCGTAATCACTAAAAAACCTTGTAGTCATCGGTCCTATGACTACCCAACAAAAATCTAATACTTTTAATCCATCAAAAGGCTGATTCACTTAGCAATCCCTTTATTCAACAGGGAAAGTATAGATCTTTCACTTATCTCAAGTGAATTTAGAATTTCTAAGGTATGTTCTCCAAGTAAGGGTGCACGATTGACAGGAGGCTGGTAGTCAGAAAATTGCATCCAAGGTCCTAGTGTACGAAGATTTTCCCCGTTATGCATTTGCACATCTCTAAAAAATCCTCTCGCAACTAATTGCGGATACGAGGAAATATCTGATGGATTGTTAACAGGGAACAACAAAACACGACGGTTGATGGCTTCTTCAGAAAGATATTTTTTGGTTCGTCCTTTAAAAAAGGACTCTAGCGTAGAGTTCATGATATTTAGTAATTCGATTGGTATTTGACCAAACCCATATTCCCCGAAATCTGTAGATATCAATGCAGGATGACCTTCGCCTTCTTCGTCCATCCACGAACTAAGTGCAGCCATTGCTCTCCCACCTGTAGCTCCCCCGGGCTGAATATAATTAACATAACCATCGAGGCATTCAAAGTTAACACGCAGAGCATTTTTTTCCCCAACAGGCCTAAATGGGCCTGAGCGTTTAAGAATTACTTGATTCATATCCCAAAACTGAGGAGCATGNGAAAGCGTCCGAGTAAGAGATTCTTGGCAGGAAATATCGACGAATTGACCAGATCCATACCGAAGACGATGCTGGAGAGCAATCATTGCTGCAGCCGCACCTGTAGCACCACCTAGTAACCAAAACTGAGGCACACTCACTCTGACTGGTGCTCGATCCGAGTCTCCAGTTAAATAAGCGAATCCACTGAGAGCAGACCCAATAATATCTGTTGCGAGGAAATCTCTATAAGGACCTGTTTGACCAAATGGAGTTATTGATACTTGTATTAATTTCTTGTTGGCTTCTTTTAGCTTTTCCCAACCTAGTCCAATAGATTCCAATGTTCCAGGTTCAAAAGATTCAATTAAAATATCTGCCGAAGCAATAAGTTGCAGAAAAATTCTTTTACCCTCGGGTGAATGTACATCTAGAGCGACACTTTTTTTATTAGATGAGTACAGTTGCCAGAAAAGGCTATTTTCTATACCTGGATCGTGGTTGATAAATGGTCCTAATCGCCTTGCAGGATCACCAGTGACTGGCTCAATTTTGATAACTTCAGCACCTAGATCTGCGAGTATTTTTCCACAGAAAATCCCGCGATCATCCGCCAAATCGATTACGCGATATGGATTAAGCAAATCATACCTACTATAACTCTAATGATTGTCCGATTTTGTATCGATGATATCTAGGATTACCAAGATAACTGTACAGAGAGCGTGACATTTTCGTATGTAATGTCAATCCATATTCCCTAATTATTCCAACGCCAGCATGGACATCATGTGCAGAGTTACATGCTAAATAATACCCCTCTGAGGATAGAGAAGCAGCCATATGAACACCAATCTGAAATTCCTGGTTTGAGTCAATTTTCCATAGAGCTTCATAAGTGCTCCATTTCGCGGCATCAAGGAAATTTACGATGTCTATTATATGGTCCTGGACTCGTTGGAATCGCCCTATAGGTTGACCGAATTGATACCGGGTTTTACTGTAATTAAGCGACATTTCAAATACTCTTTCAAGTCCACCGACTTGGAAAGAACAAAGAAGAGCAGTAGATTTATTGATTGCANTTTCAAAAGCACTATGCTCATAGTATTCAAGCGCGTCTTCTACAACACAATCCTCAATGGAAAGAGCATATTGTTCAGTAGACATTCCTTTTAAATGCTTAATTGTTACGCCACTTGATGTAGCAGGAACTACACATAATCCTTGATTATGCGCATCGGTTGAATAGGGTATAAGAATATGCGTTGCAAAGCCTAGATCTGGGATGCATAACTTCGACCCTGATAGTTTGTCATTTTTTAAGTGAAAATCGGTAAAAGTACAATCATTGAATTGATTGAATTCAGAAATTGCAACAGCAAAAATTATTTTATCTTCAGCAATACTTTGCAAGTATTTTTTCTTTTGTGATTCTGATCCGCACTCTAGTATGATATTGACTGCAAGAACTGATGAAGAGAAATGAGGTCCTGGAAGGGGACCTTTACCTAATTCCTGAAAAATTACTCCGGCGTCTGAAAATGTACCATCAACACCACCGTATTCTTCTGGAATCAGGCTTGTAAGAATACCTGTGGATAAAACCGAATTCCAATGTTCTCTCAGCGTGGNTCTTCCTGCATCAAATTCAGCAAGTAGATTTTTGGGGAAATCTCTTTTCAGTAGATCTTGAACCGTAGACTGAAGCATTAATTGTTGTTCGTTAAGTAATAGATCCATGCTAATTCAGTTTTCCTGGCTCTTCTCGTTCTGATCTGCCAATTCCAAGCCTTCGGGCAATTATTACGCGCTGTATTTCTGCTGTTCCTCCTGGATGTTGATCAACAATTGAGGATCGTTGATGTATTTCGATGTGTCCCTCTTCAATAGATTCAGGATTTGGTTCAGCAATTAAGGCTTTTGATCCAAATAGGTCAAGAATCGCCTTAGCTCTAGTAAGCTGCGAGCGTTTTTGGAATAAATATGCCTGCGCTCCTTCGTAAGTTAGTTGCTTACCTTGGGCTCGCCAAGCATAGTTACGGAAATGTAATAACCGAGTTACTTCAGTGTCAATATAAAAATCAACGAGCCTTTCTTTAACATAAGGATCATTGCTATTTTTTGTAATTTTAGCGTGGTTAAAAACTTTTTCGGTCAGTGGGTCNGCACGAACTGCACTGCGGAGTAATCCGTGTTCAATTTCTAAATGAGTGCTGGCCACTTTCCAGCCATTATTTTCGCCTCCAATCAAGTTAAATCTAGGCACTCTAACGTTGTCAAAAAATACGGTATTTTTGATACCACTTGCAGCGCCTCGCTCTCCTCCAACAAATAATAAATCCATTGGTTCTACAGTTATGCCAGGTAAATCCATGGGGATCATCAGCCAACCGAGATTTTTATGCCTTTCACCATTGGGGTTAGTTACAACAATTGTCCAAGAATATTCTGCACCNTGGTTGCTTCCAACATATATTTTGGTTCCGTTTACTACGTAATCTTCGCCATCACGGATTGCGGTAGTTTTGATACTTGCTAAATCAGACCCGGATTCAGGCTCAGTTAATAACTGCCATGTTCTGATCTCACCGCTCAATATCTGAGGTAAGAAATAAGACTTTTGACTCTCTTCACCCCAAACTAATATGGCCATTGAACCAAGCTTGCCGCCGGTATCATAGTAAGGCGGTAGTGCAAGATTGTAGAAATCCAATTCTTCTTCAAGGATCATTGCTAAATCCATTGGTAAGCCGCCTCCTCCGTACTCGGCAGGCATCGTTGGATATAACCAACCTCTAGCCCCAAGATCTCTACCAAATTTTCGCTGGAGCAAATATTCATCTTCGGTTAAATTAGCAGGGTCCGGATGGTCGAATAGCTGAGGAGCGTTAGCTTCAAGCCATATTTTGACTGTTTGTCTGAATTCTTCTTGTTCTTTTGTCCATTCGAGTTCGAAGTCCACTATATGTTCTCCAATATAGAGATTATTTCATATCAGAGGGTAATTTTTTTGTACAGCTGAGGTAAACGCCTAGGTAAGTCCATAATGTCTGGCAAAACTTCGTAGTTTAAATCACCAGTCATTGTTCGCAGATAATCATGTCCATTTCGATCAACTGTTAGGCAGAAGGGAGTAATATCTAGTTGCCGTGCTTCCATTAATGCCATTCGAGTATCTTGNACAGCATATTCTTTTTCTACACCCTCTCGTGAATACCCTCGATCTTGCGGCCTTCCATCACTTATTACAAACATGAATTTAGTTTTAGCATCTATTTTGCTTAATTTTGTGCTAGCGTGTCTTATAGCTGGGCCCATTCGAGTAGCATGTAACGGAGCTACTTTATCTAGCCTGCGTTTAACACGATCAGTCAGTTGTTCATCAACTTCTTTAATTACATAAAATTCAACATTTTCTCTACCAAATCCTGAAAATCCATAAACTCCGTAGCGATCACCAATCGCTTCTAATGCATCCATTAATAGAACCATCGATTCCTTTTCGACATCAATAATCCTTTTATAAGGTCGACGCGCAGTTTCTCCCCTTCTTGCTCTTAGCCATGCGGTGTAAGCAACTGGATCACCAGGTGCGTTCCATTCGGATTCCTTAGTATTTTCTTCAACCGCTTCTGCAGTGGAAGCACTCATGTCTAACAGAAAAACGACTCCAACATCACGTTCGTCTTTATTCCGACGCCAATAAATTCTTTCGTCTGGTGTCATCCGGTTTCGTAGATCAATAAGGGCTTCTATTCCTGCGTCGATATCGACGTCCTCGCCCTCTGGTAATCTTTTTACCTTTCTGTACATTTCTGGCCTTACTGATTCGAATTGGCGTCTTATCTGATCTACTAAACCTGCATAGGAGTGTAAGGTCTCGTTATAAAATGCGGTTTCACCAGAGACTCCAATGCGTTCCTGAACTATGCACCACCGTGGCCGATAATCATTAGCTCTAAAGTCCCATTCGTCATAGGCATAGGAACGAGGTTCTAATGCATCTAATGGTCCTCCTTCTTCATCGACGTGAGGAATCTGATTGTATCCCGATCCTGCTGGATTTTGAGGAGTGTCACTACCCATTTCTTTCATCATATTTGCTGCAACGGTACTGACTTCTGCATCATCATCAAAATCGATTTCCGTAGAATCCCTTAAAGCTTGTTCTATCTCAGCTTGGGAGATTCCCTGCGTGTTTTCTGTTCCTTCTTCGTCTCCGGAATCTGGTTGTCCGCGCATTTGAGAGAGTAATTGAACCATCTCAGGCTTAAAATCTCCACGGTAATCAACATCATCAGGTGATTCGTAATCATCGCCTGAGGCTTCTTCTTGAGATTGCTCTGAGTCAGATAGCAGTTGTTGAACCACTTCCTCTAAAGAAGGATCTTCAAATGTAGCGTCATTTAATGTTACGGTTTGCCATTCATTTATAGGGACTAATTCATTTGAAACTTTCGATAGGGTGTGGTACATCCTGATTGCAGATTCTGCAGAATCTTCGACAAGAGAAGAAGGATTCTTAACGGTTTTCATTAGCCCTGCGAGTTGCATTGCTTCATCTATATATTTTGCTGGCACATTAACAGGTTCGTTCTCGTTAAGGCTTAGCCGTATTAGCATTTCAACTAGAGCCTGTTTTGCGGGCATACTTTGTATTGGTTGCCTTTTCCGCAGGGCTTCATTTTGCACATTAGTGTAGTCGGATGCTAAGCCTTGGTATTGTGAAATAATTTGAGTATCAACACGCGCACCTTCGGCAATAGATAAGATGTCAGCGGCTAATGCTCTTTCTGGGAATAGATCGAAGAAAGAGGACATATCTGTAGAGCTGGGGATAACACCTAAACCTTCTGCAAGCCCTTGGCGGTAATTATTAAAATTAGCCGAAGGACTATCAAAATCGAACTTAAAACTGTTAAATTCCAAATGGCCTACTTGATGAGTAGTGACTACTTTTAGCCAAGCAAAATTTTCTTTCTTGGAGTCATGGGTATCCACTGTAGGTGGAAGAAATACACTTTTGCCGTCAGTTGTAGCTAGTTCAACTGATAGCCAACCAATGTTTCGATGAGTGATATCTGCAGTAGTGTTTAGTTCTACTTCGGTGCCAGCCAAGGCATTGGAATACATTCGTAGCATACCGTGAACCTTTTCGAATTCGATGCTTGAAGAAAGTTGATCTATTAAATTTTCTGCTCTTGCGGATTCGAGTTTAAAGTAAGCTACTCCTGCATCAGGATTATCAGTAAGGTATTCAAGTCCGCGGTTGAACCAAACTTCAAGTTGCGCGGGGCTTATCC
Organism: SAR202 cluster bacterium; assembly: GCA_009391465.1. Taxonomy (GTDB): domain Bacteria; phylum Chloroflexota; class Dehalococcoidia; order Lucifugimonadales; family Australimonadaceae; genus UBA2963. Next base: position 161,850 of record VFHU01000010.1, read on the forward strand.
GCTCCAGTACTTGAGGTGCAGTTTTAAGGAATGCACCTACAGCATCTGCAGAAGAATCTGCTAAGATTTCTGCCCTGTCTAATACTTGCGATTGCTCCTCTTGTGGGAGCTGAGCCAATGATTGAGAGCTTTCTATCATGAATCCTGAAACATTTATAAGNCCGTTATGGGCAAGTCTTTCGGCTAGTGCAAAATATCGGGATCTAAGGCGGCGTTCAACCGAGGATGTAACTCGAGATGCTGCCTCAAACGAACCTCTGACTTCTCTCCAGCTAGTTTCTGCAAGTACTGTAGCTAAAGATATAACCTCTTCTCTTTCGGTTACCGTAGGAAGGACTTTTTGTCCGAGGACTAAAGCTTCCGCTGCCAAGTCATAAGATCGAGATGCAAGCTTTTGGACCAGTGCAACAAATAATTGCAGTTCATGGAAATTTACGTTTTGGATTAAATCATCGCTTACATCAAAAAATCGTGCTGAAAGACTGGATGATTTCCACGTTCCTTTTGACAAACCACGTCCCAATGAGGCCCAACCGGAGATATGACGAGGGGCTAATACNGGTAGTACATTAGGACTTGCTCGGAAGAACGCTGCAGCAATAACTGGTGCTTCAACTGTGAGTTCTATGCCACTTTCAACCCAACGCTCAAACTGAGGAAAACCTATTAATTTCACTACATCAGATGATGCTTTGAAATATTCAGTTGCAGCTTCCCAAGCGCGTGGGCCTTGCTGAGCAATGCGAACCCCGTCTTCAGCCCAACGCATAGTCGGAGCAGGCCCAAGCGTTTTTGATACTTCGTCAACAGCATTTTCATAGGCAGAGATCAGCGCAGAAGGATGTTTTTTAAGTTCGTTAATTAATTGGGCTTGGTCGTTTGTCACTTTGTTCCTCTAACATGAGAGTGTAGTTGAATGATTTTATTATTTCTATAAATTGATTCAGAATCCATGCTGTGGCACCGAATACTAAATATTTCCCATAAGAAAAAGAGACGCGGCGAAGTACACTGCCATCAGCATTTAATCTTGCTTCGTGGCGCAAGGCTTTTTCATTCAGTAAAGCATCTAAAGGAATCTCGATAATTTCAGCTACTTCATTTGACTCTGTATCAAACTGATAGGGATGGGGTATGGTCCCCACTACGGGGAATACAAGATAATTAGTCCTNGTAAGGACAACATCTAAATTACCCAAGACATTAATATCCTTCTCCAGTACTCCCATTTCTTCCCATGTTTCTCTAAGAGCGCAGGAAAACATATCTTTGTCTATGCTCTCAAGTTTTCCTCCGGGGAATGCAATTTCCCCCTGGTGTAGACCAACATGCTGCGATCGGACATTTAGAATAATATGCCATTTGTTGTCATGAAACTGTAGTGGAACTAAAACCGAAGCTAATTTTGCGCCTTCAACCGCTTCAAATACCGACTCTCTAGTAGCTAGCGCATTTTTTAGCGTTAGTATTAAATTTTCCGGATCCGCAGTAATGGACATATGCTTAACTCCTAAGGGAAAATAGAAGTTACTATCTCCATCACGCTTGCTTGCGTTTCATGATCGTCTGTCAGTCCCCATACTACAGCCACTTCACATGCTCTCCGAGGAGCAATTCCTTGCTGTATTAATTTCCCTGCATAAATAAGTAGCCTAGTACTAACTCCTTCCTGAAGACCTTNACCTACAAGATTCCTAATCTTTTCTCCAAGGAGTGCTAGTTGGCTTGCGATAGCAGAATCTACGGTGCTTTCATGTTCAATTATGGGTCCTTCCAACTCTTTGGGAGGGAAGTCAAACTCGATAGCAACAAATCTTTGCCGTGTCGAATGCTTTAAATCTTTTAGTGCACTCTGATAACCAGGGTTATATGAAATAACTAGTAAGAAATTAGGATGTGATTCCAATACTTCCCCAATTTTTTCAATGTGGAGCAACCTTCGATGATCTGCAAGCGGGTGAATCAAAACTGTAGTATCTTTTCGAGCCTCCACTACTTCATCTAAGTAGCAAATCCCTCCATACTTAACCGCTCNAGTTAATGGTCCGTCAATCCATCTTGTTCCTTCTGGTTCAAGTAAGTATCTTCCGACTAAATCGCTTGCGGTAAGATCTTCATGACAAGCAACAGTTACCAATGGAGATATAGGAATTTCTTTATTATCTTTTTTACGGGTGTCATTTAAACGCCAAGACATATGTTCAACGAACCGAGTTTTTCCTGAACCGGTAGGTCCTTTGAGCAAAATCGGTACTCGCTGAGCGTAAGCTGCTTCAAATATTTCTATCTCATCGCCTACGGGTAAATAGTAAGGTTCATCCTCAACGAAGTATTCTTCTATATTGTGCTGCTGATATAAATCGTTTTTGTTGTCTGCCATGAATTAAATTTCCTTCTCTAATTATTAATGCGTTCTGTCCAAATTGATTTTACAGTTTGACGCAGATCTTCAATTGAATGCGAATTTTCTATATGAATATCTGCGAGATTTACTAACAAACCATATTCTTCTTGGGCCTCTAGTCGCCTTTTAATTTCTTTAGCTGTTAACCCTCTTTTGAAAAGCCTTTCGTATATTGCATCAATAGGAGTTGATGTTACTAACCATATCTCATCACATAGATCATTCCAGCCTGCCTGAAATAGTAAAGCAGCATCTAATACTACAAGGCTTTGTCCCTCTTCTCTATATGCTTGGATTGATTGTGATACCCGACTACGTATTAATGGATGTATAGCTGAGTTCAACCAAGCACGAGCATCAGGGTCAGAAAATACTAAAGCACCTAATTTTTTCCTGTCTATTTCTCCATCTTGCAGAAGGATTTCACTACTGAAAATTTCTACTAATCTACGCCACCCGATAGTCCCTGCTCTATATGCTTCATGTCCTTCATGATCGGCATTGATAATTGTGGCTCCTAAGTCTTTAAGCATATTTGCGACTTCGCTTTTTCCCACGCCTATTCCGCCTGTGAGGCCTAGAACTATCACAATAACTCCGTTAACTTCAAGCTGCGCAAATTTTTGCGCCAATGGCCTATTCTAGCACGTGACTTACGGGTGTACCATGTACAGGCCAACATAGAAATTTATATAGGCGTAACTTGAATCAATCGTTGACTAATGAGAAATTGAGTAATCTTCGAAAAGCTCAATCAATGCTCGAGTTCGATAAAGTAATCGAACAACTGACTAGCTATACAAAATCACCTATTTCATTTGAATTAGCATCCAATCTTTCGCCTAAATTTGAATTAGATCAAATCAATTATTTGCAAAGAGAAACGCTTGAGGCGACTAAGTTGCTTGACGCCACCATTGAATTTGCATTAATTCATGATCCTCGACCAATAATAAGACGAGCAGTTAAAGGCGGAATTCTATCTGGTGAAGAATTGATAGTTGTAGCAGAAGGAATAAGGTATATACGCAAAGCAAAATCCTTAGGTTCTAAGCTTAGCAGTGAGACTCCACTTCTTGCCGAAATAATAAAAGGAATATCTGATTTTGCTCAGTTGGAAACAGAAATTAGAAGATCTGTATCTACGCATGGTGAATTGCTTGATCAGGCCAGTCCACTACTCAGGGAATTGCGTGTTGCTAGTAGATCTGCCTACAGGCGAGCTGAAGAAAAACTCGAGTCAATTATTGAATCTGAACAAGGACTTTCTGCAGTGCAAGAACCTGTCATTACATTTAGGTCGGATAGGTTGGTACTGCCTATAAAGTCTGATTTTAAAGGACAAATCCCTGGGATTATTCATGGAGTCTCAGATTCGGGTGCAACGTTATTTGTAGAGCCTTTCTCCTCAGTTGAAATAACAAATTATTGGAAGGAAAAATTCGCTGCAGAGCAACATGAAGTTAAACGAATTTTGTATGATCTAACTGAAAAAATTGCACGTGTGGGAACTAATTTTTTAGATTCTTTGCAATTTGCTGGGCGATTAGATTTAGCTTTTGCAAAGGCTCGTTACGCTTTGACGTATCAAGGAATAGGTCTGGTTCACTCATCTCAAGAAATTGAGCTTATTGAAGCACGACATCCTTTATTGGGTAACGTTGCTGTCCCCATTTCGATTAGATTGTCCGATGAAATTACTTCATTGGTAATTACCGGTCCAAATACTGGAGGAAAAACAGCTGCGTTAAAAACATTAGGATTATTGATTTTGATGCGTCAAGCCGGATTATTAATTCCTTGCGATGGTAATTCAAAATTACCATTTTTTGATGGTGTTTTTGCAGATATTGGAGACCATCAAGATTTAGGGCAATCAATTTCAACGTTTAGTTCTCATTTATTATCTCTCAAGCAGATTATTGAATGCGCAACACCTGTCTCACTCGTACTACTTGATGAACTTGGTAGTTCAACCGATCCCGAAGAAGGATCNGCATTGGCAATAGCTTGCTTGGAGTATTTAGTTGAAGAAATCGGAGCATATACGGTAATTACGACTCATCATCGTACAGTGGCCACCTATGCTAGTGAACATTCAAATATGGAAAATGCTAGTGTCGATCTTGATCCGACAACATTAAAACCTACCTTCAAACTTATACATGGTTTGCCAGGTAGAAGTTATGCAATTGAAACTGCTAAAAGGGTAGGTCTGCCTATTCGTTTAGTCAGGAAATCAGAAAAATATTTATCTCCAGTGCATCAGGAAATGGAAAAGCTACTTTTGGATGTCCAAAAAGAACAATTACTTGCTCGCCGTAAATTAGAAGAAATCGAAGAACAACGAATAAGAGCTATTCAAAACGAGGAAGAATTAAGGCAACAAATTCGAGAAGCCCGGAAATCTCAAGATAGCTTGATATTAGAAACAAAAGCACAAATTCTTGCACAAGTTCGAGAGGTAAAAATTAAGCTAAAAAAAGCGTCAGCTTATGCAGATTGGCTAATGAGCTCGGGGGGTTCNTTCCANAATGAAGAGATATCGAGGATTTCAGATGAATTAAATACATCTGAACAATTGATCGAATCTAGAAATTGGATAAGCAATAATTATGAAGAATCTTTAGATGATGAATATGTAATAGGTGCGCACGTACAAATTTCACCGTTTGGATTTGTAGGAAGAGTAATCGAGCCACCTGATGAACTCGGGAACTGTATTATCTCAGTTGGCTCAGCGAAATTGAAACTCCATACAAGCAGATTGAATTTTTCTGAACTACCAGTCAATGAGAATCCCAATTCGATTAAGCAGTACACACGATTGGATATTGATAATCATTCTGTTGGTGACCAAATCGACATACGGGGACTGGATTCCAGCGAGGCGCTGGATAGGTTTCTAAACTTTATGAGCCAGGCTATTTCCAGTGGATTGATCGAAATTAGAGTTATTCATGGCCACGGGAAAGGGGTTCTGAAGCGAACACTATGGGAGAATTTAGCCCGTAGTGAATTTGTTAAAGAGTACAGACTTGCGGCTAGGCATAAAGGTGGCGGTGGAGTAACGGAAATTACCTTAACATCTCCTAACGTTTAGCCTCTTTTGAATTCTTGTATTCAGCAATCGCGTCTTGCAATGTGGTCCACCCTAGTAGTGCACACTTAATGCGAATGGGGAATTCACGTACTCCTTGTAGTGCTAGTAATTCTCCCATGCTCTCTTCTTGCGCTGGAGATAAGATGCCACCCTGCATTACGTTCTTGAAATCTGTGATCAAAGTTTCTGCATGAGCAATTGTTTTCCCATTGATGTTGTTCAATAGCATGGAAGCCGAAGCCTGGCTTATTGAGCATCCTTGACCATCAAAGGCTACTTCACTTAAGAGCCCTTCATTAGAAAGCTTTATAGATAGAATTACTTGATCCCCGCAAAATGGATTGAATCCCTCTGATTTTAAATCTGGGTCTATTAGAGACCCTCTATGACGAGGTTTTCGGTAATGATCCAGTATTACTTCTTGGTAAAGATCATCTAATCCGTCAGGAATTTGCATTGCCAAAATACTCCATTGTCTTCTTAATACCGTCAATTAATATGTCTATTTCACTTTCAGTATTGTAAAGATAGAAACTAGCACGAGCTGTCGCAGGTACATGTAGCTTGCTTTTGACTAGAGGCATAGCGCAATGATGACCTGCTCGAATAGCCACTCCCAAACTATCAAGTACCTGACTTATGTCATGCGGATGAACGTCATTTAAATAAAACGAGATGACTCCGCCGCGTATTTNGGTGTTACTTGGTCCGTATGTTGTGACATCTTCTAATTCTGCAAATCTTGCAAGGGCATAATCAGTGATTGTAATTTCGTGTTCTCGTANCTCACCCATGCCTATTTGCTCAAGATACTCTACAGCTTTACCTAAGCCAATTGCATCAGCAATATTAGGCGTACCTGCTTCAAATTTCATTGGAGGCGGGGCCCAACTGGCTCGATCGTAAGTTACCTCTAGCACCATTTCGCCGCCTCTCAAAAATGGATTCAAATTACCCAATACATCTGGAGACACGTAAAGTACACCGATTCCCGTAGGGCCAAGCATTTTGTGCCCAGAGAATGCGAAGAAATCACACCCTATATCCTGCACGTCAACAGGCATATGAGGAACACTTTGAGCACCATCTACCAGCACAAGTGCCCCTGCTTTACGAGCTGCTTTGACAATATCTTTTACGGGAACAATGGTTCCCAAAACATTGGACATGTGAGTGAGTGCCACAATTCGAGTGTTTGCACTGACAATTTTATCCAATTGTGTGAGATCTAATTGGTAATCTTCACTTATAGGTATTAATTCGAGTTCTGCATTCTTTGTCGATGCAATATGCTGCCATGGTACTAAGTTAGAATGATGCTCTATTTCCGTGCTTACTATCCTATCTCCAGCTTGAATATGTTCAGTTGCCCAAGTATATGCAACTAAATTTATTGCTTCTGTTGTATTTCTTACAAAAATTATATTTTCGGGCGAAGGAGCGTTTATAAAAGAAGCAATTTTTTCTCGAGCTTCTTCATATGCCACCGTTGCTTTCATAGCCAAAGTGTGCGCACCCCTATGTACATTTGCGTTATAGCTTGAATAGTAATTAACTAATTCGTCGATAACGGACTTGGGTTTTTGTGAAGTCGCAGCGTTATCTAGGTAAACTAATGGATGGCCATTAACTATTTGATCAAGTATGGGAAAATCCTGTCGGATTACTTTTATGTCATACATTAATTTTTTCACCTACAGAATTGACAACGGCTAATTCTAGATATTGACGTAGAGCATCATTCTCAATAGTTTGGACAATTTCTGACGTATATCCGTTAATCAATAATTGCTTAGCTGCTTCTTCACTGATACCCCGACTTTTCATATAGAAAATTGCCTCAGTATCTAATTGGCCAATAGCAGCTCCATGAGTGCAAATCACATCATCCGCATAAATTTGAAGTTTTGGTTGAGTATATGCTTTGGCTGATGGTGAAAGCAGTATATTTTTGTTTACTTGATGTGCAGTTATGCGTTGAGCATCAGGATAAACATGTACATCACCGACAAAAACACCTGTAGATCTGTGGTCTAGTATACCTTTGTAAACCTCTTCAGAGTCAGTATTAGGGACGAGATGTTCTACGTAGGTGTGATTGTCAATATGTCTTTCCTCAGTACCGTGATATAGGCCATATAGTTTGATTTTGCTTTCAGGTTCAACTAGCTTTGACTTGGTATCTCTTCGTACTAAACGACCCCCCAAATCAAAAGAAACAGATTTAACTTCGCTGCCTTGCGATTGCTCGATCAAAACATTAGATATGTGGGCAGACATAGTATTTTCTCTTTGGAAAGAGTAAAAAATAGCCTTTGAATTTTCTTTAGCGATAATTTCAGTAACTGAATTTGTGAAATACGAATGTGACCTTAATCCTTCAAAACTTTGGAGAATTGTCGCACTGCTATTTTTGCCTAATACGATTAAGGTTCGTGGAAGAAAAATTGCTTCATCATTGCCTGTGGAGATGTAAAGTAAATAAATTGGCTCAGATATATGAGTGTCTTCAGGTATGTAGACAAAACATCCATCATTAATGAATGCCGTGTTAAGTGCAACGAAATTTTTCAATTCAGATGAAGAAATCCTTCCTAACTCACGCTTGACTACAGGGTTTTGATACTCAATTCCATCTGCAAGCCTGCCGACAATTGGACTTTCGTTATAAGTACTTATTACATCAGTACCTAGTTGTGCTTCACTCGCTGGCTCAGTTGAAAGGAGAGAGGAGTATTTCCCATCAACGAATACTAATTGATATGCGCGTGGACAGGGTAAATCGTAAGGTTTTATGTCTTCTATGGAAGGTGCAGTATCGGAAGAGATAGAGAATTTATATTCTTTTGAAGCAATAGGGGATACATTGGTGTATTTCCATAATTCATTGCCTTTTCTCGCAAGGGGAAACCCGGTGTTGATAAATTCTGTAAAGGCCGCGTTACGATGAGTACGTAACCAGCTTGGCTGAGATTTAACCCTCCCATCATTGAAAGAATCATACTCAGAAGAAATTACTGAAAATAAATTACCCCTAGCTGACACGTTAAGTAACCTGCTCGAAATTTAACCAATCGTAGCCATGGTCCTCAATCTCTTTTGCAAGGGTCTTATCTCCAGTACGTACTATTTTCCCATTTATAAGTACGTGTACGAAATCAGGTTTTAAGTACGTTAATATCCGCTCGTAATGAGTGACCACCAGGGTGGAAGCACTGGAAGTTCTTAATTGATTTATCCCTTCCGAAACCTCTCTAAGCGCATCGACGTCGAGTCCTGAGTCTATTTCGTCTAAAATTTGGAGGCGGGGTTCTAGTACTGCCATTTGTAGTACTTCATTTCGTTTTTTCTCNCCACCTGAAAACCCTTCATTGACTGAGCGTTTAATTAAATTTGCATCCATGTCAATTGATTTTGCTCGTGTGCGAATTAAGCGATCAAATTGCAGCGGATCTAACTCATCAGTATTTTTACTTTTCATAAGCTCGTTGTACCCAGCCCGAAGAAAATGATCTAGTCGGACACCTGGGATTTCAATGGGTTGTTGAAACGAAAGGAATAATCCCTTACGTGCTCTTTNTTCTGGAGCAAGAGCTGTCAAGTCTTCTCCATCAAATAAGACTGTGCCGTCAGTTATTTCATAGCCTGGCTTTCCGGCGAGGACATAAGCTAATGTACTTTTGCCAGAGCCATTAGGACCCATCAAGGCGTGTACTTCACCTTCTCGAATGGTTAAATTCAGACCATGCAGTATTGGTGTTGCAGCAACCTTAGCGTGCAAATTATTAATTTCGAGCATCAACCAACTGTACCTTCCAAGTTAACTTCTAGAAGCCTATTTGCTTCCACTGCAAATTCTAAAGGCAACCTACGTACTACATCTTTAACAAATCCGTTAACGATAACTGACTGTGCATCCTCTGGCCGAAGTCCCCTTTGCTGGCAGTAAAATATTTGTTCCTCACTAACTTTAGTCGTAGATGCCTCATGTGCAATGCTTGAAGAATCATTTTCAGCTTCAATGTACGGGATAGTATGCGCACCGCACTGATCCCCAATAAGTAGCGAATCACACTGGGTGAAATTTGTAGCGTTTAATGCATTCGGTAATACTTTGACTAACCCTCTATATGTATTACTACTATTTCCCGCAGAAATGCCTTTAGAAATAATCCTGCTCGAAGTGTTTTTACCAATATGGGTCATTTTGGTGCCAGTATCTGCTTGCTGACGGCCTTTAGTTAAAGCAACTGAATAAAATTCGCCTATCGAATTATCTCCTTGGAGTATTACGCTAGGGTATTTCCACGTTATTGAAGAACCTGTTTCTACTTGAGTCCAAGAGATCTTAGATGATTTACCTGCACATTTTCCACGCTTGGTTACGAAATTGTATATACCGCCTTTTCCATTTTCGTCACCGGGATACCAATTTTGTATAGTGGAGTATTTTATTTCCGCATTATCTAAAGTAACCAGTTCAACTACAGCGGCATGTAGTTGGTTCTCGTCTCTCATTGGGGCAGAACAACCTTCGAGGTAGCTTACGTAGGATGATTCATCTGCAATAATCAATGTCCGTTCGAATTGACCTGATCCTTCAGCGTTTATTCGAAAATACGTTGAAAGTTCGAGCGGGCACCTCACTCCTTTGGGGATATAAACAAAAGAGCCATCTGAAAAAACAGCGGAATTGAGTGCGGTGTAGAAATTATCTGAATAGGGGACTACAGAGCCAAGGTATTTTTTTACAAGATCTGGGTGATCTTTGACAGCTTCAGAAACCGAAGAAAAAATCACTCCATATTTTGCAAGCGTTTCTTTTGCGGTAGTTGCAACACTAACGCTGTCGAAAATTGCATCAACCGCTACACCCGCGAGGCGTTTTTGCTCCTCCAANGGAATCCCCAACTTTTCATAGGTTTGCAAAATTTCAGCATCTACTTGATCAAGACTTTCTAATTCTAGTTTTGGTTTAGGTGCAACATAATAACGATAAGATTGAAAATCAATGGGAGGATGACTTATATTGGCCCATTCTGGTAGTTGTTGATTATTGAGCAGGCTTTCAAAATGATTGAACGCTTTTAAACGATATTCTAGAAGCCAATCAGGTTCATTTTTTTTTGCAGAAATCCACCGAACGATATCTTCGCTGAGGCCATATGGAGCGGAATCTTCTTCTACTTCAGTTGACCATCCATAATGATAAGATTGTTCAGTGATTTCATTTACTGAGCGATTAGTCATGTTCTCCCATTGCACCATGCAAGATGACTACAGACGGTAGTATTGTTTAATTGTCGATTCAATTGGTCAACAATAGGCTAGAACTATCAACTAGCTGTGTCAAGGCAAATTAGCTAAATTTGCTTCACTAGAATTATGATTATTGATGGTGATTAGATGAAAAACGGTTTTAAAATTTTTGATAGTGATATACATGTCATTGAACCTGCAAATATTTTTCATGACTACTTAGAAGCTTCATATAGATCAAGAATGCCTGTAATGAAACGCAGTGATATTACCGGTGTTGATACATGGGTTATTGACGGGGTGCAATTTCCTATTTGGAACGAATGGCCACAATTTGTAAAGGCAAATAGTGGCTTGAAGCAAAAGAAACAGAAAACAGAATTTCAAGTACATGCGTTTGAAAATAATTTTGACGCGAGCACCACTTTGGAAGCTATGGATTTAGAAGGAGTTGATGTTGCAGCTTTATTTCGTACTAATGGAGGAACTTGGATTTTAGGGCTAGATGACCTAGAACCGGAATATGCTGTTGCACTGTGCCGTGCTTATAACAACTGGATGTACGATTACTGTCAAGTTTCACCGTCGAGACTCAAAGGAGTTGGTCTTCTTCCCTTGCAAGCAGTTGATTTGGCCATTGAAGAGGCTAGAAGAGTGGTGAATGAACTNGGCTTTGTTGGAGTAACTTTACACTCAGAACCAGTTAATGGAAGGTTATTATACGATCGTGAAATGGAGCCTCTTTGGGATGAGCTTGAGAGGTTAAACGTGGCTGTNTGCATGCACGGAACTTCCACTGCACCAGGACGTGAGGATATTAGTAGAAAATATCTTCTACATCCAGCTGGCAGAACATTAACACACGCGATTAGTTTTCCAAGCCAGATAATGGGCTCTATGGGAGGGTTAATTCTTAGTGGAGTGATGGAAAGACACCCTCTACTACGATTTGCCTTCTTGGAAGCAAATTGCTCTTGGCTTAACTGGTTTTTGTATAGATTAGATGATCAGCAGCTAAAATATGATGATAGTCCATTGATTTATAAACCTAGCGAATATTTTTACAGGCAATGTTTAATTTCTATGGAGGCCGATGAAGAGTTGGCGTTGCCATTTATTAATAGCACTGAAGGAGGATTTGTTGTAATTTCGACTGACTATCCACATCCTGATAGCGCTTTCCCTCATTCGATGGATGAATTTTTTGAGTTAGATATTGATCCTGAAATACGGCGTAAAATTTTATGGGAAAACTGTACTAAGCTTTATGGATTAGAGAACACATAAGCTGTTCGTAAGGTTAGAATTATTCCCCAAGGGAACTGATAATCACTTCCCGGCCTCTGGATCTTGGGTCAAGTTCAACTAGAAAAACACTTTGGTATGTACCTAACATTAGATCACCATTGATCACGGGAATTGTTTCGCTAGTTGAAAGCAATAAATGCGCGCAATGTGAATGACCGTTTGGTTCTTCATCGTCGGTCATGTGCACAGTCCTAATACTGAAATCATTATGGGCATAATAATCGCTTTGAGGAGCGATTTTTTGCAGGAAATTTTCCATATCTGATATCAGCAAAGGTTCATTTTCATTTATTTTGATTGCACAGGTCGTATGCACAGAGTAAATGCAGACAAAACCATCTCGGATTCCAGCACTTTTAACATGGTTCTTAACATATTCGGTGATATCGATGAATTCAGGAGCTTTTTGAGTCGTAACAGCTACCTTTGTAACAATGGCGTTCATTCGCCTAAAATCTCCTCAATTNTTATAGAATTTTTCTATACTAATAAGTTTACGATAAAGTGATCAATTCACATAGNTCATTGACACTATAAGGATACTATAAAATTATTTTTGACGAGTAACAAAAAAATCTGTAATGCTAAATAATTGCAATTTTGATTGGTCTGAAATAGCTAAATCTATAATTTGGGAACGAACCAGATCAGCCTGGCTANTTGCTAGATTTTGAACGTATTCTGCAACGTTTAACTTATCTAATAGGTCAAGAATATTTGCTACTTCAGTTTCATCAATTATGTCTTGAGAATAAATTTCATCAAGCCATTTGCGATCACTATTGCTAGCTTCATTAAACATGTATATAGCAGGTAATGACTTTTTTTTACGTCTAATATCTGCCCCCACAGGTTTACCTGTTTTTTGGGGGTCACCCCAAATTCCTAGATAATCATCACGTATCTGGAATGCAACCCCAAGATTACGTCCACAATTACCGAAGCTGGTTGCAGTTTGTTTATCTCCAGTAGCGATTAGTGCTCCAACATACATAGCACTTTGAATTAATGCCCCTGTCTTGCGTTCGACCATTTTTAAGTATTCTGCGACGTTTACATTTGTCGAACTTTCGAACGACATGTCCATATACTGCCCTTCGATCATATCCAAACTGCGAATAGTGCTCTCAAGAGCCGCATCTACAGTTACGTCTAAATTCCTGTTTTCGCTAGAAGACTCAAGCATTGTTCTATCAGCGATAATTCGCATAGAGTTTCCGGCATTGATTGCTTTAGGAACCCCCCAAATTGACCAGATAGTTGGTCGTGAACGACGCATTAGATCCCCATCTTGGATATCGTCATGAATAAGCGAAAAATTATGAATTAACTCTAGTGATGCGGCTGCAGGGATTGCCTCGGTAAAATCACCTCCAGCCATTTCACATGCAGCTAAGCAAAGGATAGGGCGTAATGACTTTCCTACGGGATGATTCTCATTGTCACCAGATACAGAGGTCCAACCCATATGGTAGCTTAATAATATATTTTCACCTTGCGGTAATCCAATTTTACTTCGCAAATAACTTTGAATCGAAGGGATATATTTAGATTCAAAGTGTGAGATATAGTTACCATTAATAATCGGCATAAATTGAGTAATACCTACTTGGGAGCTTTTTTTTGTCGGCGCTTTTCTGCCCGCGATTCATGTATTACTGGCCATACAGATTGAGCGGTGCAATCAGAATCGGGATCGACCTCTCTAAGGTCTGTAATAAATATTTCACGTGCTGGTTGCCCTGAAGCTTTGATATCGTGATCATGCATCCACGAATGAACCGCTCGATGAGCGTTGGCTATATCTTTGTGTGGGCCCACATAATTAGCAACTGCACATTTGCCTCCGTCAATAACGTTTTGCTTGACTCGATCGTTACCAACAATGTCTTCAAGAATCGGGTAGCCAACTTCTAAATCAACAAGGAAGCTTCCGACCTCGTAGTAAATACTGAAAGGATTTCCTGCAGCTCTAACACCGATAGAATCCAAGTAATCATTAGTTTCATGGAGTAACTGAATTACTTTAGCTGGCACCTTATCCAGGGTGGTTTTTGCTCGTACCCCAGCAGTTTTTTGCGTTTTAAATTCTTGTATATTAATTTCAAAATCCAATTTAATACCTCGCTTATCTACTAGCCCCCGCCTCCTGATGCACCTTCCACAATTCCTGGGGCAGTCATTCTAGAAGGATTCAAAAGGTCAGATATTTGATCGTCGGTTAGATCTGTTTCTCTTCTGGCAACTTCACGAATTGTTTTCCCTTCTGCAGCAGCAGTTTTCGCAATTGTGGTGGCTTGGTCATACCCAATTGCAGGTGTTAACCCCGTAGCCATCATTAACCCTTGCTCGACCATATCTGGACCTTTTGCGGTGGCCTTGATTCCCTGCAGGCATTGGATATCAAAATTACTCGTTGCAGACGCTAAAAGCGTTATAGATTGATGAAGGTTGTATGCAGAGACAGGCCAATAGGTGTTTAGCTCCAAATAGCCTCCTTGAGAAGCAGCAGAAATAGCCGCATCATTTCCCAAGACCTGGCATACAACTTGAACTACTGACTCTGGGATAACTGGATTTACTTTACCTGGCATTATGGATGAACCAGGCTGAACAGTGGGTAGTTCAAGCTCTGCGAGGCCTGCACGTGGTCCAGAAGATAACCATCGAAGATCATTAGCTATTTTTTGAAGAGCTATTGCAATTGATCTAACGGCTCCACTTGCCGAAACCATAGCATCTTGTGTGCCTTGGGCTTGGAAGTGATGAGCAGTTTCTTTTACTGGAAGACTTAATTCTTTCGATAAAATTTCACACGCGGCTCGAGCAAAATTTTCATGTGCGTTTATTCCTGTTCCAACTGCAGTCCCGCCAAGTGCAATTTCACTCAATGCTGAAAGATGCGGTTTTATTCTATCTATGCTTAATTCTATTTGACTTGCGTAGCCCTGAAATTCTTGCCCGAGGCGTATAGGCGTTGCGTCTTGTAAATGAGTACGTCCAGTCTTAATAACTTCCCAGAATTCATTAGATTTTTCTATTAATGTTTTTTGCGCTTTTTCGAGAGCGGGAATTAATTCATCTTTGATTGCTTTTGCTGCAGTTAAATGAGTAGCACTTGGGATTACATCATTTGAGGATTGTGCCATATTTACATGATCATTAGGATGGATATTCAATCCATCAGCTATTTCACGGGCTCGTTTTGCTATCACCTCATTAGCGTTGGTGTTAGTAGATGTTCCTGATCCAGTTTGGAAAAGATCTACAACGAAATGGTTATCCCAATGACCGTCGATTACTTCTGTTGATGCAGCACTAATAGATTTTGCAATTTCGGGATCAAGGAGACCTAATTGTTGATTCGCATTAGCCGCAGCACGCTTTATTCTGCCAAGCATACTAATGAAGTCAGAAGGGTAACGTATATTGCTTATAGGAAAATTAAGTACAGCTCTTTGTGTAGAAGCTCCCCAATACGCATCGGCTGGAACCTCCATTTCACCCATTGTATCTTTTTCAATCCTCGTTGCGTTGGTTTGGGTCATTCGTATAGCTCCTAATGTATACTTCTTAATAATAATATCGCGAAACATTATTTTCTTATTCAAGGATAGATTATATACATGCAAGTAGCATTAACGCGCTCATAAAACCTGTTCCAACAGACTAAAATCAATAGTAGAGTGGGTTTAAAGAGGCGCAATTGTCGTGGGGATTACTTATGCCTGAAAAAACACAGTCTTGGCAGGTACTATATGCGGTTTTAGTTTCAGTGATTGTTTGGGGCATTGTTTTGCTGGCTTCGTGGTTCGCAGATAGAACAGATGGCTTTTTGGGTCATGGACCACTGCCTAGCGCATTCGATTCTAGGAATGCTTATATTGCAAGTTTGCTTACATCGCTTTTTTCCCTTATTGCTGGAGGTGCGATAATAGTGGGAGTCAGGCAGAGTCGATATTTCACGAAATTTGCTTGGCTGGTATACGTGATAGTTGCATTGCCTATGCTCCTGTTAATTGTTTCTCCAATGCAGAGATTTGGCTCAGAGACATTTTTGAATATTCCAGAATTTCTTATGGGCGCTCCAGCACGAGTAATTATAGCAACGTCTCTAGGATCATTGCTTTTGGGGAGTATTGATCTTCGTAAATATCTCACTCCATTGGTACAAGTTCCAACACGCTCATCTGCAAAAAACGAGGATGTTCCTTCTTCTGGAGTTAGAGGGCTTCCAGGCAGGTTTACACCTGATGGGTGGAAAGCTTTGTCCTTTATGCAAGAAGAAGCACACCGCTTTGAACATTCCTACATGGGTACGGAGCACCTTCTTCTCGGATTGCTCAAAGATGCTCGATTTCAGGCTTCAAAAATTGTAGTTGACCTAGGAGCAGATCCAGTTTTGATAAAACGAGAAATTGAAAGCGTAATTGGCCGCCGAGGATCGTTGTATACAGGTACCACTGGAATGACTAGGCGTTGCCAGCGCGTGATAGAACGAAGTTCAAGGATAGCTCGAAGCGCAGGGCACCGAACTGTGAGTACCGGGCATTTGTTGCAGTCATTAGTTGAAAACTCTGAAGATGTTGCAGGCCAGTTGCTGGAGAGTTCGGGTATCACTGCCGATAGAGTTTCGGCGGAATTGCGGCACATGCCAGCTGAAGCAGAGTCCTAGTTCGTATTTACAGTATACTATCTATTGTTCAAACGGGCCGGTAGCTCAGTTGGTCAGAGCGGGCGACTCATAATCGCCTGGTCACAGGTTCGAGTCCTGTCCGGCCCACCAGTTTAAGTCAAAGAATGATGCTAAACGAATATTTAGAGGTAACTTATGCCAGCTTCATGGACCAAAATACTGGTTAACGATAGTCCCATGGAGGCTTATGTTGCGAAACCTGCAACAGGTGGCCCGTATCATCCTGTGATTGTGGTGCAGGAAATCTGGGGTGTAAATGCATACATACAGTCGATAGCTAATAAATTAGCTAGTGCTGGTTTCTACGCAATCGCACCTTCTTTGTTTCACCGTGAAGGATTAGGAACCATTGGCATGTTTGAAGAGACAGATCTTGCCTTGGAAAGATTAAGCAGGCTTGACGACAAAAATATATTGAATGATTTGCGGCTCACTGAAAACTTTCTCGTCCATCAGGATGACGTGATTAGTGAAAGAATTGGAATAATAGGTTTTTGTGTAGGAGGGAGAATTGCCTACCTGGCTGCAGCTAACTTAGATAGTGTGGCAGCTGCAGTCGATTTTTATGGTGGTCGATGTTTTGTTCCTTTTGGAGATGGGGTAACTCCATTTGATCAGACAGCAGACATAAATGCTCCTTTATTAGGTTTATTTGGTGAGGATGACCAAAACCCTACTACGGAGGAGGTGGGCAAAATGGCAGCAGAATTAACTAAGTATGATAAAAAATTTGAGTTTCATGTTTATCCTGGAGCTGGTCATGGATTCAACTGTGAAGAAAGGCCTGCTTATAGAAGAGATGCTGCGCTTCACGCATGGGATAAGGCTATTCAATGGTTTAACGATTTTCTTGTAAATTAAAGCGCTTAAATTAGGAGACAATATGACTTTGATACTCTCAGATGAAGATGTAGCGCTCGCGCATCCTATGCAAGATTGCATTGAATCAATGGAAACGGCATTTCGTGATTATGGCGCTAACACGGCAGTTAATATTCCTAGAGTACGGTACATTAGCAAAACAACNAATCCTGATATGATTTATGGTTCGAATATTCATATAGGAACAACACCCACCTACGATACAGCTGCTATTCGTATTGGAGGGAGTGCGCGTGGAACTCAACCTAATGCACAAGGTTCTCAATCTGCAAAATTCGGTAACCGTAATTGGGGCTTCATTTGCTTAATTGATATGCAGACAGGACAACCCTTGGCGTTTATTCAAGAGTTTTTTCTTTCAGGAATTCGTGTCGGTGCAACTTCTGGCGTTGCAGCAAAGTATTTGGCTGCCCCNGAGGCTTCTACAGTTGGAATGTTTGGTAGCGGGAAATTGGCCCGAACGGATTTAGAAGCATTGGTCAGAGTTAGACCTATTAAAAAAGTGAAAATTTACAGCCCAACAAAAGAGCATAGGGAGCAGTTCGCAAAAGAGATGTCGCAGTCATTGGAAATTGATATTGAGCCTGTAGACAATCCGCAACTTGCAATGCTTGGTATGGATATTGTTTGCTGCGCGACTAATGCCGGATATATATCAGGTAAACCTGTATTTGATGGTAATTGGCTTGAGCCTGGCCAATTTGTGATCTCTCTTCAGAATAGCGACCCTAATTTTAAAAAAACTGAAGTCGATGAATTAACATTCCAGAGAAGTTCTTTAATTTGTATAAATGATCGTGAGAGTATTCATACAAACGGTCAGTTAGAGTTGCTTGATCCAATAGATAAAGGAATTATTTCGTGGGATAAAATTATTACGCTTGGAGAAATTGTATCTGGAATCGTACCTGTTAATCATAAGCCTAATGAAATTGTTTATTATAAAAATAGCACAGGAATGGGGATCCAGATGGCTGCAGCTGGTGCATTAATTTATCAAAATGCTAAAAAAATGGGATTAGGCAAAGAGATCCCNACAGAGTGGTTTGGAAGCGATTTGACTGATTGGTATACGAAAGGCTTTTTCCCATCAGCTTGATGTAGATTATTAGATGAAATAGGAATGAATTATGGCAAAAATTGTATTAGTAGAAACTTGTTCACATACTCCTTTTTTGTGGACAGATCCCATGTTATGGAATGAAATTAGGAGACTGCGCCCAAATTCAGAGAAAAATCCTTGGACCACAGATGAGGAAAATGTTAAGCAATACGCACGTGCTCAAGCTGCTTTTGGTGTACTCAAAGACAAATTAGAGGCTGCCAANCCGGATGTAATTTTGGTATTCGGGGATGATCAAATTGAGCAATTTGATTTTTCACTTTTTCCACCGTTTGCTATTTTTGCGGGTGAGAATTTTGAAGGATATAAAGTTTTTCCTCGTACGGGGATTGTTCCAGGTCAACGAGGAGACTGGGTTGAAAGAACTCCGGAAACTTGGGCAAAAGTAAAGGGTCACCCAGACTTAGCAAAGCATCTACTGAAAAATTTAGTAAGAAATGAATTTGATGTGTCCTTCATGTTGGAAGAGCATAACAAGGAGCATGGGGTAGGGCATGCTTTTCTTCGACCGATGAGCTATATATTGCCAGATTATGATTTACCAATTCTTCCATTTTATATAAATTGCTTCTANGGACCACAGCCAACTGCGAATCGTGTGTACCAGATAGGGCGAACTGTTAGGACTATAATTGAAGAGTTTGATTCAGATTTGCGCGTTGCGGTACTTGGCTCTGGGGGATTATGGCATACTCCCGGAAACCCTGAAGGTTGGTTGAATGAAGATTTTGACACTGGAGTGTTGGATAATATTCGGTCGGGTGACGCTAAAGCTCTTGCAGATCATTTTGATCGTGAGAGTAATGACCCTCCAGCAGCATATGGTAATGGAAAATGGGTGGATGGCGGAACAGGTATGTATCTAGGCTTAGGATCAGGTACAGGAGAGACTCGCAACTGGGTGGCTGCTGCTGCAATGGTTGATGGAATTCCAGGAACAATTGTTGATTATATTCCTGTATATGCTTCTCCATGTGGAGTATCATTTGCCTATTGGGAAAACCCTTAAAGACAAAAATATCGCTAACAAATTTAAAAGACGCCTTCTATTTCTAGACAGAGGGCGTCCTTTCATTGCGAGGCTTGTGGAATGAATGAAACCAATCAAATGCACTTACGTAATATTGCTATTGTGGCGCACGTGGACCATGGAAAGACGAGCTTAGTAGACGCCATGCTACATTATAGCCACGTGTTTCGACCTGAACAGCAAGTCGCGAATCTCATCATGGATTCGGATCCTCAAGAGAGAGAGAGAGGTATCACAATACTTGCTAAGAATACTGGCATACAATATGGCGATGTGACAATTAATATCATTGATACGCCGGGGCATGCTGATTTTAGCGGTGAAGTCGAGAGAGTAATTAATATGGCTGACGGATGCCTTTTATTAGTTGATGCTGTAGAAGGTCCAATGCCTCAGACTCGTTACGTGTTACGTATAGCATTGCAGCAAGGCTTAAGACCGATAGTTGTTATCAACAAAATTGATCGTGATACAGCTGATACGGATGCAGTACTATCGTCGATTCAAGACCTTTTCTTGGAATTAGCCACTGATGCAGACCAACTGGATTTCCCAGTAATTTACGCTTCAGCACGGGATCAATATGCAATAACGAATATAGACGACGATCCTAAGGACATGTCTCCTTTATTTGAGACAATTATTAAACGGGTACCCCCACCCAAAGTCGATCCTGCCGCTCCATTTCAATTGCTTGTAGCAGCGTTGGATTATGACAATTATTTAGGACAAATTGTTATAGGCCGTGTCACTAGGGGATCCATAGAAAAAGGCCAACAAATCGCTTTGATTTCAGATGAAGATCGTATAACAATGTTTAAAGTAGAACGATTATTTATTTTCCGTGATTTAATTAAAAAAGACATAGAGGGTGCATCTGCAGGNGAAATTATAGCGATTTCAGGGCTTCGCGATGTTAAAATTGGCGATACTATCGCATCGCCAGATGACCCCCAGCCTTTGGAACGAATGAAAGTTGAAGATCCCACTGTACGTATGACTTTTGCAGTGAACACATCTCCTTTTTCTGGTCGTGACGGCCAATATGCGACATCCCGAATGTTATGGGATCGTTTGCAACGTGAATTGCAGACAAATGTTGCCTTAAGAGTGGAGAAAACAGATAGCGCCGATGAATTTCTCGTAAGTGGTAGAGGTGAATTACATCTTTCAGTACTCATAGAAAAAATGAGAAGAGAAGGGATAGAGTTTCAAGTTTCTAGACCTGAAGCAGTGACTAAATTCGTAGAAAATATTTTACATGAACCTTATGAAATGCTTCATTTAGAAACACGTGAAGATTACATAGGAGTGGTAACGGAAGATTTATCTAACCGTTTGGCGGTTATGACTGATATGCAAAACGATGGCGTGGGAAATGTACGTTTGAATTTTCGACTACCTACAAGAGGTTTAATAGGATTCCAAAGCTTTTTCCTCCGAGCAACTAGAGGAAATGGGTTGATGAATACTGAATTTTTGGGAATGGAGCCCGCTCATGGTGAAATTAAGTCTCTTAGAGCAGGAGCGTTAGTTTCGTCTGAAACCGGTGTAGCTGTTACTTATGGGCTTCAAAATGCTCAAGAAAGAGCAGAGACATTTGTTGAGCCACAAACTCCTGTTTACAAGGGGATGATTGTGGGGAGGCACAACCGGGATCGTGACATGGATTTCAATGTATGCAAAGAAAGAAAAATCACGAATATGCGCTCTGCAACACAAGAAATTGTTGAAAGATTAGCGCCCGCTGTGCAATTTAGTTTGGAAGAAGCATTGAGCTTTGTCAACGAGGACGAATTAATTGAAATTACTCCAAAAAATATTCGCATGCGCAAAAGGATACTTGATCCGGACGAGCGGTATAGAGTTTTACGAAACAAAGCAAAATTACGATAATTCCTAAATCAAAATTCCTTTATCCGCAGCAGCTTTTTTGTAAATTGAACGGGCTTTAAGCCCAACGGTGGCATGACGTCCAGTGGGAGCTGCAGAAATATCGCCGGTTTCTGGGTCGATCATCCCTGGAAGTGGCTCACGAGGCGGTGTCATACGTATTGCTGGATCATGCTCTTGGAATAATTCAATGATTTGGTTTTTATCGGAATTACGGAAAACATTTAAGGGTTCAATACCTTTTTCAACCTTTTCCATCTCATCGACTAGCATTTTGCGATAGAGAATTATTCCTCTGTCAGATTCTCCTAATTTTTCTAATTCTCTTTTAGCTATTGCGCCTTGAGTAACCCAAGCCATTTGATCTTGCCCAATCGTAAAGTCTACAGGGAAGGAACCATCTTCATTACGTAAAGGAACTTCATAATGAGGGATATGGTCTTGAGGAGGGGCTTCTACCCCTTTGGGTGGAGCGTAGACATTATAGTGGAAATGCATGGTATGAGTGTCATCAACGGGAACACGCATTTGGAATCCGGTTCCAACTCTAAGCCAATTAGGGAATATGATTGGATGCCCTATCGTCCACTCCGGGTCATTTTCTGTCGTGTTTGTGTAAGTCCGTCGTTTGATTATGCCATGCTCAAACTGATCAAATTTGATTTTTGTATGTACAGTAGTAGGTAAATCTCTTTCAAATCCTGCATCTTTCAATTGGTAGTTCCCCCAATACACGTGGAGCCACTCTAAATGAACTGGATCTAATGAATTTTCCATGCATTGAAGCCAATTACAAGGTAATAATGTAGTTCCAATATCTTTTAAAACTCCGTTCCAAGCAAATAAGTCCCATCTTGGGAGTAAAGGAGCCGGGGAAGGTCCCAAGTATGCCCAGAGCAATCCACCTAGTTCTTCAACAGGGTAATTTGTGATGGAGACTTTTTCCTTGAATCGACCATCAGGCCTCACCGTCTCTTCAAATGGTTGCTCTATGCATTGACCAATCTCATTAAATAACCAGCCGTGATACATGCATCGAAGCCCGTCTTTTTCTGGAATTCCATAGGAGAGATCAACTCGGCGGTGGGGACAATATCTATCAATTAAGCCAATTTTCTCTGTACCGTCTTTATAAAGAACTAAGTCTTCACCTAAAATACGTATAGACTTCGTAGGGTTGGTATTTAAATCAACGGTGGCCGCCACAGGATGCCANTACCGGCGCATTAATTCTCCCATTGGTGTCCCTTTCCCTACGCGGGTCAATCTATCGTTAATTTCTGTACTTAACATAGCTCCTCCATCGTTGGAATACGATCACAATTTCCTATAGCCCTGTGATTATACCGTTCTTATCGATATCAAGTGCTCTTGGATTTTTTGGTAAACCAGGTAAAGTCATAATACTTCCCGCAATAGGATATAAAAAGCCCGCGCCAGTCGACGCATGGATGTCTGAAATCTCAAATAAGTAATCTGAAGGTTTGTTTTTTAAAGTAGGGTCATGTGAAATTGATAGTGGTGTTTTAGCCATGCATATTGGCAGACTGCGCAATCCAATTGATTCAAAATAATCAATTTTCCTTAATGCTTGTTGTGCCCATTTAACTTCAGTTGCACCGTAGATTTTTTGAGCAAGTGTTCGCACTTTTTCTCTTATAGGTGCATTCTGATCATACAGGAACGACATAGAGTTAGTTTCTTCCTCGGCTACTCTTGCTACTGCCTCAGCCAATTCTATTGATCCATTTCCTCCGTCTTCAAAGCCGTTACAAATAACTGCCGCAGAAGCACCTGCATCAATTGCTACATCTTGCATGATAATGAGCTCTTCAGGCGTATCACTAGGGAATTTATTAATGGCTACTACCACAGGTAAGCCGAATGATTTCACAATACTTATCATATGCTCAAGATTCGATGTGCCTATGCGTACAGCTAAAGGATCGGGCCGTTCTATAGCGTTTAGTGGGACTCCCCCATGAGATTTCATAGCTCTAACCGTACCGACAAGAACTGCTGCAGATGGTTTCAACCCGCTGCTACGGCATTTAATATGCATGAATTTTTCAAATCCGAGATCAGCTCCAAAACCTGCTTCTGTGACAACAAAATCTGCGTAGCCTAGAGCAATTTTGTCCGCAACAACCGAGCTACATCCATGAGCTATGTTTCCAAAAGGACCAGTGTGTACAAATGCAGGTTGGCCTTCTGTTGTTTGTACCAAATTAGGTAGCAACGCATTCTTTAACAACGCCATCATTGATCNTACTGCATTTACTTCGGTAGCGTTTACAGGAGTGCCATCTGATTTGTTAGCAACCGTGATATTGCCTAATCGTTTCCTTAAATCGTCATAATCATTTGATAAAGCTAAGATAGCCATTATTTCCGACGCGGTTACGATATCGAAGCCTGTTTGTCTAAGCGGAGCATTAATTTTGCCGCCAAGTCCTGTAGTAATTGATCGCAACGCCCGATCTTCTACGTCAGTCACCCTTCGCCAAGTTATGGATTCAACGTCGACATTTTCAATATGATGTCTTTGAATTTCATTTTCTGTAATAGCGCATAGCAAGTTGTGGGCACTACCTACTGCGTGCGCGTCTCCAGTGAAATGAATGTTGATTTCCTCTTCCGGTATTACTCTCGAGCTACCGCCCCCTGTACCCCCGCCTTTTATGCCAAATATTGGGCCGAGGGAAGGTTCTCGAATGTTTACGACAGCATTTTTCCCTATCTTGGCAAGCCCTTGCGTTAACGCAACTGAAGTAGTTGTTTTCCCTTCTCCTAATGGAGTAGGAGTTACTCCTGTAACTACAATCAATTTACCTCTTGCATTAGGGAGTACTGCATCAAGAGATACTTTTGCTTTTGTATCCCCATAAGCTGTTAGGTATTTTGGAGCTAGCCCCATATTTCGGGCAATCTCTGTAATGGGCCTCAAGAAATCTGCCACTGATGGCCTCACTCGTTTCTATTTTTTCCATTTAATTCTAAGTATACTTTTTCAGCTGTTGCAGGAAGCTCTCTTATCCTAATACCTACAGCATCGGCAATTGCATTAGTTATGGCTGCGGCCGTAGGGGCGTTTGGACTTTCACCTATAGCCTTAATGTTGTAAGGACCTACACCTTGTGCTGGGGTGTCAAGTATCACAGTTTTAAGTTCAGGAATATCTGCAATATTAGGGATTTTGTAATCCGCAAAAGACAAAGTTGAGATATACCCATTTTCCTTTACAATTTCTTCTTGTAAACCAAATCCTATGCCCATCATCGCACCACCATTTATTTGGCCCTGATGTCCAATAGGATTAATTATTGTTCCTGTATCATGTGCTGTAGTTAACTTTGTAAGGGTGATTTGTCCAGTTTCGTCGTCAATTACAACTTCGGCGACTTGAGCACAATAACCTGTCACTGGATTATCTTCGCCTCCTGTTGCAACTCCCCTCCCCACCACGGGCTCTCCAACCCGAGCAATTAAATTGCTCCATGGTTGGGATTCACCTGTGTCTTTCCGGATGAGCATTTGACCCTGAATTGCCAAATGCTCTTCGGGCCAATTTTGTAATTCAGCTGCTAATTTGAATAATTCGCCTTGGGCTTGTTCCATGGCATCATGGGTAGCAATAGTTCCAAGGTTCGTAACACGACTACCACCTACTCCTTGGTCCATGTCGAATAAGCCAGTATCTGCAATCTCAATTTGTACAGCATTTGCAGGTAATCCCATATCTTCAGCAACAACTTGCTGTAATACCGTATACGCGCCTGCCCCTTGTTCAAACAAGGGNGTAGTGATGACTACAGACCCATCAGATTTTAAAGATATTTGTGAATTTATTCGTCCACCTCCAGGTGGACGTTCGCCTACAGAAACACCTCGACCAACACCTTTTGGTTTAGGCGAAGAATAGCCGGAGGCATCAATTGCAGCTTTAAGAGCGTCACTTGCCTTATTTTCCACAAATATATCACCGAGGGCGGTGGGCTCTCCATCTTCGACTAAATTCCTTAATCGAAATTCAACAGGGTCCATTTCAATTGCTTTTGCAATCTCATCTACGTGAGACTCTAAAGCGAAAACAGCTTGGGGTTCGCCTGGCCCACGCATATGCCCGCATGGGGTATTGTGAGTGTAGACCATGTCTTCAGTAACCCTTGCATTCAATGTTCGGTAAGGGCCTCCCGCTGCTTTAGCTCCACCTAGATGCCCTGCAGGTTTAAATCCGGCATAAGCTCCACTATCAAATACAATATTTACATCATGCGCTGTTATAGATCCATCTTTTTTCACACCAGTTCGCATTTTTAGGATTGAATGGTGACGTGGATTTGCGGCAAGAAACTCCTCGCTGTAATCAAATACCATTCGTACGGGTCTTCCTCCAACTTTTTTGGATAATAAATACCCTAGTGCAACATTCATAGGAGAACCTTTGCCCCCAAAATCACCTCCAATTGTGACTGGGTGGAAGACAATACTCTCGGGATCTACTCCCAAAGGACCTGAAATCTGCCGCCTTACAGCATAAGGAGCTTTTCCTGGAGTCCATACTTCTGCGGTACCATCATTGTGTACTTGAACAGTTGAATTATGTGCTTCCATGTAAGTTTGATGTTGTGATGGGGTTGTAAACGTATTTTCAACAATTATGTCGGCTTCCGCCATTCCTTTATCAATATCTCCGTTACTCCACTCCCAATGCACAATGACGTTTGTTGGCTTTTCAATTTCATAAAGTAAACCACTAAATTCATTCATATTTGGATTGACAAGTATCTGATCATTCATTGCTTCGACAGGTTCAGTTACGGCAGGTAATTCTTCATATTTTACGTCGATTAACTCCAATGCTCGTTGGGCTATTTCTTCGTCATCTGCTACAACTGCTGCAACTTGCTCTCCAACGAATTTAACTTCATCTTGTGCAAGAACTGGTACATCAACTATGCGGCGGCCCCATTTCATTCCTTCAGGAATATCTTTACCTGTNATGACCGCGTGAACTCCTGGCAATTTTTGCGCATTCGAAACATCAATATCTTTTATTAGTGCATGAGGGTAGGGGCTGCGCAATGTTTTTGCCCAGAGCAGTCCTGGGATTTCAAAATCAGCGCCATAATTTGCTGAGCCAGTTACTTTATCTCGGCCATCTACTCTAGGTACCGGCGTTCCGATTACACGTTCTTGTGAATTCATGAAGTCTCCAAATAGCTTCTAATTTGTTACATACCATAGCAAGGAAATCTTGTTTTTGCTTAGGTATCTGATGCAATTTTTTCAATCACTTCAGCAGAGATTCCATAATGAGCTAATACACTCCTAGTATGCTGACCTAAAGTAGGTGCAGGTAGCCTGATCGAACCAGGAGTTTCCGATAGTTTTACAGGAATCCCTATATGTTTCACCGGACCAGCAGTTGGATGATCAAGTACCTGAATCATCTTTCGGTGTTTTACATGAGGGTCGAGGTAAACATCTTCCATTGTATAAATTGGTCCTGCAGGTACACCATGGCTATTAAATATTTCTAACCATTTTTCCGACGATTTCGTTCGAGTTGTTTTTTGAATTTCATCTGCAAGTTTTTGATAATTAATCATCCTATTCGGGTTGTCAATAAACCGATCATCAGTTAACAGGTCAGGTCGATTAATTGCGGCGCAAAATTTCACATAATTATTTTGATTGGCTATTCCAATGTTGAAAAATCCATCGGCACTTTCAATTGCTTGGTAAGGCGCCACTAAGCGATGAGAGGATCCCATAGGTTTAGGGATTGAACTGCTTCCCCAATACTCTGCAGATTCCCATACAGTTAGCGCTATAGCAGATTCCATTAAGGAAGTATCAACCAACTGTCCTTTTCCAGTTTTCAGCCTATGAATATATGCGGACAATACGCCATATGCTGCAAACATGCCTGCACTTAAGTCGGCGATAGGAATGCTTACTTTGACGGGTGGTGAGTTTGGGTATCCNGTAACACTCATGATTCCCGACATACCTTGCGCTAATAAGTCATAACCTGGTCGGTTTTGGTAGGGACCTGTTTGCCCAAAGCCTGAAATAGAAAGGAAAATTAACTCAGGGTGATTTTCTCTAAGAACATCAAACCCTAACCCTAATTTTTCCATTGTCCCTGGTTTGAAATTTTCGGCAACTACGTCGACTTGCTTCGCAATATCTTTAAATACCTCTTGTCCAATTTTACTTTTTAAATCCAGTACAACGCTTCTCTTATTTCGATTGATTCCAAGAAATGCAGCTGATTCTCCATGTATAAATGGAGGACCCATTTTTCTGGAATCATCTCCCTCAGGCTTTTCAATTTTGATAATTTCTGCACCCATGTCTGCAAGAAGTAAAGTGGCATATGGACCTGCCATTACTTGAGTACAATCCAAGATGGTCATTCCTTCTAAAGGTAAATTCATTATGTACCCGTAAACTTTGGGAGCCTTTTTTCTACAAACGCACGATAGCCTTCCATACCGTCATAAGTATCGAAAATAGATAATGGCAGAAATTTTTCTTCTTCAGACAATGATAAGAGTGCAGGATCCTTGAGAACTGATTGCATGATTTTTTTATGGCCAGATTGTGTTAACGGCGCATAATTAGCTATATCTGANGCTAACTGATAGGTAAATTTCTCGATTTCATTGGATTCGACTAAGTCTGTGATAAGCCCGATTCGCAGTGCCTCATGACCGTCTATTTTTCGCGCAGTTAGTAGCAAATTAGAAGCATGGCCTCTGCCAACCAATTGAACTAAGCGTCGCATCTCATTGTATCCAACAAGTACACCAATTTTAGCTACCGGAACAGCAAAAATACTCGAAGTATTTGCGATACGAATGTCAGTAGCCATGGATAATTCGCAGCCCCCGCCAATGCAGATGCCTTGTATCATCGATATAGTGGGCTGAGGCATTTGTTCAACTGAATCAAGGGCACCCTCAAAAGACATCGCGTATTCACGTGCTAGGACACTGCTGCTTCTATGTGCAGGAAAATCTTTTATATCTGCACCCGACGAGAATGCTTTCGTTCCTGCACCTCTAATTATGACCACTCGAACTGCGTCATTACCAGACAATTTATTTGCGGCGCTTTTTAGCTCTCCCCACATAGCATAATTAATTGCATTGAGCTGATTCGGTCTATTCAGAATGATGGTTCCGATTGAATTTTCTATTTCTACTTTTATGTAAGAATCCATGCAGTTGACCTTTTATTATATTGAACTGTCTAAGGCGCTTGCAGCTAGATCCGTATAGTATTTCCAGACTCCTCCCACATGAACAGTCGGCATATTGCGTAATGGAGTTGCTAAGTGAGGGGCATTACGCATTTCGGAAAAACCTGCAGCAAATTCATCCATGCTAGGCTCAGGAATGCCTTTGTAGTTTGGGCCAAACGCACAGAGCGCATACCAATTGAGCCTTGATTGTTCTTCTAAATGAAGCATATTCATTACCGAGTTTTCTAGGTTATTCCCAGTGGTTACTGCTCCATGTCCCTGTAACAACATGACATTACTTTGGCCCATAGCAGATACAACTTCCATTCCATCTTCTTCGGTAATAATTAATTTTGAATGAGGGAACACTGGAATGTCATTTCTTACTAGTTGATGACCTTCATTCGACATAGGTTTTAATTTGACGTCATTTAGACCAAGCACATTGGTATACCGTGGGTGTGTGTGAACAATCGACATTACTTCGGGGCGTTCACGATAAATACATGAATGCATTTTGACTTCATAACATTGGGATGTGCCTTTTGGACCATCGACGAACTCGCCGTTGGTATTAACTACAATCATTTCCTCAGGCTTTGCGACATGTAAGGCATCTGTCTCATATCCTCGACCTTTTACTACAAATAGTTCGGGTTGGTTTGGAACACGTAGGCTTGCATGGCCTAACGAAGCTAGAATATGTGTTGCTAACCCAAGATCTGCAAGTACCCGATTAGCAATGGCGACCTCTCTTTTTATTTCATCAATTTCGCGGGACATTTGGACCTCCTTCGCTATAAGGCTTCTACCATTGAGTGTTTACTTAGTCAAACTTTTGACAGAATTTAATTATCAGTAACGTGGTATTCGAAAATCTCACTCTCACGGATTGAAAGTTGAATGAGTTCATCCAAGGGCAATTTATTTTCATACGGAATAATTTCAAAAGGCTTAACAGAAGTTGAAGGAGATTTTGGCACAAAGAGAGTGCAGCAATCNTCATCAGGTAATATTGAAATCTCGTAAGTACCGATAGCTTTAGCTTGATCGATGATTTCAATCTTATCCATCCCTATCAATGGCCGAAGTATTGGCATACTAGTGCATTCAGCAACAGTGGAAATATTTTGCAAAGTTTGGGATCCAACTTGGCCAACACTTTCACCAGTAATTAAGGCTTTCGCGTTTTCAATTTTTGCTATAGCTTCGGTGATTCTTACCATAAGTCTACGGTATGCTACTACCCTCAAGGCCCCTGGAACTTCCAATAGAATTCTTTTTTGTATTTCTGCAAAAGGTACTAAGTATAATTTGGTATCATACTGATAAATATTAAGAATCTTTGCCAATTCACGAGCTTTCTCTCGAGATCGACCTTCTACTAAAGGGAAAGAATGGAAATGGACAAGGACAGCTTTGCACCCTCTCTTAAGCATCCGCCAGACAGCTACAGGGGAATCAATGCCTCCAGACATTAGGACGGCTACTTTTCCTGCAGTACCAACTGGTAAACCCCCAGGGCCAGAGTAATCATCACTATAAATGTAAGCATCGTTTCTCTGAATTTCTACATGAATATTTAATTCGGGATTGGATAAATCTACTCTCGATCTGGTCTTGTTTACGATAGTTTCTCCTAACTTGGAGTTCAATTCGTTGGAAGTCATAAAAAAATTTTTATCAGCTCGATTAGCAGTGATTCTGAAACTTTCAAATGGTTTTAAATTTGCCAATCGCAGGACCTCTTTGCATATTAGATCGTAAGTAGGATCAATTCTGACTGCAGGCGAAATTTTTACAGTTCCAAATACTTTTTTAACCGCATTTATCACTTTTTCAGAATCTGATTTTGGCGACAATTTGAGTTTTACCATCATTCGGACTGATTGAATTTCTTCTACTCCTAGCCCTAAAGTTGCCCGTCTCAGGTTTTCCACCAGATGCCTTACAAACAACGGTAAATTCTTACCTTTTAAGCCGATTTCATGGAAACGAATGATTAAGAAAATTGGTCTATTCAATACAGGCCTCATCACTATTCTACGAAAAATTCTACTANTGACTCTAGCGAATCTCTTTCGTCTGTTTGATAATCTCCCAAGAAAGGGACGCAGATATAAATAATAAAGTGATAACTAATCTTACGGAAGAAGATTTACTAGATATTTACACAACTATGCTATTGGTGCGTACTCTAGACGAAAGAGTATGGGCAATGAACCGGCAAGGTAAAGCAGCTATTGTCGCCTCATGTCAAGGGCATGAAGCTGCGCAACTTGCATCTGTATGGGCCCTACGTAAACATTCAGATGATTTTATGTGCTTTACGTATTATCGTGACTTAGCTGTAACCACGGCTTTGGGATTGACTCCTGAACATTCGATTAAAGGATTTTTAGCAAAAGACGGTGAGCCTTTATCCGGCGCCCGCCAATTTCCTCAGCATGGCGCAGCTCCCGANCTTCGGATAATTAACCAATCCAACGTAATAGGAACGCATGTTCCTCATGCAGTAGGTTGGGCGTTAGGGTCCAAAATGCTGGGTGATCAGGTCGTAGTCGCATGCTATTTTGGCGATGGGACTACGAGCCAAGGTGAGGTGCATGAAGCAATGAATTTCGCGGCAGTTCATAAATTACCTGTGGTGTTTTTTGTTGAAAATAACAAGTATGCGATATCAGTGCCGCAGTCATCCCAGATGGCAATAGAAGAAATCTCGATTCGTGCAAGAGGCTATGGAATGCCGGGATACACAGTGGATGGGACTGATGTTGTTGAATCTTATTTAGTAGCAGCAGAAGCTGTCGCATTGGCGCAAAGCGGACAAGGACCGAGCTTAATAGAATTTGACCTGGAGCGATACCTGCCTCATACCAGTGATGATGATGATTCTGTCTACAGGGATCAGTCTGATATTGATCGGGCCAAACTGCGCGACCCTTTGAAAAAATTGAAACATTTACTTGAAGGAAAAGGCGTTTTGACTTCTGCAAAAGATGAAGACTTGCATGCATGGGCAGAGAACGAAATCAATGAAGCTACAGATCGTGCAGAGAGCGCCGGTTTTCCTGATGCGGCTGACGTTTTTGAAAATGTAGTTAATGAGGATTCATAGTGGGGAGTATTACTTTAATCGAAGCAGTAAGAGAGGCGATGCTTGAAGAAATGCGCAATGATCCTTCAGTTTTTGTGCTAGGAGAAGATGTCGGAAGGCGAGGGGGTGTTTTTCTTGCCACTAAAGGCTTTATAGAAGAATTCGGAGAAGCTCGTGTGCTGGATACTCCTCTTGCGGAAGCTTCAATTGCAGGGATTGCTGTAGGATCAGCAATGCGTGGGTTACGTCCAATTGCTGAGATACAATTTGCAGATTTTATTTGGCCTACAATTAATCAATTGATCGGTGAGGCGGCGAGAGTTCGTTNCGGAACTAAAGGTAAATTACATGTGCCTATGGTTGTTCGTTCTCCATACGGGGGACATGTTCGTGGGGGCTTATATCATTCGCAAAGCGTCGAATCATTTTTTGCACATACTCCAGGTTTGAAAGTAGTGATCCCATCTACTCCATATGATGCAAAAGGATTAATTAAAGCTGCAATACGAGACGAAGATCCGGTTATAGTACTTGAACATAAAAGAACATATCGGTCTGTACGTGGTGAAGTTCCTGACGACGACTATATCGTTCCTATTGGTTCAGCTGAAGTTAAGCTTCCTGGCGATCATGCGACTTTAATTACGTACGGACTCACGTTACATTACTCTCTGCAGGCTGCTGAAAATTTGGCGAAGGAAGGAATCAGTATCGAGGTTATTGATTTGCGAACTTTACGTCCAATAGACACTCAAACAATAATTAGATCTGTGCAAAAAACGAATAAAGTTTTAATTGTTCAAGAGGACAATGCTGCTGTTTCGGTTGGCTCGGAAATAAGCGCTTTGGTCGCAGAAAATGCTTTTGAAAGTTTAGATGCTCCAATTATGCGTTGTAGTGGTCCTGAGATCCCTGCGATGCCATTTGCGCCAACTCTTGAAGCAGCTTATATGCCAACATCGGAAAAAATAGAAATGAAGATTCGGGAGCTTTTAAACTACTAGCATGAGAAATATTGTAGATTTGCCTCAAGTGGGAGAATCTGTTACTGAAGGAGTTATTGGCAAATGGTTAGTTACTCCTGGGCAGCCGATTAAACGGTACGACCCTTTAGTGGAAGTAGTTACAGATAAAGTAAATATGGAAATTCCTTCACCTGTTGCAGGGGTTTTTATATGCGCACTGGTTAACGAGGGCGATACTGTTCCGATGGGCTCACCTATATGTGAAATAGAAGATGAAAAAGAGGAAGTTAGCTCTTCAAAGTTTGAATTTCTGAATGATGTTCGCAGTGTTGGGCCTACGGGGTCCGGTGAACGAGGTGAAGGTAGACCCGATGTGCTACAAGAGGTACCCACTCAGCAATCATTTGAGCCTACTGATCCGCCTACAACCCCCAACAACACCGTTAATCGTAGAGATGTGATTTCTCCTCTTGTTGCAAAAATTGCTAATCAATACAACATTAATCTTTCGGAGGTAAATGGATCCGGTATAGGTGGCAGAATTACTAAAAAAGATTTGGAACAGTACCTGTCATCTAATGATCTTCCAAGAGTTCCAACTCTTGAGAATACTAATGTTCAAATATCTAGTATTCCATTAACCCCGATACGTAAAACTATTGCAGATCATATGTCTCGATCGTCTACAGAAATTCCTTCTGCATGGTCGATGGTGGAGTTAGATGTAACAAAATTAGTGGATATAAGATCTAAACTAAAAATAAGCTTCGAGCAGACACATGATGTTCCACTGACATTCATGCCATTTTGGGTGCATATTGTAGGCAAAGCATTGAGAGCTAACTTGCATCTGAACGGAAGATGGTCTCAGGATCAAATTATAATTAACAACGAGATTAATCTTGGCATTGCAGTATCTACTAAAGAAGGTTTAATTGTACCTGTTATAAAAAAAGCAGATGAGTTAAATATTCCTGATATTGCGATAGAGTTGGATCGATTAGTTAAATGCGCAAAAACAAATACTCTTGAGTTACAGGATGTCCAAGATGGTACCTTTACGTTAAATAACACTGGGGCATTAGGTTCTATCGCATCTGTTCCCATAATTAATTACCCGCAAGCAGCAATAGTCACTACAGAGGCAATTGTAAAACGTCCTGTAGTTCTACAGAATGAGAGCATCTCTATAAGATCAATGATGAATATGTGTATATCTTTTGATCATAGAATCTGCGATGGCGCTGAGGCTAGTAGATTCTTATCTTTAGTCAAAACCTTGACTGAGGAGCTATCTGAGCAGACTTTAAATTTATAGGAATTAAGGTATTTATGGAAAACAATGAGATTGTATTGAGGTACGGGATGAATCCTCATCAAACTCCTGCAAGCGCTTTTGTAGATGAAGGTTCTCTCCCCTTTCAAGTGAAAAATGGATCTCCAGGCTTTATTAATTTGCTAGACGCTTTAAATTCATGGCAGTTGGTGAAGGACTTGAATGATGCAACTGGGATGCCAGCAGCAGCATCTTTTAAGCATGTTAGTCCAGCTGGTGCTGCGATATCCACTCCTTTGAGCGATGAACTCACAAGAGCTTACTTTGTTGACAATATTGAGCTTTCACCTTTAGCTACTGCTTATGCTCGAGCTCGTGGGGCTGATCGGGTTTCTTCATTTGGCGATTGGATAGCGTTATCTCAAACAGTAGATGAATCTACCGCAAATTTGATTCGACGTGAAGTTTCTGATGGCGTCATTGCACCTGGTTTTACAGAAAAAGCTATGGAAATACTTTCTCAAAAGCAAAATGGTAGATACTGCATGCTTGAGGTAGACAAAAGCTACAGCCCTGATACGGAAGAAACACGCACGATATTCGGCGTGCACCTTAGACAAGGACGAAATATTACTAAGAATTGGCAAGAACAAATCAACAATGTTGTTACGGCAAAGAAAGATATTCCAGATTCTGCTCGAAGGGATATGCTAGTAGCTCTCATAGCCCTTAAATACACGCAATCTAATTCAATTTGTTTCGCCTATGATGGGCAAGTGATAGGTAATGGGGCAGGGCAACAGTCACGTATACACTGTACACGACTAGCAGGAAATAAAGCAGATATATGGTACCTTCGTCAGCACCCCAATACTCTAAATTTGGACTTTCGCGACAAGCTAGGTAGACCAGAAAAAGATAACGCCATAGATGGGTTTCTTCGCGATGACTTATCTCCAGAAGAAGACTCTATATGGAGGCAATCATTTCATGAAGTACCTACAAGACTTCCCAGAGAAATGAAACGTCAGTGGTTGGATACTTTATCCGGCGTGGCCATGGCTTCAGACGCATTTATACCTTTCCGCGATAATATCGATAGGGCTTCAATGAGTGGTGTTCAATATGTTGTTCAACCAGGAGGCTCGGTAAGGGATGAAGATGTTGTGAAGGCATGCGATGCTTACGGGNTGATAATGTCGCTGTCTGGCACGCGTTTATTTCACCANTGAAGTATACATGACTAAGTCTGCCAAAACTCCAAAGCATCAAGGTATAGCCATTTGGCTTGGGGAGAATATTGATTATTTAAAGGTGTGGAACTATCAGGAAGAATTAAAATCCAAACGCTCTTTAAAGTTCATCGATGATACGCTGGTGTTTTTGACACATTCTTCTGTATACACCCTAGGAAGGAGAATAGACTTAAGTCATATTGTTTCCAAGCTAGACGCTCCATTGATAGAAACAGATAGAGGTGGTTTTGTTACCTATCACGGACCCGGGCAGTTAATAGGTTACCCCATAATTGATTTGAGATCATTGGGCATCGGTCCAAAACGATACGTATTAGCACTTGAGAATGCCCTGATTTGCACGCTTAATTCCTACGGGATTAATGCATATAAACGCGGTAAGGATACAGGAGTATGGACAGAAAAAGGGAAAATTGCATCTATAGGCGTTAAGATTTCTAACGGCATTACTACTCATGGATTTGCGTTAAATATCAGCACAGATCTTAGAGCATTCGAATCAATTATTGCATGCGGACTAATAGACGGACATTGTACTTCAATGGCCGAGTTTTCTGTGGTGCCCGAATTAGCAGCCGTTGCTGAGGCAATATCAAATAATCTGGGTCAAGAATTGAGCATTATTTGGAATTGGTGATGATTTCTTTTGTTGACTGCTTAGGTTGCAATTCGTACAATCGCCCTACTTACTGCGGGACGTATAATCATGCATTACTTATTAGAGTTACAATCAATTGATGTTCAGATAGATAAGCATTCAGATAGGCTTCAAGAGATTACCACTCAACTTAATGAGGACAAAATTTTGCGTGCCTTGCAGCAAAGGGTTTTAAATTTACAAACTGAGATAAGTAAGAAGCAAACAGAACAATCTGAAGCAGATCATACCCTTGTAAAAATTTCCTCAAAAATTTTAGAAGCAGAAAAAAAACTATACGGTGGAACAATCGTTAATTCGAGGGAATTGCAAGATTTACAATCAGATGTTGCAATGCTCAAAGGCCACCAAAATGAAGCGGAAGATACGCTATTGCTTATCCTTGACGAAATCGAGCAATTAGAAAAATCTAAAGATTCATTTGATGAAAAACTTATTTCTTTGAAATCGAAATGGGGGGAGACTCAAGAAGCTCTTTTGGGTGAAAAATCTCATCTAGAAGACGAGGTTTCTAAATTTATAGCTTCTCGGGATTCTACCGCTTCTTCGATTTCGAATATAGAAATTTCAATATACGAGCAAGTAAGAAAGNTGCATCGTGGCAGTCCTGTCGCAAGAATGGAACATAACTTATGTAACTTATGCAAAATTGGATTACCTATGAAATTGCAACAGGAAATTCGAGATTCTAATAGTCTGCATAGGTGCCCTAACTGCGGAAGAATCCTGGTTAATAATTAAGTTATGCGTTCACTTGGATATTTTAATCTAAACGCACCCAATAATACTGGTCAGCAAGCCAATCTCGCTGAGGATTTGAAGAGATCCTATTTAGCCTATTGCCAAGAAAATCAGCATTCAGACTATGGTGTTTATATTGAATCTAATAACTTAGACAATATTTCTGCATGGTCTCGAATGCTTGAATTTATTAAAGAAAGTAGGAACGGCTATCTGGTGGTTATCCCTAACTCTACTCACTTTGGATTAGATTTAGAAGATCAAGTAGAGAAAATACTCGAATTGGATTTACTTGCTTGTGAAGTGGTTTGCAATGACCTTGATTTTCCTGACCCATTGCAAAATGCACTACGTACTAGTAACGCGGCTGCTATAAGACGAGAAAAAATAAAACAGGGAATGAAAGCTAAAGCTGCTAAAGGTCTGGGCTTAGGTAAGCCTCCATTTGGGTATCGCATAGGAGTGGATGGAACCTTTCGACTTGTTCCTGATCAGGCAAGAGTGGTCGAATTGATATATAAAAGATATTTATCTTCTGAGAATGAAGGTGTTCGTACAATCGCCTCTGCATTGAACAACGAGGGTTTTCGTACTAGAACAGGCAATAGATGGAGCATGGTAACGATACGTGACATATTGCGTAATACGGCATATATCGGTACCTATAGGAGGTTTGGATTAAGGATACCAGGTAGTTATCAGCCAATTGTTACGCCAGAAGAATTCCGACAAGTTCAGGACAAAATGCAAAGATTAAGTCGCACACGTGGAGTTTCGAAGACAATCCCTTTTTTGCTGTCTGGAATTGTTTACTGTGGCTATTGCGAACAAAGGATGATGGGAGTTACAAGAAAGCAAAATTGGAAACGTAAAGATGGTGAACGATCAACTAAAAAATACCGTTACTACCAATGTCAATCTCGCATTAACAGGAACCAGTGTGATTATCGAACTGTCAAGGCAGATATTCTCGAAGAACAAGTTACTAAAATCCTTCATGAAAAATTAGTTACTGGTGAAGAAGGATCCGATCGAGAGCAAGAGGCTTGGATTGCAGAACAAACCGCACGTTCAAATACTCAATTGAAATTACTAGATAGACGTTTATTAGAAGGCGTTCAGCGTGCAGCTAGTGGTAATCTGACTCTGTCTCAATTACGAAACGGGATGGCTCAATTACAGAATGCAAAACAGTCACTAAATGAACGAATTAAATTTGCTTCAACCGAAAATTCTATGAGCGTAATGATCCGATCGAATTCAATGAAATTCCTTAATCAATGGGAAGATTTGAACGATATTCAGAAAAAAGACGTAATAAAATCACTGATAAAAAAAATAAAAGTTAAAAATGACATTCCTGAATTAGAGCTTGCATGAGCATGTAAAATACTAACGCTAAGGATGCTGGGTGATCGCTGCGAATATCGTAGAGGAAAGTCCGGACTCCATTGGGCAGGGAGCTGGGTAATACCCAGGCGTTGTGAAGCGACGGAAAGTGCCACAGAAACTAAACCGCCGATGGACATATGTCACAGGCAAGGTTGAAACGGTGCGGTAAGAGCGCACCAGATCTTAGCGTGAGTTGAGATGCTGGAAAACCCCTCCTGGAGCAAGGCCAAATAGGAGAACAATTCTTAAGAATATCGGCGCCCTCCGAGTTCTCGGGTAGGCCGCATGAACCTGATGGTAACAGCAGGGCTAGATAGATGATCACCATCCTATGGGATACAGAATCCGGCTTATAGGCAACCTTAGTAGTGGTGGCACTTACAATCAGTGCCACCACTCTGTTTATATAAGCGAAATCAAATGCAATATTTTGAGAATTGGAATAGAGGAAATGTTGCTTACCTGTTTATCTTGTAGTATGTAGCCGCGTTAAAGCAGTAAGGTGTACAAAATGCTGCACTAATTTTCGAAGGAGAATCTTTATGCAAAAAAATAGCATTAAGGCCCACGTTCAAGATCTTATTTCTAAACATTCTGAGAAGGCTGTTGATTTAGCACGGGATATCCTTCAGCATCCGGAAACAGGATTTCGTGAATTTCGGACCGCTGGTTTGGTACAGCAATTTTTCGATTATTTAGGACTGCCGCATAAAGACGAACTTGCAGTTACGGGAACGCGCGCAAATTTACAAGGCGCTAATAGTGGACCCACGTTGGCTATTATGGGCGAATTAGATTCATTGATTGTTCCCGGTCACCCATTTGCCGATGCCAATACAGGATTTGCGCATGCTTGTGGGCATCACACTCAAATCGGCTCTATGCTTGCAGCGGCAGCAGCTCTTGCAGATCCTGATGTTCGTGAAAATATTAATGGGAACATCGCATTCATCGCAGTCCCGGCTGAAGAATACATTGAACTTGAGTACCGTCAATCGCTTGTAGAGGAAATGAAATTAGAGTTTATGGGAGGAAAGGCAGAGCTGATCAAGTTGGGAGTGTTTGATGACATTGATATGGCGATGCTTACGCATTCTAGTACAAATGCAGCTGAAGGTAAGATAGCTTATGGATCCATTAACAACGGTGCTATTGCGAAAGAAGCAAAATTCATTGGAATTCAGGCCCATGCCGGTAGCGCTCCACATAAGGGAATTAATGCTTTGCAAGCAGCGCATGTGGCCTTTGCTGCAATCAACGCTAATCGTGAAACTTTCCAGGATGCGGACAGCATTCGTGTCCATCCCATCATTACTCATGGTGGGGATGTGGTGAATGCTGTTCCCTCCAATGTTCGATTGGAAATGTTTATCCGTGGAAGGACATTAGAGTCTATTGCAGATGCAGATATTAAGGTTGAGCGAGCGCTTAAAGCTGGTGCGTTGGCAGTTGGTGCAAAAGTTGAATTAAATACATTTGCTGCATATTTGCCGATGTCAGTTAATGAAGAATTCTTCGAAATTTTCCGGCAAAATGCAGAAGTAGTTGTTGGTGCAAGCAATGTAAAAAGAGGAGCACCTCGAGGAAGTTCTACTGATATGGGTGATCTTACTCATTTACTCCCAACCATCCAGCCATATGCAACTGGTTGCACCGGGACAGTTCACGGAGCTGATTTTCTTGTGCAAGATTATCAAACAGCTGTTGTTGATCCGGCCTGCTCGATGGCACTGACTGCTATTGATCTACTTTCAAAAGATGCACTAGGTTCGAGAATGGTTGATAATTTTCAGCCCATCCTAACAAAAGATGCTTACTTGGAACTGCAGAGAGGTTTTAATCGCCACATCATTTATGATGGCGCTATTTAGGTAATTTGGTATTTTTCTTTAATACCCTTATGAAAATGACACCAACGATAATTATCCCTGAACATATAATTATTGCACTCAGAGGCGATAGGCCTAATATAAACATGGTGTCATTTGACCATCGTGTTGCTCCAGTTATACAGCAAGAGACAAATGCAACAGAAGTATAAGCAATTAGCCCAATTACAGTAATTGCGATCAACAATTGGGTAAGTCTAATTAAAATACTTCGCATGTAAACACCGTGGGCTTAATTTTGTTGAGAATTGGATTCAAAATATTTCGCATAAACAATTAACTGGGTTAAGTCATTTGATTTGGTAGCCAGAGCGCGATCTGAGGGAATGCAATAATTATACCAATAGCGGTTATATCCATTATTACATATGGAATTTGCGCTTTATAAATATCTCCCATACTAACGTGTTTGGGAAGCACTCCTTTGACCACAAATAATGCAAACCCGAAAGGTGGGGTTTCAGCCCCTACAGCCATGTTCATAAGGAACATGATCCAAAACCATATGGGATCCCATCCAAATGCTTCAACTATAGGCGCAAAAATAGGTATCGCAATGAGCATAATGGGTAATTGGCTCATAAATAGTCCGAGAATTACAATAACGAGCTGCATGACAATGAGAATAGCAATGGGGTGCATGTCTAACCCGACCACCCATTCAAGCAAAGAGGCTGCTGCGCCTGTTTGAGCGATGAATTGCCCAAAGGAAATTGCACCAGCAATAATCAAAAAGAACATGCCAAATACTCGTGCAACCGAGAATAAGGCATTCTTCATAGTTGTCATGGTTAATCTGCCATATAGGGCTGTAACGAACATCGCGCCTAATGCTCCCGTTACGGCAGCTTCACTGGGTGTGGTTATTCCTAACAAAATAAAGCCCATAACGGTGAAAATGATGATTCCTAGCGGAGTAATCTTTAGTGTCATCATTAATTTAGTAGTTAAGGGAACCGTTTCTGATGGGTACGTTGGTGCAAGACTTGGGTTGATTGCTACACGAANGCTGACATAAATGATGTACATCGTAACCATCATTAACCCCGGGAAAAGACCAGCTAGAAGTAATGCTCCTATATTTATCTCTGCCAAACTTCCTAATAAAACGGCTAAAGCGCTAGGCGGAATGATTGCAGCAAGTAAGCCAGATGAGACGATTGTTCCCAAGCTTAAATTTCGATGGTAGCCCTGTTTTTCCATTTCAGGGTATAGGGTGGATGCGATTAGTGCGGTATCAGCTGTGCCCGCTCCACTTAACATTGCTAGCCCTGTACCTGAAAATAAAGATACAAATAGCAAGCGCGCGCGTACTTTACCTATCCATACGTTGGTAACATCCATGACTAATTGAATAATTTTTGCATGAAAAAGAACTGCACCAAGCAAAAAGAACATTGGTACTGCTAGCAAAGAAAACGTACTTGTGCCTGAAAAAATACTACCGGGAATAACTGCTAATCCATGAATACCGCCGGCTATCCACATCAGGCCGATGATATTCATGACCATGAAAACAATTGCAATGACCATGCCCGTGGCCATAAGACCCACTAGTGCTAGAAATATTAATGTGAGTAGCAGCCACCATTCCATGTTTATCTCCGTTCAAAGCCCAAGATTAAGGAAATTACTTTGGCTTAGCATTTAGCTTTATGCATCGTCACAGTTCTCGGTCATTATTCACTTCTGGTTGATAACCGAAAACCATTCGTATGAATTGAATAGTAAGTAACAAAAATCCAAACGGCATTACCCACCATACCCAGTATTGTGGAATTTTGTACCCCTCCCAGAGACTAAGGCCCCATTCGTACCCTTGATAGGTAGACCAACCTGTTCGCCAAGTTAAAATAGCACATACAATGGCGGCGACTATCGCCGTAATTTTATTCATAATGGTTACGTATCGGATTGGCAAATTTTCTGTCACAACTGTCATTCTAGTGTGGCCGTCTTCTTTAAGTATCTTTGTAGCACTAAGAAAAGTTATGAAAGCTAAGGCATATCCTGATGTTTGTAGAACCCAAAATGTAGGAGCGTTGAATACTCGTCGCATTAGAACTTCATAACCGACAATTAGAGCCACGAATAAAATTAAAATTGCGGCAATATAAAAAGAGTAATCTACAATTAAATCGAATAATCGATTTAATTTCTTCGCAACAACTACAAATTTATTCAGCATAATGTAATACCTTTTTTATATGTTGTTATCTCGAGTAGGCATCGTAAGCAGTAATGGCTTGACCACACTGTGGTTATATAGGTAAAACCACAAAAAGTAAATCATATAATTACGAGTACTCCCAATAAATTCCAAAAGATTGACAAACAATGCAGAAATGTTAGCTTACGCACAAATTAGCAAGGAGCAGCCTAAAATGGCAGTTTTTTCGCCTGACCGAATCATTGATGCTGATGGACATATATTTGAGGACTTTGGGGCCATAATGAATAAGGTTCCGGCTTCATGGGGTGATACGCAAGTTCGGAAGACGCCTTTTCCTGAGCTTGATCATATTCATCACCATTTACATGTAAGCCCCCCGGGTTCATTTATCGATCCTGGAGGAGCAAAAGGATGGGGTGGCTTTCTTGACGACGTAGGTGTTGAGCGTTCAATACTGTACCCGACCAGAGGCTTAGCATTCGGGCGAATAATGGACCTAGACTGGGCTAATGGTATTGCTCAGGCGTACAACAATTGGATGTATGAAGCCTATTCTTCCCAAGATAACCGCTTGCATCCCGTTGGATTGATTCCTATGCAGGATCCTGAAAATGCAATTATTGAGATGCGCAGAGTAGTTACTGAACTTGGGTTTAGTGGAGTGATGCTTCCTTCCACCGGATTGAAGACCCATTTAGGAGATAAAGAATACTGGCCAATTTATGAAGAAGCTGATCGGCTGGGGTGTGCACTTTCTCTTCATGGAGGAGCACATAGTGGATTGGGCTTAGACACATTAAATATTTTTGCTGGGGTTCATGCTTTAGGCCATCCAAGTGGTATCACGATAGGTTTCGTGTCGCTTCTATTTAATGGGATTTTTGATCGATTTCCTAATGCAAAATTTGGATTTCTTGAAGGCGGAGTAGGTTGGCTGTTAATGGCAAGAGAACGATGCGGTAGCTCTTACAGAGCTTTCACAGCTATGGATCCCATGAAGCGATATTTTGACCTCAAAAAAAATGAACAAGTTGAAGATTATATTTTGCGTCAAATTGACGAGGATAGAATCTTTGTAGGCGTTGAAGGCGATGAGCCAGACCTACCTTATGCTGTAAAAGTTTTTGGAAATAAGCCATTCATGTTTTCGACGGATTTTCCTCACGAAGTAAACGCGGAGCTTTGTAAGCATGAGGTTACTGAGATATGTGAGAATGATGAGCTTTCAGACGATGATAAAGCTGCAATTATGTATTTGAATGCTGAGAGATTTTATGGGTTTTCAGCATCTTAGATAAACATAGGAAAGAGGTGTTATATGGGTAAGATGTTAGCGTT
Organism: SAR202 cluster bacterium; assembly: GCA_009391465.1. Taxonomy (GTDB): domain Bacteria; phylum Chloroflexota; class Dehalococcoidia; order Lucifugimonadales; family Australimonadaceae; genus UBA2963. The sequence continues at coordinate 205,588 of VFHU01000010.1, forward strand.
GATGGTTACTGCGATGGCAATGTTATTGGTAATTGGTGCGTGTGGGTCTGACCCGACGCCTACTCCAAAACCTGTAGCAACGGCTACTCCTGTCCCGACAGGACCAGGTTCCTCGGCAGATAATCCCATGAAAATAAAGGTTGTAAGGCCATGGTCGCCACAATCTCCAAGTATCAAGAATTTCTACACGCCATTTATTGCAAATATTAATGAATTGACGGGTGGTAGGTTGGAGCTTGTAGATTTTGGAGGATCAGAAATTGCTCCTGCTTTTGAGCAAATGCGCCCACTACTAGAGGATCAATTCCAGGCTTTGTATACACATGCTTCGTATCTTCAGGAATTTACAGCTATAGGAACTTCGGGTGATTTCGTTAAAGGTGATTGGGATCAGCGTGAATCATGTGGCTTGATTTCCGCAGTGCAAGATGCGTATGCAGATAAGTTACAGGGTGCACATTGGATGGGTCCGAACATTGGTGCTGGCTATAAAATTTACCTTAATGATGAAATTACTGAACCTAGTTTGAAGGGTTTGAAAATAAGAGACTCTGGACTATACGGGCCATTTATTAAGAAGTTAGGTGGTATTCCAACCCGGATTCCTTTCCCAGAGATTTACACTGCTCTAGAAAAGGGCATCATTGACGGTGCCGCATACGCTGCAAGCGGTGCACATCGTGGAAGTTGGTATAACGTAGTCAACTATTGGGTCGATGATGAGCTGGGCGAGGGTGGAGGAACCGGAATTTTCTTTAACAAGAAAACATGGGACGCAATCCCTGCTGATTTGAAGCCTATTATCAATGCAGAGTACGAACGAATGGCTAAAGCAAATTTGGCAAATTCTCGCGTGGACTCGACAAAGACTGACGAAAATATGCGAGCTGAGGGAACAGTAGGTATTAAATTCGATGATGCCGGAATGAAACTTTGGCAGGACACATGGTTTAGCGAAGGTAAAAAAGAATTTATAGACTCAGACTCCAAGAATGGTCCTGTGGTCGGTGCAGCTATGGATTGTTTGAAAAAGATAGCAGACGGTTAAATTAGAGATCTAAAGGGAGCTCATAATCAAATGAGCTCCCTTTATGATTGGCTTGTAATATAAAGTGATCCGCCAATAGCGGATCACATTCTGTTTTATTGTTACAAAGATTTGTCTTAAGTCGAAAATACGGAAGCGATTTACAATATAGCTAAAGCTTCTGTTTGACGGAGGCGTTTAGCATGGTAAGCGGTAAGGTGTTTGATGTTATTGTGATGGGAGGAGGGTCTGCGGGATGTGTGGTAGCAGGCCGACTTTCTGAAGACCCCGATTGTAAGGTTCTACTTTTAGAGGCAGGTCCGGATCCTCAGCCTCTTCCCGATATGATTGCTGATGGTACAAAGGGCAATAGTGCAATACTTGAGTCGGATTATACCGTTATGTATCCCACGAAAAGAGAATTCGATGGCAGTATCTACTACCCTTTAGCAGGTCGAATAATCGGAGGTGGCTCGTCTGTAAATATGATGGGCTATGTTTGGCCAACTGAGCACGATTTAGATACTTGGGAAGAACTTGGAAATCCTGGGTGGTCTTATCAGGATTGCTTACCGTACCTGATATCGATGGAGACAGACGAAAATTTTGGGCATACTTCTTCTCACGGTAATAATGGTCCCATTAATGTAACAAGAAAATTTTCTTTAGATGCGCCTCGATCAGGGATGATTGCAGCGGTAGTTGATCGTGCAATCGAGCTGGGATTGCCGTTGACAGCGGATACAAATGTACCGAATCCGCCTGAAGGTATCGGTGCAAGCATATCGAATGTGAAAAATGGGTTACGACAATCCATGGCTGTCGCTTACTTGGATAATGTGCGCTCTAGAGAAAATTTGACGATTGTTTCTAATGCATTAGTGCATAGCCTTAAAAAGTCAGGAAACCGGATACAAGAGGTAACTTATATTCAGGGGAATCAGTCATACACTGCATCTGCAGATCAATTTGTACTTACTGCTGGTGTCTATCACAGTCCGCAGATATTACAACTATCGGGAATTGGACCGGTAAATGACCTTAACAGACTTGGAATTAAGCCCGTACTTGATTTAGCTGGCGTAGGCCAGAACTACCAAGATCATGCAAATGTCACAATGACTTTCGAAGGCCCTTCAGAAGATTTCCGGCCTGATTGGGTTGTACCGGGTTTTAATCTTCGCTATAAGAGTAATTCTTCTTTGCCCAATGCAGATTTCCACATATATATGAGAGCACCTATTATTGTCGAAGGCTTGAAGCCTATGATGCCAGTGGTATTGAACTTGATTGAAAACCGCGACCGAGGTAGCGTAACTCTAGCCAGTACAAACCCCCAAGATCTCCCTATTATTAATGATGCGATGCTAACTAACCAGGGAGACCTTTCAGCAATGCTAAGTGCAATGAAATTTATAGAGAAATTTATCCTTCATGAAACTTTGGCGGAATACTATGGACGCTTGATATTACCGAGTCCGACAGAGGACTGGTCAGAATTTGCTCTTTCTACATATGATTCTTACCATCATGGGGTAGGGACTTGCATGATGGGGCCATCATCGGATGAAATGGCAGTAGTCGATGCAAATCTGAAAGTTTACGGACTCGATAATTTATACGTGGGCGATGCATCAATTATGCCTACAGTCACGCATGCTAATACGAATGTTGCAGTAGTGATGATTGCAGAGCGACTTGCACATTCACTAAGGAAATAATTTTGTATTTANGTGCGCTGAACTAACCTTACGATCGGGTTATTTTGNTTGGTTGGAATAATTGTAATTCGTTCCATTATTCCAATGCCCACTTCCNCCTTGGCTTCCCCATATCGCAGTTTGAGCTTCTATGCCTGCCCATTCTTCGCGTTCGGCACCGGCGCCTGAAAGAGCAGCTTCAACATCGGGCTTACCAGGTTTATAGTTCCTAAATGGACCACCTACTTCTTCATAACCAGGGTATAAGTAATTTTCGCACGGTAGAACGATAATTTCATTTTCATTTGGGTTGCGATGGACATTCATTGGTTCTTCACCACTTTCTACAACATCCATCTGCTCCTGGAGCATTCTCCGGAACATAATAATTCCTACGTCCGTCATTCCCAGTCGTTCAGTAGTTCGATCAGTTATAGGACCTTGAATTACCCAAGCTACCGCATCTTGTGCGGGTACGTAATCGCGTACTAATCGGCCATTTTCATCATGAAGTGATCGTTCCTCGTAAGGCACATTTTGCATGGGGATTTCACCAGTGTCGTATTGTCGGTAATTTGTAACGATATGAAGAGTATGAGTATCGTCCACAGGAACTCTAAATTCGAGTCCGTGACCAACACGAAGAATATTAGGGAATAGTATAGGATGACCGATACGCCAATGTTCTGCATCTTCTGTTTCATCACCTACTAAACGCCGCTTAATAACGCCATAGTCAGTTATTTCGAAGCCTATTTTTTTATGATCCGCGCCCCTTGCTGCAACGTTTGCAAAAAAAGCTTCACGCTCACCTTCAGGTTTTAATCGCGCAATGCTCCAACCTCCCCAGTAACGATGGAGCCATTGGAAATGTAAGGGATCCAAAGAATTTTCCTGGCATTGAAGCCAATTGCATGGCAAGAGAACTGACCACGCGTCCTTATAACCTTCCCATGCAAGAACATCCCATCTAGGCAATAAAGGAGCGGGTAAAGGCCCCATGTATATGAATATCAGCCCACCTAGCTCTTCAATAGGGTAAGATTTAATGCGAACTTTCTCTTTGAACTTGGAACCTTCAGGTTCTGAAGGCTGGTCTACACAAGCTCCAGTTTCGTTGAAAATCCAGCCATGGTATGCGCATCTGATTCCGTTTTCCTCAGGGATACCATAGGCCAAGCTTGCTTTGCGATGTGCACAAGAAGGTTCAATGCATCCTAGTGTACCTTTAGCGTCCCTATAGATGACTAAATCTTCTCCTAGCAGGCGAACTTCTTTAGTGGGATTTTCCGAATCTAATTGAATACTTCCTGCTACAGGATGCCAGTAACGCCGCATCAACTGTCCCATGGGAGTCCCTGGACCTACTTGAGTAAGACGTTCATTTTGTTCGCGAGTTAGCATTACTTCACCTAGAAAACCACTTGGGCTAAGAATGTTAGAGTTGAGCACCATCATTCTTTTGATGGTTATAGTACTACATTGGTGTGGTTACGAAAAATATAGGTATCTGTTAAGTTCATACGAATTAAAACATAAAATCTAAGCTTGAAATCATATACACTGCTATGGAGTGAAATTCTGATTAAGAAAATTTCCCTAGAAGCTTTATTATTACTTAGGTGAAATTATGGCTTTAAATGAAGACACTGTTCGACAATTGATACTTGATTTATTCAAGGACCAATTGACCAACGATGAAATTGAAAGACTGATTCCTCTAGTGAGTCGTCAATTTGATGTTAGCGAACGTCTAGCGGAACTTGATTTAGGAGGATTAGATCCTCGAAGCACACAATATATTACAGACAGAAGACTTAGCCCTTGAAAGATTTACTTTATAAATCAATTACAGAGATCGCACCTTTGATAAAGGCACGTAAAGTTTCACCTGTTGAATTAACGATTGCCTCTCTAGAGCAAATTAGAAATACCGACTCGAAATTGAATGCGTTTCCTGTAGTAAAAGAAGAAGAAGCCCTTGCCTCAGCCCGGTACGCAGAAGCAGAAATTAGTTCAGGGAATTACCTCGGGCCACTGCACGGTATACCTGTTGGTCTGAAAGATAATATTGCAGTTCAGAACTGGGTAACAACATGCGGTTCTCCTATTTTAAGAGAGCATGTTACTGACTACGATGCTGCTGTGGTNGAGCGATTGAGGGCTGCGGGCGCAATTATTATTGGTAAGAATAATATGCATGAATGGGCATTGGCAGGTAGTTGTACCTACAGTGTTTTTGGCACGATCCACAACCCTTGGAATATTAATCATACCTCTGGCGGTTCTAGCGGAGGTTCTGCAGCTGCTGTTAGTGCAGGGCAAGTATTCCTCTCGGTAGGAACTGATGCTCGTGCTTCAATACGCAACCCAGCTTCATATTGCGGCATCGTAGGACATAAGCCTAGTACTGGACTAGTAAGTCGCTATGGGGAGTTACCACCCACTTCATCGTGGTACATGGTTATTGGCCCACTCGCTCGCACTGTTTCTGATGCAGCTCTCGCAATGGATGCTCTGGCAGGGTACGACTCTCGTGACCCAAATTCATTGAGCTTGAATCAAAAGAAATACTTTGATTCATTGAATCAAGGCCTCGAAGGATTGCGGATTGGGCTAGTCACGAATTATTTTTTTGATGATACGACCGATGAAGTTGAGAAAGCTGTATTGTTAGCTTCAGAGGCATTTACGCAGATGGGGGCTTCCTTAAAGGAAGTTCAGATTCCTAGTATCCGGCATATGCAATTGATAGAGCCTAGCTTTGAAAGCGAAAATAAGAGCTGGCTCTTGGATTACGCTTTAACCAGGGGCGAAGATTTTCTCCATCAAGATATTCGTTTTCGGATACTAGCTGGCGCTTTCGCACGGACAATAGACCATGAGCGGGCTTCAAGATTACTTAGTCAAATAAGATGGGAAGTCAATAATATATTTGAAGATGTAGATATTTTATTGACACCTACTAATTCAACACCTGCATACGCCTTAACTGAGCCCAACGTGCAGTTAAAAAATGACTTGGTAGATGTTGAGTCTGCTAACGGTCAAAGTCGAGTAACAACTCGATTGACAGTACCTTTTAACGCTCTTGGTTTACCAGCAATATCTATTCCCTGTGGCTTTGCATCTAATGGCATGCCGATAGGTATGCAGTTAATTGGACGACATTCAGAAGATGAAACAATACTCAATGCAGCTGCTAATTTTGAATCTAGAGTTGGCCCCGGTTATTTGATCCCTCAAATGATTTCTTGATAATTACCTCGTTTGATTACGCGTAAGTACTCTACCGCTACCTGGTACTGCTGTGACTTCACCTTCCCGAAAAATTACCTCTCCTCGGCGAATGGTTAAAATTGGCCAGCCTTTCAGTTTTTGATTATCGAACGCCGAAGTAAAACGACTGTGAGTTGATTTTTCATCAACGGTTTGCTCTTTTTGGAGGTCAACCAATACTAAATCAGCATCCGAACCTATAGAAACATTTCCTTTTTGAGGGTAATAGCCAAAAAGCTTGGCAGGATTAAGTGAAGTAACTTCTGCTATCTTCTCTAATGAAATACGCCCTTTTAAATAGCCTTCGGTTAAGAGGACAGGTAATATCGTGGCCATGCCTGCAAAGCCGGGACGCTCTTCCCAAAGCTCATCTCCACTCTTTTCGATTGGCACGTGATCAGAACCGACAGTCGAAATTTGCCCATTGGCTAACCCTGCCCAAAGCTGGTCTTGATTCCATGTGTCTCGAAGAGGAGGGCTTACCTTTCCAATTCCCGCTCTATGNCCTTCAAAGACGGGATGATCAGCTGTAAGCGCAAGATAATGAGGACACGTTTCCAAAACTATGTTGCCACCCCGCCGATTTGCTANACCTGCTGCCTCGATAGCCGCACCTATAGTTACGTGGGGTATATAGAGAGGGCAATCTAGTAATTCGGCCATCCAAATTGCTCGAAGGACATCTTGCTCTTCAACAAAGTGAGGCCGCGATTCTGAGTATGCAAGCAAATCGGTTCTCCCGCTATGTTTCATCTCATCAGTAAACATTTCTACTAATGCGTGGTCTTCAGCGTGCACCATGCAATAGTTGTAAGGTCCTAGGTTGCGTATACGCTCCATTCCTGCNTATAGGACTCCATCATCTGCAGTCATGATTCCTATTGGGTTACCTTCGGAATAACCACCCATATAAAATTTAAAAGTAACGATGTCAAACTTACTAGAGAAATTCTCAATATCTTTTGCTTGGCCTAAACCACTGACTATGAAATGGAAGGCGGTGTCAACTATTGTTTTTTCGTGGCATAGGGCAATACGCTCAGTGACTACAGAGTATTCAGGATCTCCGCTTCGAAGGTACTGCAGGAATGATGTGACCCCTCCAGCTGCAGCACTTTGAGTTTCGCTAACGATGTTTTCTGCATAAGGGGTTCTTCCTCCAAGGTGCACATGAGGATCGAATACGCCAGGGAAAAGAAGCATACCCTTGCAGTCAATTTCTTCTTGAGCTGAAGGAAGTTCGTTATCGCTCCCAACAGCAATAATTTTGCCTTCTTTTATTGCAACACCAGCTGATGTCACACCCAAGGATGAGACTAATTGAGCGTTTTTTAGGACAAGATCTGCCATTATTCCTCCATAGTACCTTTAGGCTTTTAGCCGCAAGAGCGTGAAAACTCAAGAGTTAAACGCCCAACCGCGTTTTCTAAATCTTCTAGCATCGGACGCAACGTCTCAAATGCCTTATATCTTTCAGGGAGATTTGACCAAATTCGAGTGGCTAATTCCTGAGCTTCTTCNAGCAAAGCGCTGGTATTCACATTTATGATTTGACCGTTTTCTAAAACAGTATCTCCGCCTACTAATACCGTATCTACNGATCTGCCAACTTCTGAGTAGACGAGCGCATTCATTAACTGCTGCTTGGGACCAATCATTAATTCACCGGTCTTTAAAATAGTAATGTCTGCTTTATACCCTGGGGCTAGTTTACCGACTGGCGCTCCGATTGCTGAAGCACCACCGTTCCAGCATAGCCGTAGCGCATCAGAGGAACCCAACCAGTTTTCTTGCGGAGTAGTGATTCGGTGTATAAGCGCCGTCGACTTGATTACTTCAAACATATTTTGGCTATCACCACTCGATGAGCCGTCAGAGCCAATCGCAACCATTACGCCTGACCTATCAAGGGCTGGCACCGGTGCGATACCCGCGCCTAGTTTCTGGTTGCTTACCGGATTGTGGACAATAGTGGTTTTTGAATTTGCAAGAATAGGGATCTCTTCGTCAGATATCCATATACCATGTGCATATGAAGCCCACGATTCTAATGCTCCTAGATTATTCAAATACTTTACCGTGGAACCTCCGAAGCGCTCATTTCCTACAGGGACTTGAGATTTTGCTGAGAGGAGATGAGATTGAAGGCGAACTTGCTTTCGTTTTGCTAANTTAATTACCTCTTGGTAGAGATCAATCGAGCACCTAGGTACAGAGGAAGGACCTAACATAGGGGTTAATTTCGGGTTTTGATTTTCCCATCTACCCAGAAAAGCTTCAGCTCGAGTCAATATATCGTCAATACTCGCTCGGCGACGATCTTGCTGATATTCCGGAGGAGCATTGATTAGGCTCAAAGGGATGGAAGAAAAAAAATCAAGATCTGCAAATTGCGCTGCCACATTGGCGCGCATACCAATATCTGCGTAGGCTTGAAGAACTGCATCCATGCCTTCGTCGAACCACGACAAATCAGGGCGCATGCAATCAATAACCGAAGTGGTTCCAGTTGAAAGCATTTCGATAGCACCAACCATAGCGGAAACGTATAGATCACGTGGTTCTAGTCGGCTACCTGCTCCGCCATATGATGCGAGAATCATCCACGCGTCCAGAGGCAATCTATCGCAAAGACCTTTTTCTATTGTTTGATTGGAATGCGTGTGGGCGTTGATCAAACCAGGCATTACGATTTTACCAGCGGCGTTAATGATCTTAGCATTTGGAGATGAGAGATCAGGACCAATGGCACTGATCTGATCATCTTCAATGAGTACATCAGAAATAATAAGAGGCAGATCTAAATCCAATAGATATCCACCGCGAATTATTGTGGAAACCATTAATATCCTCCTAATTGTGCCAATATAGCAGAAAGTAAGACTTTGCTGCCGTTTAAGCTACTGCCTTCTTGTACCTATTAGTCGATTACCGGATGACGATGTCTTTTTGGTGAGGCCTGTTTGGATAACATTTAATTGCTGTATAGAGTGCTAACAAACTTAAGTAGTTGACTTACTCATCTTGCCTGAGGGCTTCAGCTGGATAAATTCTCGATGCTTGGCGAGCAGGAAGGAATGTGGTGAGCAAGGAAGCTCCATATGCCACTGCAACAACAATAATCACGGTAGCCCAAGGAATTTTATATTGCACGCTTTGGAAACCTTCTTGAATTTCATTGATTATTCCATAGGCAAGGCCAAATCCTAATCCTAGCCCTATCAATATGCCCAAAATCGCAATGAAAGACGACTCTAGAAGAAATGAAAGCTGTACCATACCTCGACTGAAGCCTATAGCACGGAGTACACCAATTTGAACGCGCCGTTCCACAACAGATCTTGCTGCAATTACACCTAATGCCGCAATTCCTACGACTAAGCCAAGGCCCATGAATCCTTGAATAAGTCGGTTGAAAGCAACACTGATAGTATTTTCATCGTCAATTATTTTTTTGTATGAATTTGCCGTAAGGCCATTGCGAATAAAGGCATCTTCTAATTTGCTGGCAATTTCGAGGGCATTATCGGGATTAGATAGAACAAATTCATAACTTAAGTACGGCAACTTGATGTCTGTAAGCTTCTGAATGGTTTGATGACCAGTAATCATTGTTCGGGAAAAAACCGCCTGGTCCTCAATCACGCCTATTACTTTGAGCTTTAGGTTTTTATTTTCATTAGAATCAAAAATTTCGAGAAAAATTTGAGGTAACTCATCATCATCTCCCTGAATTCCTTCAAGCTGAAATTCAGGAGCCTCTCCGAACGGACCCCCTCCATTACGGGGTATTAGNTTGGAATTAACTACTACCACGTTTTCCTCATTAACTAATGCATTCCAAATTTCTCTGGAGCTGTCGTAAGTTTCTGACTTTATTGAGAAATCGTAGGAAATAGTTCGTGCATAATTATTATCAATAGAAGTGATAAACCATTCTGTAAGTTCCTGATCTGTATCCTCTTGTTTAACTTTAATAGGGAATCCACCCGTTGCACCTATGACCGTGAAATCATCGGCATTTAGGGATGAGGACTGGTCGATTGCGGCGTTAATATCNTTGATTGGATTCACAAAGCTTGTACTTGCAGTGATATCGAAGCCTCCACTGACTTTTCGGGTATCTTCAAATGCTGAACTAAATCCAGAACTGATGAACCCGACGACGATTAACGTAAAAATTACCAGGGAAAACATTGCTATGGTCATGCCCGTTCGTAATCGATTAGCTGCAGGGTAGGCAGTAGCAGTTTTAGCAATTGGCGAAAGCGAACTTCCTCTTGCAATGATTGATGATGCATATACAAGTACTTGCGTGTTGTAAATAACCGCCCAGACTGCACCAACCACTAGCATTACTCCAGACAAAATAAATAGCTCTATGCCGCCGTCGAAATTTGGTAGCCCAAAAGATTCCCAATCCCATGGGACGATCCATAAAACCACCAATAGAAGACCTGCACCCGTATACGCCACTCGCTCATTCAGGCGGAGAGCGTGCTTCAAAACTAGGGGCACGCCTATAATTATTAGTGATAACCCGATGAGGAATCCTGAAAGCTGCTCCTGGCCTATNCCTGTAGTAATAGTTAAGAAAAGGCCAAGTGGAATTGCTAAATACCCGGTTAGAAACAGTGAAAATAACAGCAGNAATAGTAATTTAAAACTANTGAATAATAACCTCAACGAGGTGAGTAACCTTAGTCGAATAAGAGANTTAACGATTTGAGGGAATACTTCGATAAAATATTTCCACTTTCCTCTTAAGTTGCTTGACTCATTTTTCGGTTCAGGAATGTCACGAACAGCTCGTACTATATTTAACGCACTTACCCTAGTAGCTGAAACAATTACAACTAAATAGGTAACAACCATTCCAAGAGTGTAGGAAAGAATGACAGTTTGCCAGCTGAAAGAAAAGTAAAGGTCAAATTCGAATTGATCTTGTGCATTTAACGCGAAGCCAAGAATGCGTACCATTACAAGCCCTACGATGATACCAAGTGCGCTCCCTATGGCTGCTGCCGCAAGTGAATAGACAGCTCCCTCGAAGGTAAACAACTTAATAATGTGATCACGCTGTGCGCCAATAGCCCTGGCTATACCTAATTCACGTTTACGCTCGGCAGCTAACATCACAAAAATTAAAGAAATTAATAATATTCCCGCGATAATTGAGAATGATCCAAATAACAAGAAAATACTGGCAAAGCCGCTTCCTGCCTCATCTGCAATTTTCAGTGAATCTTTCTTAATTTCTTCAATTGCCAAGCCTTCTTTTTCCGCGATAGGATTTAATGCCTGGACGACATTTGAGGTTGTTCCGTCTTCAGGAATCAACCCTCCGTCATTAGAAACAAATATTGCATTAATCTGCCCAGGTTTACTTAAGATTCCCTGAAGTGAATTTAACTGAAAAATGGTAGTTGAGGTGCTCTCTGTGGCGTTGCTTCCATCTTCGTAGATGCCTTTAATTGTTACAGTAGTTGGTACTTCTGAAAAGTAAATTGAGAGCGAATCACCTGAATTTACTTTTAAATTACTTGCAGCATCTTTGCTTATATAGACTTCGTCATCTCGTAAATCATCGATGAGCAATTCTTGATTTTGTGAGTCAAAATATTTATCGAAATTTGTAAGTGTTGCTGGATCAAACCCTTGTATAACCATTCTTGATTCATTGCGCTGTGTTCTTTCCGAAACAACAGGCGCAGTCAAATATATAAGTGGTGTTAGTCCGTCAATTTTGGCATCGGCGGAAGCATCCTGAATCTTTTGGAAAACACTGTCGTCTATGAAAGAAGCTTCTCCGGATTCCTCTCGGTTTGTAGACGTAATGATTTCATCTACTGGCCCTATATATTCAAGAGTTAGTACTCTTATTGAATGGGCTAAAGTATCACCTGTTGCAAATGATGCGGAAAAAAGCAAAGTCGCGAGCATCAGTCCCAATACAATTAGCGAGGTTTGCGCTTTACGTCGGGGTATATTTCGGATAGCCATTTTGAATACAACAGGCCTTCTGAGAGCCAATGCTCCTGTTGCAAGCATTGCTACGAGAAAAACCCCGCTTAATGAATAAGTCAAAGTAGGTATGGGGATAGTAAATAAAGTTTCCATGAATGGTTATTGATGGCCCTTGTGGTTATTTGGTTTCATCGGATTCAATTTGACCATCTCGCATCAATATCATTCTCTGGGCTCTCGATCCTACTACTGCATCGTGTGTTACCAGTACGAAAGTCTGTTGTGTTTGCTCATTAAGTCGGCAAAGCAAATCGATAATAAGCCCTCCTGTTTCGCTATCAAGCGCCCCCGTTGGTTCGTCAGCCCATACAATTGCAGGATTATTCACTAATGCTCGTGCAACTGTGATTCGTTGCTGCTGACCACCTGACATTTGGGAAGGACGCTTATTGGCCTGATCGGAGAGCTCAACTAAATCAAGAACCTCCAGGGCTCGTTTTCTTGCGACTGAGGGCTTTTTACCGGCAAGCAGAAGCGGAAGCTCAACATTTTCTGCACCAGTTAAAACGGGAAGAAGATTATATGCTTGAAATACGAAACCCATATTTTCAGCTCGGTACCGAGTTTTTTCTTTGTCAGACATGGAGTGTATAGGTTGTCCGTCAATGATGACTTCGCCTTCAGTCAAATCGTCGATACCTGAAAAAATGTTANGTAGCGTGGTTTTACNTGAACCTGATGGCCCCATCACCGCAACCATTTGACCTTTTCCTATACTAAGGTCTACATGATTTAACGCATTAACTTGGATGTCACCAGTTTGATATACCTTGGTTACACCTTTTGCTTCTATTATTGAATTCATTAACTTTCCCGATTTATAAAGCAGTTGTGTCGGTCGAATGAACAAAAACTTTTTGAAAAATGAGTGTGTTTTTTTATTCTAAATTAAATTGATTATCCGGTACAATTTTAACATTGAAATAAATGGTCAATATTTTCTGCAACCAACTTAATTTATTTCTAAAATTTCACGTTTTTGCATATCATCCTTATTGAATGATGCTCAAATTTAAAATAGGAGACTCAATGACTTTTGCTCGATTTTACGCCTCAGGTGGCATGCTTTTAACTGTTATCGCAATAACAATAGCTGTAATGGCTTGCGGTTCGGATGGCACTACCACAGCGCCTGTAACTGGTAACACCGGAAATGAAATTCAACTTAGCGGTACTATTGAAATTGACGGATCTTCGACCGTATTTCCTGTGAGCCAGGCAGTTGCTGAAGAGTTCCGCAAGGTACAACCAGGTGTGCAGGTCAATGTCGGTGTTTCTGGTACTGGTGGTGGATTTAAGCGATTCACCGTAGGTGAGACCGATATTTCAGATGCTTCGCGACCAATTAAAGACAAAGAAGCTGCAGAGGCTAAAGCAAATAATGTTGAGTATATAGAAATGCGCCTCGGTACTGACGGGCTTACAGTTATTGTTAATAAGAACAATTCTTTCGTTGATTGCCTAACAATCACAGAACTGAATGCTATATGGAAACCTGGCTCCACCATTAACAATTGGAAAGACGTTCGTGCTGGATTTCCAGACCAGAAGCTTCGGCTTTACGGGCCAGACACGGACTCTGGCACATTTGATTACTTCACAGAAGAAGTTAACGGCGAGGCTCAAATGTCTCGGGCTGACTATACTGCATCTGCAGATGACAATGTTCTTGTGCAGGGCGTTTCAGGAGACAAAGGCGGCCTTGGTTACTTCGGGTATGCTTATTACCAGCCCAATGCTGCAAACCTAAAGGCATTGGCTATAGACAACGGGAAAGGTTGCGTAGAAGTAGCACCCGAATCGATTGAAGATGGTTCATATTCCCCTCTTTCACGACCGCTTTACATATATGTCAACAAGGCAAGCATGGCTCGACCAGAAATGAAGAAATTTGTGGAGTTTTACTTGGATGAAGGGGCTAAATTGACTAACGAAGTAGGCTACGTCGCTTCCGATCAGAATGTTTATGCCGAGAACAAGATAAAGGCAGGTTTATAAAATTTTCTTGAGGAGAGGCTTGTGGATCCTTGCTAGCAAGCCAGATCTTATATGTGTAGTGAAGTTAATGTAGTAATGAAAAATTTAGCCTCCAGGTACTAGACGAGCAATGACTTCTGTTGGACACTACAATCCCGTATAGAAGTATTATGAATTGCTCAGATTGGAATGCGTGAACAAATTTGAAGTTAACGCAAAATAGACGAAAAGGATCTCTTGTAGGGAGGATTGCGCATTGGCTGTTCGCAGCATGTGCAATCCTCTCGATTGTGACTACATTTGGAATTGTAATTAGCCTTTTTTCTCAGGCATTCGGGTTCTTTAGGGAAGTACCTATTTGGGATTTTCTTTTCGGAACTAACTGGTCCCCAATACTGAAAGATGCAGAAGGCAACAGGCATTATGGCGTCCTCCCCCTGGTAGGAGGCACAATACTTGTAGCTACTATCGCTGCTGCAGTAGCTATTCCTATTGGATTGGCAATAGCAATATATTTAGCTGAATACGCACATGACAAAGTACGAAAAACTATTAAACCAGTACTTGAAGTCTTAGCGGGTATTCCTACAGTAGTTTATGGCTATTTCGCCCTGACTTTTGTAACTCCGCAATTACAAAAAATCCCACTAAAAATATTCCAAGAAGATTTATTGGTTTTTAATGCATTAAGTGCTGGATTGGTGATGGGGTTAATGATAATTCCTATGGTTTCTTCGCTTAGTGAGGACGCAATGATGGCNGTTCCAAGGTCTCTAAGGTATGCGGCCTATGCATTAGGAGCTACGAGATTGGAAGTTGCGAGAAAAGTGGTTGTNCCNGCAGCTTTTTCGGGTANTGTTGCTTCATTTATACTCGGCTTTTCTCGTGCTATAGGTGAAACCATGCTCGTTACTATTGCTGCAGGNGCTACGCCTAGATTTACTTTTAATCCGTTAGAAAGCATTCAAGCAATGACTGCATATATTGTCCAACTTGCGCTGGGTGAGGCCCCGCATGGCTCTTTGGAGTACAACACAATATTTGCAGTTGGCTTGCTGCTCTTCTTTATGACTTTAGGAATGAATGTCGCCGGTCATTTCTTGGTTCGAAGATTCAGAGAGGAATATTAATGCGAGCTGAATCCTCAAATATAACCTCTAAGCTTAATCCGAGATTAGTATTAAGAAAGCGTATTGGCGCAGTAGCTTACACTGGGTTCGTACTTTCAATTGCTGTAGGCCTTGCGGGCCTGCTTGTATTGCTCATCCAAGTTTTATTGCAAGGATTGCCATGGGTAAGCTGGCATTTCTTAACTGATTACCCATCTCGCTTCCCTGAAATTGCGGGCATGCGCTCTGCAATATTTGGCTCTATTTGGATAATGGGCCTAACTTTCATTTTTACTGTTCCTGTAGGGGTGGGGGCAGCAATATACCTGGAAGAATATGCTCCCAAAAATTGGTTCACGAGGATAATTGAAATCAATATCTCTAATTTGGCTGGCGTTCCATCCATTGTCTACGGTTTGTTAGGGTTAGCCTTGTTCGTGGAAATATTGCAAATGGGGCGTATCATTGTCGCTGGTGCATTAACGATGTCATTGCTAGTTATGCCAATCGTTATTATTGCCTCAAGGGAAGCAATAAAGGCTGTCCCTCAAACTTACAGGGAAGCATCATATGGCCTTGGTGCTACGAAATTCCAAACAGTAAAGGAAATTGTAGTACCTCACGCTATCCCAGGGATAATGACGGGTACAATTCTTGCGATGTCCAGAGCGATTGGGGAAGCTGCGCCGATGGTGGCAATTAGCGCTTTGGTCTATATAACATTTACACCGAGCTCCCCACTAGATCAATTTACAGTTATGCCTATACAAATTTTCAATTGGGTTGCTGATCCACGGCCCGGCTTTAGGGGCCTTGCTGCAGCAGGGATTATTATTCTCTTGNTTATATTATTAACGATGAACGCAGTCGCAATATACGTGCGAAACAAAACACAGAAAAGGTCGGAAGAATGACGGCATTAGAAGAAAAAAATAGCGATATAACTCTCGCTATTTCGAACTTAGACATGTATTACGGCGCGTTTCGTGCGTTGCGGGATATCAATCTTGACGTACATAGGAATGCAGTGACTGCATTGATTGGACCTTCAGGGTCTGGCAAAAGCACGCTTTTGCGTTGCATCAATCGTATGAACGATCTTGTTCCTGGAACTCGCATTGAAGGAGAAATTCTTTTTAATGGCGAAAATATTTACGCACCTGGTGTCGACCCTGCTGAAATTCGATTAAGAATAGGCATGGTCTTTCAGAAGCCTAATCCATTTCCCAAATCAATTTACGATAACGTTGCTTTTGGCCTAAGAATAAACGGTTTTACTGGGGATTTAGATGAAGCAGTTGAAAGATCACTGAAGCGCGCGGCACTATGGGACGAAGTGAAAGATAGGTTGAAAAGTAGTGGATTGGCGCTCTCGGGAGGCCAGCAACAGCGCCTCTGTATTGCACGTGCTGTAGCAGTGGAACCTGACATTATTCTTATGGACGAACCTGCCTCTGCACTTGATCCAATATCTACTCTGGCAATAGAAGAATTGATGAGAGAACTATCGCACGAATATACAATAATCGTTGTTACTCATAACATGCAGCAGGCTGCAAGATCCTCAGATTGGACCGCTTTTATGACAATGGGAGAGGACAGATCAGGATATTTGGTTGAAGTTGGATCCACGCACGAAATCTTTACAAATCCGAAGGAAGAACGCACCGAAGGCTACATTACTGGGAGGTTTGGATAGAAATGGTAAATAATCCGCTTGGTAATAAAAATTCCGCTAGAGGAGGGTTTGATCATGACCTTCAAGTATTAGAAGAGAATTTGGTCGGTCTTGGTAGCATGGTAGAGAAAGCCATAGTTAAAGCTGTGGATGCTTTGAAAGACCGTGACTTGGAAGCTTCAAAGCTCGTGATCGAAGAAGATAACATTATCGATAATAAACGCAATTCCCTGGAAGAAACTGTTGTTGACATGATTGCAATTCAGCAGCCTGTCGCCTCTGATTTACGCACTTTAATTACTACGCTTCACATATCGATGGAATTGGAGCGTATTGGCGACTATGCCGAAGGTATTGCAAAGATAAGCCTAATGATGAATGACGAGCCTCCATTGAAAAAGCTCGTAGATATTCCAAGGATGGCTGAAAAGTCATCAGCCATGCTGAGAAAGTCTTTAGATGCATTGGTTAAGCGCAGTACCGATATGGCCTATGAGGTTTTGAATTCAGATGACGATGTTGATGCTTTATACGACCAGGTCTACAGGGAATTGCTTATGCTCATGATTCAGGAACCGAAAGCAATACAGCGAGGCACATACCTACTATGGGCAGCGCATGACCTTGAGAGAATCGCAGATAGGGCAACTAATATTGCAGAGCAAGTAGTTTATCTTGTGACGGGGTCTACTGTAGAAAAAGGGAAAATATATAAAGATTAATATTTGCGTAAAGTAAGGTCTATTCAATCAGTCTATTGACTGATAATTGGAGGGATAGAATCCCTCCAAGGTTGCGCTAATTCAAAAGCTGCAGAGGCTTTTAATACTGTAATTTCGTCGTTTATATGCCCCATTAACATCAAGCCAACAGGCAGGCCCTCCAATGTATACCCGCAAGGAATATTTGCAGCAGGGCGCCCTGTTAGATTTGCGTGAATACAAAACGGAGTGAACCCCCAATTAGGGTCTACCGTAATACCATCAATACTGTCTGGATTTTTTTCAATAGGAAATGCAGGTACTGCCATAGTTGGCATTGCAATTAGGTCGTAGTCTGAAAAAATATCGTCGAATAAAGATTTATGCCATTCAAGTTCATGTAGCGAACTAGAATATTTTGCTCCTGGCCAGCTTATCGCTTCAGTTATCCATTTCGACAAAGGTGAAGGCAAGAAATCTCCTTGCCCAGATTCAATGATAGGCCCAAGTCGCACCGATAAATCGGTAAGCATTAATGTTGCGAATGCCCAAATTGCATCATTTGTATTGATTCTAGGTGTGATTTCATCGACATCTGCACCTAGGCTAGCAAGCAATTTCATGGCGGCCCCGCAAATTTTTTGCACTTGGGGGTCGACGGGTTGAGCGTCCATATTGGGTGACCATGCAATCTTCAAGTTTTTTATGTCTATATTTTCAGTTGAAGCAGTAAAATCTGGAGGGAAAGCATTGATGGACCTGGGATCGCGTCCATCTGGTCCAGAAATGACATTCAGCATCACCGCTGCGTCGTGAACGCTTAGGGTCATAGGGCCATTTTGGCTTAAAGGCGACCAGCTACCTTGNGGTTGGTAATTGTAAGGTACTCTCCCNAAGCTTGGTTTAATCCCATATATCCCACAGAAGCTAGCGGGTATTCGAATTGATCCCCCTGCATCGCCCCCGTTAGACATAGGAACCATCCGAGCAGCTACTGCAGCAGCAGAACCTCCGCTAGACCCACCTGATGTTCGGTTTGTGTCCCAAGGGTTTCTTGTCGCTCCTGAAAACGTGCTTTCGGTGGTGCCCTTCCAACCAAAATCAGGAGTATTAGTTTTACCAACAATAATCGCCCCGCTACTTTTTATGCGCTCTACGACAATATCGTCAGATGTTGGGATATTTTCCCCAAATAAGATTGAACCATATGTCGTAAGGATATCCTTGGTAGGATTAAGGTCTTTTATCCCGATAGGAACTCCATGCAGNGGNCCGATGGGGTCACCTGAAATAATGGCTGATTCTGCTCGATGAGCTTGCGTCATGGCATTTTCAGGTACCTGGGTGATAAAGGCATTTATTTCAGGGTTAAGAGATTCAATTCTGTTTAGATAGAAGGAGGTCACCTCTACAGGCGAAACTTGTTTTGTGCGAATTAATGCAGCAATTTCGGTAGCGGTGCAAGAAATCAGATCATCAATTTGCAAATTAAGCTTCTCCTTGGAACCTGCTAGGGCTGAATTCAGCCAAATTTACAGTGGATGATCCTTCAATTATTAATTCTGCGACGTTACTGCCCGTTACTAATGCTAAAGTAACTCCCTTGTACCCATGCCCTGTAGCTATAAACAGGGAATCCTTATTAGGGATTGCACCGATTATGGGAAGCTCGTCTTCACAGTACGGCCTCAGGCAGGCTGTTAAATCCTTGATTGGTGCATCAATGACTGCGGGAGCAAGCCGAATCACGGCTTCCATAATACTGTTTTGTGCTTCTATTGTAGGATTAGGATCAAATCCTGCACGCTCCTGAGTTGTACCGATAAGTAGATCGCCACTAGGNTTTGGAAGCACATATCCTGTTTCATGGAATATTGCATGAACGGGCATGTTCATGCCTTCAGGCGCTGCGGAATGCACAATTTGCCCTCTCAGCGGGATTACAGGAATTTCTAAATCATGCCATTCCTGGGAAAATTGCGACCAAGGACCGTTGGCAATCACTACCGTTCCACAAAAAATTTCATCTCCATTAGATAGCTTCACTCCGTTAGCGCGATTATTTTCATATAAAATTTCTTTGACTTCCGCGTTTCTTATGCTGACTCCATTTTTTTCGCTCGCTTGNGCAATAGCTATGGCAAACGGGTAAGCCTCGAGCTGTCGTTCCACGGTGTAGGCAGCCCCAATTGCCTCTGGAGAGAGCCAACTTGATAGGCTATGAACTTGCTCGTAATCTAGCCAATCAACGCTTAATCCNAGTTCGCGCTGCCAAACAACTTGTTCTTGAAGTTCTGATGCTTCTTTTTCATTAAAAGCNGGTCGTATCATTGGTATATCTGAGAGTAGGTAATCAATTCCGGATTCGCTGATTAATTGATCTGCGTAGTCATCATGCATTTTTATGCCATCAAGAAGAAACTTTGTGAAATTTGCAGGGTAACGATGCCGGCCTACGGCACCTAGTTCCCCTGCTGCTCCTCCTGAAGCTCCGCTTGCTACCGCATCGCGTTCTATGATTACTACTTCTTGCTTATATTTTGAGGCAAGGAAATAGGCAATCGAGCAACCTATTACTCCTCCTCCAATTACAACTACGTCAGAAGGCTTATTTGAGTTCATTTGCTATTCTCTTTGGATTCGGAGGTTGCCTCTCCTTGATACTGGCCCGAATACAGGAACTCAGCACTTTCATCTAAAGTCATGAAAACCATTTGTATTATTCGTGCATTTTGGGCAACCACGAACCCCTCTGGGTGGTGAACAACGATTTGAACTTGGGATTTGCCTATGTATCCAGCGTCCCAAACCGCATTATTGACTGCGACACCATTTCTAAGAAGGCTGGACCTGGGTTTAGCAATCGCCATCAGATTTTCTGGAAGCGCGACTGTTTCGTTTAATCGAGCAATGTAAACACCTTGGGGTAGATTTAAATAGCCTGATTCATCAAAATTCAACTCTTGAAGCTCAGATAAAACCCTCTGGCTGTTGTCGATACCTATCCTTCCAGTCGTGATTGGTTTGGCGATTGAGCCTAGAGTCAGATCTACGCCGTTCGGCTGGAGCTGTTCATCTAAATTTACGTAATCGGAAAGAAGGGTTTGTGGCCCTTCAGTCAAATTACGAATCTGCTTTGAAGATAATACGCCCACGGTATACCTCGCATAGGTTATTAAAAATATTCACAACACTGTAATCCTATCAAAAAATTCCTAATATTTTGCCCTTGACCGAAATCACTTAGGTATCTAACATGGCCACCCGAGGGTATTAAACAAGTAAGGGGGCGCAATGAAAGGCTATTGTATGAAATGTCGTGGAGAACGTGATATTGCAGGAGCTACGACTGTATATATGAAAAATGGCCGCCCCGCTACGGAAGGTAAATGTCCTGACTGTGGTACTAGGATGTATAGGCTTGGCAAAGCAGCCTAAATGGTGCTAGNAGTAAATTAGAGACGGATATTTTTTGTATGCCTATCTAGTTTAGNATTTATTCACCACTAATTACTCANGAGGATTTATGGAATTTGATATCACATTTAGAGGAGTGATCCTCTTTGGGCTTGAGATACGTTTTTATTCGATCCTTATTTTGTCAGGGCTTCTTTTAGGTATGGTNTTGGCGCAAAGGCTGGCCAAATGGTTTGGTGAAGACCCAACCCATGTAACAAATATCGCTATTTTAGGTGCNATATTTGCACTGATTGGNGCTCGAATCTATCACGTCGTTGATTATTGGGAATATTACGGACAAGATGCTTCACGTATTTTTGCCTTTCGATCTGGGGGAATAGGTATTTTTGGAGCCCTAGCAGGTGCGATTTTTGGATTAGTTGCTTATGTTTGGTGGGTTAACCGTAGAGCAAAGCAGACGGGTTCAAAACCAATAACTGCCTTGAGATGGCTAGATATTGGAGCTCCTTCATTTTTATTNGGACAAGCAATTGGACGATGGGGTAATTTTTTTAACCAAGAGCTCTTCGGAGGCCCAACAGATTTACCATGGGCAATTCCTATTGATGTGGCGTATAGGCCAGGGCANTATATGGACGAAACTCATTTTCATCCATTATTTCTTTATGAATCATTACTCAGCTTCTTAGGAGTGATTCTCATTGTTTGGATTGGCGTACGATTCGGTAAAAAATTGAAGCAGGGCGATTTATTCCTTTTATATTTAATTTGGTACCCTGCAGAGAGGTTTCTTTTAGAATTCTTACGCCTAAATAATTGGAAAATTGGTTCAATTCCTACAGCGCAAATAGTTGCAGTTATTCTGGCCACCGTAGCAATTATGGCCTTAGTGTGGTGGAGAAGGCCTGCGTTTATAAATTCCGAAAGTGCTGCTACGGTGGTAGTAGAGTCGCCAACGTCGGTATCGAGATCTTCACAGAGAAGGACTCGAAAACGAACTTAGGTAGTAGTGCATGCCAGACTTGTTACCTAATAGCAAAGAACCGAATCTGCATCTATAGAAAAATTCACAAGCATTTCGGGTGTGGCAAACTCAGCGTTG
>VFHU01000011.1 GCA_009391465.1 SAR202 cluster bacterium
AGAGTAATCAAAGTTAGGTATTGTTGTTCGGTCTCTTCTAAGGAGTCTTGCTCTGATACTAGCGTAGCGTTTTCTAGGAATGAAGGAAGGCTTTCTGTTGCTATCACTCCATTGAAATCAGTGGCCAATCCTCTTATTTCGCGTATATTATCTAGCCTGTCCTCAGCATCAGGCTCATCGGATTGCAAAAGATAATTTTTATACCCAGTTTGATCCATTACAGCGTCAATGAGTTTCGGTAGCTCGATTTCGTTCGCCTGATCTTTAAAGTTATTAATTAGCGAAACGAACTCAATCAATTGCTTTTGTTGCNTGTTATTAAAAGGAGATTGTAGTGATGGAGACTCGCTCTTGAGCAGTTGCAGAGCTGTGTAAGGTGGAATCTCAAGCATCCTAGACCAATTGATTAGATCATCAAAAGTTCGTTTTCCGATGGCCCTTGAGGGAACATTAATTATACGCTCAAGGCTAATCTCATCATAAGGATTTTGTATAAGTCGGAGATAGCCTAGTAAATCCTTGATTTCTCTCCGTTGGTAAAAGCGAACACCCCCAACTAGTTTGTACGGTATTCCATTTCGAATACACGCTTCTTCAAGTGCCCTAGATTGAGCATTAACGCGATATGTTATAACGCAGTCTCTTAGTGAAAAACCGTCTTCAACCATTAGTCTCTGAATTTCATTCAAGGCTTCCCGAGCTTCATCTTCTTCGGTATAAGCTTCAACTATTGAAATNGGCTCTCCCTGCAAATTTTCGGTAAAGAGTTCATTTTCAATACGTCTTTGATTGGATGCTATGACTTTTTTTGCAGCTTCTAAGATATTTTTGCTTGATCGGTAATTTTGAGATAAATGCACCACTTTTGCTTCGGGATAATCAGTTTGAAACGAGAGTATGTTGGTGATATCCGCATTGCGCCACGAATAAATTGATTGATCAGGGTCTCCGACTACTGCAAGGTTATGGTGAGACTTTGTGATTTCACGAGCGATTTGGTATTGTGCAGTATTGGTATCTTGAAATTCATCCACCATTAAATAATGGTACCGATGTTGATATTTTTCTCGTATTTCTGTTGAATTTTGTAGCAATTCAACGGTCTTCATCAAGAGGTCATCGAAATCAAGTCCATGATTTTGAATCAATAATTTTTGATACTCAGAGAAGACATTATGGACTATTTGGTCGAAATACTCTTGAGCGTGAGCTTGGAATCCTTCAGGGCCAAGTAATCGGGATTTAGCTGAGCTAATTGCAGATAAAATTGCGCGAGGCTGAAAGCGTTTACTGTCAATCTTGGCTATTTCCATTGACTGTTTGATTAATTTCAATTGATCGTCATCGTCGACAATTACAAAATCTCTTGGAATGCCTATTGTTTGTCCATCTCGTCGAAGGATCATTGCTGAAAAAGAATGAAAAGTTCCTGCGCTTAAATCTTGCGATGTATCTCCCATAAGGCGTTCAAGCCGATTACGCATTTCTTTTGCCGCTCGATTGGTGAACGTGACAGCTGCAATTTTATTAGGGTACACACCTGACTGATGTAAATATGCTATTCGGTGCGTGATAACTCGAGTTTTTCCCGATCCGGGACCTGCAACAATTAGAAGCGGTCCTTCTATATGTTGGACCGCTTCTAATTGCGCTGTATTTAAGCCTCGAGTCGAATCATTTAGAGCCTCGTCCATCAAATAAGCCTTTAAGATACCCCGTAAAGTGCATTCGGATTGTCGATTAGAATTTTATCGACCACGGACGATTTAATATCTGTTTGTGAACGAAGGTGTGAAACCATATGTGTTTGGGCGGAGGGGTCTGATTTGAGCCTATCGTTTGTTCCTGGCGCATGATGTCCATAGTCGGTACCAATGACTAAATGATCAGGCCCTATTTTTTCAATTAGATAAGGCATGTCCTCAGCAACTTCTATGGAAATCCACATATTATATTTTTCAAAAAGCTTAGGGCCGAAAAAATCAGATCCTTCCTTCATTGTTCCAGTGAGTTGGTACAAGGCAAAAGGAATCCAGGANGCACCAGTTTCAATAAAGCCAAATCGTAGGGTTTGAAACAATTCAGGGACCCTATTTGCAACTAGATTTCGGAACGCAGAAATAGGCGGTAACCTTCCGTGAGTGAAGGTATGGCTACGAACTGGGTCAATAAGACTATTAAGCGCAGGAGCCCCTTGGCCTTGGTGAATGCATATCCCTAGGCCTAAAGATTGAGCCTCCTCATATACAGGGAAAAAATAAGGATCATCAAGCATTCGGTCTTTTTCAATGCCACGGAAAAAAATCCCGCAAGCTCCATTTGCCTTCCCGAATCGCATTTGTTCGATAGTGGCATCGATGTCTCGTAGCGCTGGGACTAATACCCAATGGATTTTATTTTCGGATTTATGAAATACTTCAGCCATGTACCGGTTGTATGCTTTTGCAAGCGCAACTTCATATGCTGGTTCATCAGTTAAGTACCCTAAGAACAAAGTGGGATATACCACTTGAGCGTCAACATTAGTGGCCTTCATACCCTCAAATCGCATTGGAATGTCAATTAATTCTCTAGCCGGAACATCTTCTCTGTCGCGTACTCTTGTTTGAGAAGTCGGGGTAACGAAAGTATTTCCCGCTCTCCCGGCTACTTTCGGGAATATTTGTCCATCAATAAGCCACATATGATCAGCAGTACCATACAAAGTATCGTCTGGAACACTGACTATGACAGGGCGGCGGGAGTGCCATTCTGGGTCGAGGTAATCCCACATTTTTATAGGTTCTGCGATATGCGTATCTGCATCTAAGATTCCTGCCATAATGGTTACTCCTTTACCGCGCTATGGAAATCACCATGAGTTCCGCCAGTTTTTTCCATTAGATGAACCTCATTTATGATCATACCCCGATCAACCGCTTTGCACATATCATAAATTGTCAGCGCAGCGATATTAACTGCAGTTAATGCCTCCATTTCTACTCCAGTTTTATAATCGGTGGATGCTTCTCCAATAATCCTTAGTTCACCTTCCTTTCCCGTGACTTCAAAATCTACAGAGATTTGATGTAATGGGATTTGATGAGCTAAGGGGATCAAATTCCATGTGTTTTTCGCCGCGTTGATTCCTGCAAGGCGCGCCACAGTAAAAACTTCGCCTTTTTTTATTTTCCCTTCTTGTATCAGAGCCAATGTCTCTTTTTTCATAGTAATCAGACCTGAAGCTTTGGCTGTTCTAGCGGAATCAAGCTTGGATCCAACATTAACCATTTGGGCTATACCTTGATCTGTGAGGTGTGATAATTTTTTGTCATATTCTTTTGCCATTATTTTGCTTGCTCCATTGCCTCAACTGCTAATCGATCTGCTTTTTCATTGAATTCATGGCCAGCATGCCCCTTAATCCAATTGAATTTCACATTCCTCGTAGTAATTAATCTATCAAGTAATGCCCACAAATCTCTATTGGCATTTCTTTTCCAACCTAAATTCATTGTGTTCACAACATATTGACTATCAGAGTAAACGATGGAAGCAGAATTATCTGAAGTGGCTTCTAGTCCTTTAATTACTGCAGTCAATTCCATGCGATTGTTTGTTGTAGACAATTCACTTCCTGAGAGATTTATAGCTGCCTGGTTTTGGATTAGGACTACTCCCCAGCCACCTGGGCCGGGATTACCGCTGCAAGAGCCATCTGTAAAAAGCTCATATTGATTAGTCATTAACCTAACCTCCTATCTGAAACATTTCGATTTTGGTATTACTTCTAGATTGATCGGTTAAGGAACCTCGTATTTCTGAATAACGATCTGTACGCATTCCCCATGCTTTGAGAATATGGTTAGTTAGTTCAGGATCAGTTTTTCCGTCGCGTAGAGGAGTTTTTAGGTCAATTCCAGTGCTTGCAAAGAGACAGGTAAAAAACGACCCTTCTGGTGACAATCTAGCCCTACTACAGTCTTGGCAGAAGGGTTGGCTGATGGATGAAATGAATCCTATTTCTCCGTCTCCATCAAGAAATCGCCATCTCTGAGCAACTTCTCCTAGGTAATTCGGGTCGATGGGTTCAATTGGGTAGGTATCATTAATTAACTGATGCAATTCAGAAGAAGAGACAACTTGATCAAGTTTCCATCCGTTTACGTTACCCACATCCATGTATTCGATGAGTCTTAGAATATGACCTGACCCTTTAAATTTACTGACTAAATCTAAAACTTCATGGTCATTTACACCACGCTCAATTACTGCATTTACCTTCACAGGAAGGCCATAAAATTCTGCAGCCTCAATACCTGCTAGTACTTTGTCGGGTGTGTAGCCTTTGCCATTGATTTTCCCAAAAATTTCATTGTCGAGACTATCTAGACTAACAGTGACGCGATTAAGGCCAGCATTGCATAATTTTTCTACTTGCTCTGCAAGGAGAAAACCATTAGTTGTTAGAGTTAAGTCATCGATACCTTTGATATTTTTGAGTTGGCTTACCAGCTTGTGCACATCACGTCGTACTAATGGTTCCCCTCCCGTTATGCGAACTTTACTGACTCCTAAGTTTGTAAAAATCCGTGCCAGTCGAGTAATTTCTTCAAAAGTGAGAACGTCACTTCTTTGTAAAAAGTGATATTTTTCACCAAAAATTTCCGAAGGCATGCAATAAGTGCAACGAAAGTTACATCGGTCAGTAACAGAGATTCGTAAATCCTTCAGCGGGCGACCCAATAAATCACGTGCAGGCATATTCATTAAATTAAATCCTCATTTTGCAGTAACCAAGCCATTTTTCTTGTTGCAATCCCTCTATGGCTAATTAAATCTTTTTGCGCTGCTGACATCTCAGCTATCGTAATTTGAAACTCATTGACGAAAAAAATAGGATCATATCCAAAACCGTTTAATCCGACAGGCTTGTACGCAACAGACCCTTCACACAGTCCTTCAGTCTGGCTTTCCTTCCCATCAAGTTTAGCTAATATAAGAACCACACGGTACCTGCAAGTACGCTGGCTATCAGGGAGCCCAATCATTTCATTNAGTAAGAGTTCGACCCTATCACTATCTGAGAGTGATGGCCCTCCATAACGAGCTGAATAAACGCCTGGTCTTCCATTTAATGCATCGACCTCAATGCCCGAATCATCAGCGAGCGAAAGAATTCCAGTGTAATTAGCAAAAGCTTGAGCCTTTAGCCGTGCGTTTTGTTCAAATGTAGTACCGGATTCAACCACGTCAAGCTTTACCCCTAGATCCTCAGGAGTAAGTAATTCATAATCAAGGTTCCCTAAAAGTCGTTTGAATTCAGAAACCTTATGAGCATTATTGGTTGCTATTAATAGGGGTTTTCGCAAAATACCAAGATAGTACCAGAGATCAACAAATATGTTCATGTTTCTTTCTGCAAGTTGTAATTAGTAATGCATGTATAATCTTTGTATGACAATAAGCACTTTGAATCAAATTGAACTCATTATTGAAAATTCATTGACTGAATTAACGGTGATAGACGATCTCGAAACTTTAGAAAATTGGAGAATTAAATATTTGGGGCGCTCAGGAACGCTTACTCAACTTTTGAGATCAGTCTCAGAATTACCTTTAGAGCAAAGGAAAATAGTTGGCGCTGCCGCAAATTCTGCAAAAAATGAACTAGAAGGCAAATTACTACAACGACGCGAAGATATTCAATCGAATGACTTGAAGAGTAACAATTCGGATTCTATTGATATTACCTTACCGGGCCGCAGGGGACCGATCGGCCACTTCCATCCTTCCACTTTAGTGATAAGAGAGATCAGTTCGATCTTCTCCCAAATGGGTTTCCAGGTCGTTGATGGCCCGGAGGTTGAGTGGGATCGATACAATTTTGAAATGCTCAACATTCCTAAAGATCATCCAGCTAGAGATATGTTTGATACTTTTTGGTTAGATATCAACCGCGAAGTTGACGGGGCATTCACCACTCTTTTGAGAACCCATACTTCTCCTATGCAAGCTCGAGTCATGGAGACTACAAGCCCTCCAATTCGAGTGATAATTCCTGGTAAGTGCTATCGATATGAAGCTACCGATGCTACCCATGAGTCACAATTTCACCAAATTGAAGGACTTGCAGTGGATAAAGGTATAACCTTCGCCAATCTCAAGCACACCCTTTTTGAGTTTGCACGTCAGATGTTTGGACCTGAAACGAGAGTCCGATTTCGGTGTGATTATTTTCCTTTTGTCGAACCCGGTGTCGATATGTCGATTGAATGGAACGGTAAATGGTTGGAGATACTTGGTGCAGGCATGGTGCATCCAAACGTGCTGCGTGCAGTGGGGTATGATCCTTCGATTTACTCAGGATTTGCATTTGGGATGGGCCCTGAGCGTATCGCGATGTTGAAATACGGAATCAACGACATAAGGCATTTTTTGCAAAGCGATATTCGTTTTTTGAGGCAGTTTTGATATGTATTTAATTAGGTGTAGCGTGAAGTGATTGACATGATGATTCCAGATACAGAACGTGAACGGCTTTACTATCGATGGTATGAATTGAGTTTGCTTTACTATGATGCTGTGCGAAGGGAAGTGGCTCAGGCAGAAATACTAGCTACAAAGGTGATGGCCGACGTTGCTTGGGATGCCTACATAGAGACAATTTCTGACCTCAATGGACCAAGGAAAGAGTAATCATGAAAGAAGATTTCCTTTCAATTGATGATGTTTCTGACGAGGAACTAGCTTGGTTGTTAGACAAAGGGCAGGGATTTGCGCTTCTGGACTATAAAGAAATCCCTTTCTCCGGCCACGTAGCCTCAATGATTTTTGAAAAACCGTCATTAAGGACTAAAGTTTCGTTTGATATCGCATGNTACGAGCTTGGTGGTCATACGGTCTACTTAAGTGCTGACGAAATTGGCCTTGATGTTCGAGAGCCGGTTGAAGATGTAGGGAGAGTGTTATCTAGCTGGTCTTCATTAATCATTGCACGCGTGAATTCGCACTCTACTTTGGAACGCTTGGCTGCATCGTCATCAAAACCTGTTATTAACGCATTGTCTGATTACGAGCATCCATGTCAGGCAATAGCAGATATGTTAACGATCCGGCAGAATTTCAAGTCTATTGAAGGTCTCAATATTGCTTATATAGGCGACGCAAATAATTGTGCACTCAGTCTTGGTTTAGCCGCTGTATCACAAGGTGCGAATTTTAAGGTTATTTCTCCGTCAGATTATGGATTTGATAATCCCACGCAACAAAAAATTATTAAACGTTCTTCTTCTCACAATAGCTCTAAGGTTGAATTCTGCGTAGGGAGTTCTCCACAAAGCGCTATTGAAGGCGCTGAAGTAATCTATACCGATGTATGGACAAGCATGGGGCAAGAATCAGAATCTTTGCAAAGGAAGGCTGATTTTCAAGGCTTTCAGGTGAACGAAGAATTACTAAAGTATGCTGAACCTAGTGCTATTATTTTGCATCCTATGCCAGTGCATTATGGTGAAGAAATGTCGCAAGGTATGTTGGATCATGTGCAGTCAAGGGCATATCAACAGGCAGCGAATAGGCTATACGCACAAAAGGCGGTAATTAGTCTCTTAATGTCTGCATCTTACTAGGTTTTCTAATGAAAAATTCTCATCATATACCTCTAATTGCTATAGTAGGACGTCCTAATGTTGGCAAATCTAGTTTGTTCAACGCATTGATTGGTAAGCGAAGCGCTATCGTAGCTGAAGAAACGGGTACTACCAGAGATAGATTAATCGCCTCTGTTGAGTTTGAAGGATATCATTTTTTGCTCGCTGACACGGGAGGTTTGGTTCCTCAACCTGAGAACGAGATTGAGACTCACATAGAAGCTCAAGTCAATGAAGCATTAGAAATTGCAGATGCAATTATTTTTGTGACTGATATCCGAACGGGACCGATTTTTGCGGATCAGGAAGTGGCTCGGAAATTGCGTAGTACAGAAAAACCTGTGATTGTTGCTGCGAATAAAGCAGATAATTATAACCTTGAAAACATGATGTCAGAGATTTACTCTCTCGGCTTATTCGATGTAATTACTGTTAGTGCTATACATCGTCGCGGGTTAGGTGAATTGTTAGATTCTGTTTTGTCTAAAATACGTCTCCCACAGGAAATTGAGGAAGCTATAGATATGCCTCGATTCGCGCTCGTAGGTCGACCAAACGTTGGGAAATCAGCGATTGCAAATGCAATTTTGGACGAAGAACGCTCTATAGTCAGCGATATTCCGGGAACTACGAGAGATTCATTGGATTCTGAATTTGAATTTAATGGCGAGAAAGCAGTATTGATTGACACCGCGGGGATTCGCCGACGAGGTGCAATTACGCCTGGGGTTGAGAAATTTAGTGTATTAAGATCAGCTACAGCGATACATCGTTGTGATGTAGCGATTTTGATTTTGGACGCTACCCAACCCGCAACAGATCAAGATCTTCATATTGCGGGTCAAGCTGTGGATGCATTCAAGTCGATTTTGGTAGTGGTTAATAAATGGGATCTCATTGAGACTGACGATTACAGGCGTGAAGAGAAACGTTACATTTATATGTTGCAGTCGCGCTTTCGATTTATACCTAATGTTCCTGTTGTATTCACTTCTGCGATCGACAAATTTGGGATTGATACCTTGGTAAAAGAAGCATTAAAATTATTTACAAAGCGGAATCAGTGGATTGATCAGCCTAGTCTTTCGAGAGCTGTTACAGATGCAATTTCTCGCCATTTACCACCTTCGATGGGACCCAAAGGTTCACTAAAACTTTATAGAGTTAAACAGGACTCGGTTCGACCTCCGACATTTGTATTTTATGTAAATAATACATCGCGTATACATTTTTCCTATGAGAGGTATCTCGCAAATACAATACGTGAAGAATTTGAATTCTATGGGATACCAATGAAGATTGAATTCAGAGGCAAAGGTGGAGTGCATGTGATTGGGGATAATCGCTCAAAGGCTACTGCACGTAAACGAAAATTGACAAAGACTAAAAACCCTAATGCTGAGCGACGGAGAAGAATGAATGAATGAATGGGTATTAGTACCATTTGCTTATTTGCTTGGTAATTTTCAACCAGGGTTGTTAATTGTCCGCTTAACACATGGCGTTGATATTCGTAATTTGGGCAGCGGTCGAACGGGGGCTACTAACGTTTTGCGTACTGCAGGCAAGGNACAGGCTCTTATAGTATTAGTTTTGGATATTGGTAAAGGTTTAGTTGTAGCAATAGGGGCAAAAGCTTTATTTGATGATCCTGCACTCGAGGCAGCCTTAGCATCCAGCGTGATAATCGGTCATATTTTCCCTTTGTCTTCCGGTTTTAAGGGAGGCCGCGGAGTTGCAACAGGTGTTGGTGCTGCTACAGGATTATTTTTACCTTCGTTGCCAGTGGGCTTGCTTATATTTTTGCCTGTCGTCTTGTGTACGCGTTATGTTTCATTGGGGTCAATTACCTCTGTGTTGGGAGCAATGGTAAGCTTTGGTGTAGGTGTAATTTGGTATGGATTGCCGCTTGAGTACGCGATCTTTTCGTCTGGGTGTGGTTCATTAATCATCATTATGCATAGAGATAATATTGGTCGATTACTAAAAGGCAATGAACGTAAAATAGGGAGATGAAAGAATAATATTTAGTACTACTGCTTTAGACGCGATTCTTTACGGTGGAAAATGTACGTGTATAATAACAATGGCTGCCGCTAATTCGGCAGCCGATTTTAGTCATGAAAGGGTTTGACGAATAGCTAAGGAATATCGAGTTAACGAACGTATACGAGTACCCGAAGTAAGAGTAGTCGANGAAAAGGGCGAACAANTCGGGGTAATGNCTGTGCCAGATGCTTTGGCATTAGCCCGCGAGCATGACCTAGATTTAGTTGAAGTGGCTCCGAACTCTGTGCCCCCGGTATGCCGTCTTTTGGATTATGGGAAATTTAGGTACCTGCAGTCGACTAAAGAGCGGGAGATGCGCAAAACGCACAAAAACCTCGGTCTTCGCGAAGTTCGATTCAGGCCTCGTATAGGTCAGCATGACATGGAATCGAAAGAGCGCCTTGTTTCCAAATTGTTAGTTCAAGGTAATAAGGTAAAAGTTTCAGTTATGCACAGGGGGCGCGAACTAGAACACCCGGAGCTAGCAGTAGGACTACTTAAACAAGTTCATGAAGCTGTTAAGGAGGGTGCGAAGCTTGAGCAAGCACCTAAATTAGAAGGAAGGTTTATGAGCATAGTGTTGGCGCCAGGTAAACCGGCGCCAGTTCAGAAAAATGAACCTGAAGAAACGAAGGAGTCTGAGGATGCCTAAAATGAAAACACATAAAGGAGCTGCTGGCCGGTTTCGGATTAGTGGCTCTGGGAAATTGCTACGTATGAAAAGGCATTCAAGTCATCTTCGAAGAAAAAAGCCTCGATCAGTTACAAGGCAGTATAGTGATACTGTATCAGCTAGCCCTTCTAATCGAAGAAGATTATTAAAATTAGTTCCAGGGTTGAATAAGTAGGGGGAAATTAGATGGCACGCGTAAAACGTGGGGTTACAGCCCGGCAAAGGCACAAGAAAGTTCTAAAGCTCACTAGAGGTCACCGTGGGACACGTCATTCCCTATACAGGCGAGCACATGAATCTATGCTTCATGCGCTATCTTATTCCTATGCGCATCGGAAAGAGCTTAAAGGTGATATGCGCAGATTATGGATTGTGAGATTAGGGGCAGCAGCAAGAGAAAATGGCTTGTCATATTCGCAGTTCGTGCACGGTTTGAAATTGGCTGAAATAAAACTAGACCGTAAAGTATTATCTGACTTAGCTATTTCTGATCCTGAAGTGTTCACCGAAGTAGCAAATAAGGCAAAGGCCCAACTCGCACCAGCTTAGTGTATAAACTTTCTAAACTTTCGAAATCCCATAGCTCTTAGCGTTATTTAGCACTTTTCGCATTGATTCTTTACTCATGTGCCTTGGCCACGTAGAGGTTAGCCATAGAGCTGATATTTTGGTATGGATTTCATCCAATTTCATTGAATCAGCTTTGGAGGAGAGTAACAGTCGCACTGCACTTTCTAGAATAGGATGTTGTGGTGACAAAAAATCTTCGGTATTTGCACATTGATCCCTGAATATTTTTCGAAAAGCTTTATATGTTGGTTTTTCATCAAAGGAATTGAGCTTCGCTAAACCTGCATCACATAGGCGACTTTCGAGTACGACGTTTAAGGACTGACCTTGTTGTTCGATTAGAGCAGGGTCGAATGAATATTCGACATCATTTTCGTCTTTTACCAAACCATTTGATTCGTAAGTTTCGTTATTAGTTGCCATATTTTCCTATTTCCCTTGAGTCACTGAAATTTCTTTTTGTTTTGTTAAAAGACCATATTGATCCAGCCAGTCTAATAATTGAACTACGACTTTATTTCCTTTTGCAAGTTTAGGCAGATCTTCATGGCAGATAGCAAGACCGTTTGCTGATGTCATAGAGGTTAATAGATTTGAACCTTGCGAACCGGTAAGTTTTGCATGGATACTGCCGCTATCTTCATACAAATGGACCCGAGCGTAAACTCTTCGTCCATCAGTATTTTCAATACTATCGTCTAAAATAGCTTCTACGGTAGGAAGATTAGAAATCTTCTTTCCCATCATTTTCATAATAGCAGGACGTGCAAATTCCACCAGTGCCACAAGAGCACTAACAGGATTTCCGGGGAGACCAATGTGCGGAATTCCACGATCTTCATGCTTTAAGAGGCCGAAAGCTATAGGCTTTGCAGGTCGCATCTTCACGGACCAAAAATCAACGGTTCCGAGATCCGATAAAACATTTTTGACGAGATCATAAGCACCTCCACTAACACCAGCTGAAGTTATTAGCAAATCAGAATGCAGACTTAATTGGATTTTCTTACGGATATCATCCAAATTATCAGATGCTATCCCAATTATTTTTGGTATTGCTCCCCATCTTTTGATTGCTGTCGCTATACCATATGTATTGCTGTCGTAGAGATGCCCAGGTTTTAATATCTCGCCAGGGGATTGGACTTCATTTCCTGTGGCTAGTATTGCGACCTCTGGTCTTTTGATTACAGGAATTTGATTTAGGCCAAGCGCAGCCAGCATCCCTATTCCTGCAGGATTTAATTCATACCCTGACTTTAATACTAAATCTCCGATAGAGGTATCTTCGCCTGCAGGTCTGACGTGATCCCCTAAATTAGGAGAATGAAATATGGATATATATTCCAGGACATGCTTCGAATCTAATTGATCTTTTTCATCAGTTAATTCGTAGGGGACAACAGAATCAGCACCTTCAGGAATAGGAGCACCAGTCATAATGCGTATTGCTGTGCCAGGAGATAAATCTACACTTGGCAAATCACCTGCTTGGATTTGTCCTTTAACGTCCAATTGCACCGGATTTTCAGCAGTGGCTGATTTGGTATCGATTGCACGTACAGCATAGCCGTCCATTGCAGAGTTATTTAAACTTGGGATATTCAATGAAGAATAAATATCTTCAGCCAAAATTAAATTATCGGATTCCATGAGTCCTACGTTTACCTGCTCTAGAATTTTAATGACGGCTAGCACTCTTTCGAGAGCCTCTTCAACGGTTAGCATATTCGGAGTAAATGGATGAGAGTGGACGTGCTTATGTTGTGTCATTAGGTTCTTGCTACTGCTCCAGTTTTGTTGGCAAGCTTGTCTAAGATACTTGAAAACACCGAATCCATTTCCTTAGCCGTGAGGGTACCTTCGTTGGATTGGAGTTCTATGCGAAACGCGAGGCTTTTCTCGTCTTGTTTTAGCGCTCCTCCTTGAAAGACGTCAAATAAACTTACTTCAGTAACAAGAGGCTCTTCTTTAATAATTGATATTAATTGTTGGGCAGGGATATCGAATTTAACGACAAGTGCTAAATCACGTGTAGCTGCCGGGTACCTTGAAAAAGCGGTGAATGAAGCTTTTTGCATGGGAAGATGTGATACTAATTGAGTTAAGTTGAGTTCAAAAATAATTATACCTGATGTAGGTAGATCAAATTTGCCTGCAGGTACAGAACTTAATTCTCCAACAAATCCTAAAGAATTTTCTCCTGCTAAGATTTCAGAGGAGTACCCTTTTTTCAGAAGTTCTCGAACTAGAGGCTTATAGGTTACCTTGACCCCTAACTCCTCAAATATCGCTTCAGTTATTCCCTTACCATCAAAAAAATCATAACCCTGGGTAGCTTTATCCCAGAAGGAGTAATTCGGGGACCCGGCTAGTACACCTACGACCATTTCATCTTCTTGAGGTAGATCATCGTTCTGTTTTTTGAAAACACGACCAGCTTCAAAAAATTTTATTGGCCCTGAATAATGCTTTAGAGCTTCAGACGTAGCTTTTAGAATTTCAGGGATAATAGAAATTCGTAAAAATTCCTGTTCTCTGCTCATTGGATTCTCTGTACGTACTGCAGAGGATAGTGAACTTTGCGTAGATTGAAGGTTTTCAATACTGACCAGAGTGTGTGAGATCGTTTCATTAAAGCCTAGGCCCACTAAAGAATCCTTGATTTTTTCTCGGAGAATCCTGATAGGCTGATGGACGGGTTGAGGAACTAATCCGACAAGTGGAATATTCGGAATCGTGTCATAGCCGATAGTTCGTGCAATTTCTTCAACGATATCTTCTTCAATTTCTACATCGGTACGCCAGTAAGGCGGGGTAATTCTAAGAGTAGTTTCATTCATTTTGCTATAGCCGAATCCTAAGGAGTTCAATACTTGTTCTACTTGGTGAACGGGGTATGAGATCCCAAGAATTTTCTCAAGTACACTGAGAGGGAAAATGATTTCTGGAGAATCTTTTTTGTCAGGGAAAATATCGTAAATGCCTTTGGAAGTATTCCCTCCTGCTATGGAGCCTACAAGCATCGTGGCTCGTTTTAATGCTCGGATTGCAAGTTCAGGGTTGAGCCCTTTCTCAAATCGCAATGAGGCTTCCGTTCGTAATTTAAGCTTGTTGGCAGTTCGTCTGGTATTGATTCCGTTAAAAGTAGCAGCTTCGAGCAATACATTTTTTGTGGAAGAAGTCATTTCAGAATTAAGTNCACCCATTACCCCTGCCAATCCAATAGAGCGTTTTGAGTCTGCGATCATAAGCATAGGAGGTTGNAATTCATGGGTGGCATGATCTAATGAAGTAAATTTCTCCCCTGGAAATGCTGAACGAACTATTATTTGTGAATCTGATATTTGATCGTAGTCAAAGGCATGTAAAGGCTGCCCATATTCCAGCATCACAAAATTTGTAATATCAACGATATTATTTATTGGACGATGGCCTGAATCGCGAAGCCTTTCCTGCAGCCATTGAGGAGATTCTTCTATCGATACCCCTTGAGTCAAAGTGCAGGCATATCTTGTGCAAAGTTCGGAGTTTTCTATTGCAACGGTAATTAATTCTTCAATCGGGACTTGGGACACTTGGTACTCCAACGCAGGCTCTAAGACTTTTTCGCCGATAATCGCAGCCACCTCATGTGCGATGCCTAACACAGAAAGGCAGTCTCCCCGGTTGGCGGTGATTTCGATTTCGAATGCATCTGAAGAATGGAGGGCGTCAGAGAGAGGACTACCTAAACGACTTTCAGAAGGAAGGACTAGAATCCCTTCATGGTTTGAACTGAGGCCTAACTCAAGTTCTGAGCAAATCATGCCTGCAGACTCGACTCCTCGAATCGTCGCTGTAGTTAACTCTATTAACTCGTTAGTTTTTGAATTAAATAGCTTTGCCCCTAATTGGGCAAAGGCAATTTTTTGGCCAACTTCAATATTGGGTGCCCCACAAACCACGACGCATCGATCTTCACCTATATTAATTGTGGCGAGTTTNAGTCTATCTGCGTTTGGATGAGCTTCAATTAGCTC
Organism: SAR202 cluster bacterium; assembly: GCA_009391465.1. Classification (GTDB taxonomy): domain Bacteria; phylum Chloroflexota; class Dehalococcoidia; order Lucifugimonadales; family Australimonadaceae; genus UBA2963. The sequence continues at coordinate 14,946 of VFHU01000011.1, forward strand.
TATCTGACCTACAATGACGTTATTCCAAAATTTACGTAACCCTTGGACGTATGTTGTTTCTAATCCGGCCATTGTTAGTCGGTGCGCCAATTCAACAGGATCAGTATTGTTCAATGGAACATAATCTTCTAACCAGGATAAAGGAACTCTCATAAAGGAGGCGCACTCCGAAAAGAAAAATTTATCAAATGATACGGTGCACGTGTGCAGTACGTATTATCTTATCAAAATTCCTGTTTATTCACATTAGATCATGGCTAAGCGAATTATGGATGACCTTAGTAATCTGACTTTGCGCCAGGTAATCTTTATGATCAATTTCGAATGAAATTTTCTTATAGTCAGAAAGGAATTCATGAACCTGCTGATCATTTAGCGCGAAACGGATGTAATGTACGGCACTTATGCGGTTTTCTTTGCTTCGACCCCCTTCATATTCAGCTTCAATTAAGGAATTGCCGATTCTAAGGAAAGTAGTACAACCTTGATCAATCCCGATAAAACTATCAAGTACTTCTCGCATCTTAGCTTGATCNGTGACCTCTATTAGTAGTGTTGCTGACAAAGAATTTGATTGAGGCAAAAGCTTGTTATAAATATTTATTTCTTCTTTGATGCGTTCTTCTAAAACGATTCGCTCAGCACGCATCATTTCTTGAATTTGAAATCTAATTGTTTCACGATTCTCGAAAACCAATGTAATGAATTCGCCAAGTTGTATTCTTCGAGTTTTTTTATATTCTATGATCCTAGAACGATATGAAGGCCTTTCAATTTCATATTCGGCGATATTAACAATATCTTCAAAGGATAAAGGCTCCATTATTTCTCCTCTAATAATCCATATGCTACGGCCAAGGCTTGTACAGTGTGGATCGGTCGTGATCCGGTTCCAATTTCAATATGCCTTGCGGCAAGCGGGCAGTCTGACACAATAAGGTTGGGTGAATTTTTTGAAAGATTGTTGAACAATTTCCCGCCGATTTTAAGAGCGATAGGGAAAGTCTTCCTGCCTACACCCCACGACCCATCATGCCCGGAACAGTACTCACTAGTTTCTACTTCCGTATCAGGAATAAGCCCTAAAAGACGAGGCGAATTTATACCCATCGCTTGAGCACGAGTGTGGCATGCTACATGAAACGCAATTTTCCCTAACGAATTCTTAAAATCTCGTAATAGTAGCTTCTCCCTAGCAAGCTGGGTTAAGAAAGTACCGATCTCCATAGTATGAGAAGACACTTTTTGGGAAAGCTCTTTTTGACTAGACATTTGGGGATATTCTTCACGTAACACTAGGGTACACGTGGGTTGAGCTACTACGATGTCGTAACCCTGATCGATTAAAGAGCCAAAGGAATCCAGATTAAAATTCATTTTTTCTACAGATTTTTCATAATCACCGATATCAATTAAAGGCATGCCACAGCATTGATGCTCAGGTACAATTACTTCTACATTGTTGTGAGCAAGTACTGATATTGCTGCTTTACCAATTTGCGTGTCGTTGTAATCGATAGTGCAACTAGGGAAAAACGCAATTTTTCGGACAGGATTGTCGGAAGGTTTTAGTCGTTCTCCGTAAAGTTCTTTAAACCAAGATGAAAAACTTTGCGTTTTGTAATTGGGTAGCTTTGCATTCCGATGTATATCCAGAATGAGTTCATTCACTATACGTGTTGGGGTGAAATTGTTTACGAAATTAGTTAGTGGGGCCATTGGACCTCCCGCTAATTTCGCTAATTTGTCTTGATCCGCAATTATTTTTTTAGTGAATTTGACCCCCTCATTTTTAGATCGAATAAACTTTGATCTTGCTATGAGCCTAGGTATATCTAAGCTGTACTCATGAGGAGAAGTATAGGGGCAAACTACCCAGCACAATTTGCATTGGAAGCAATTACTTTCTACGTTGGAAAACTCTCCTGCACTGATTTGCTGCATTTCCCCTTGTACTGCATCGGTAAGGTCAAATAAATCCGGGAATACAGGGCATAAATTCCAGCACAATCGACATCCGTGGCATAAGTCATACTGACGTCTTTGCTCATTAATTAAATCTAGGCTGTCCCAGTACCGAGGATCATTGGTATTTGTNGCGGGCAGATGTTCCATCTAGTTTCTTCTCTCAAAAAAAGCGCCCACCGGCAGTGCACGGAGGGCGCCGACAATTTTACAGCAAAATATTTATAGGCTTAAAGTTTCTGAGCCCTTTGAAAATCTTCCTGCATGGGATTTTTCTGCTCGAGCTAACGTTTCGAACCACTCCGCTAGTTCATCGAAGCCTTCATCACGTGCAGTTCTTGCAAAGCCAGGGTACATTTCACTGTATTCATAGGTTTCACCAGCTTCCGCTGCTTTTAGGTTATTTTCAGTTGTTCCTATTGCAAGGCCAGTGCCGGGATCTCCCGTTTCCTTTAAAAAGTCAAGATGACCGAAAGCATGCCCAGTTTCTGCTTCAGATATATCTCTAAAAAGCCCACCTATTTCTGCGTACCCTTCGATATCTGCTCTTCTTGCAAAATATAAATAACGTCTGTTTGCTTGAGACTCNCCTGCAAAGGCGTCTTTTAAATTCTGCTCACTTTGTGTACCTTTAAGTTCTGGCATTTGTGCACCTCTATAAAATTCAAAATTGTTACCTAAATATATTAACAGAGCCGTAGGTCTATGTTCAAAGCTTTTCCATCGCCAATTTCAGTTTGCATCTACTCGTTTGACATATTATAATCCTAACAATAGGAGTAGAGGTGCGCAGGCGCGTAACCACACTAAATATCCCAATTAACGCATAAGCGATCGGTCTGGCGTGTGTTTTTCGCTGGACCTTTTTTCGTGTCTCGCACACGTCAATTGTCGTCGTAGGAGAGGTAATGACTACAGTAGTATCTAGATCCGATCAATTTCCGGTACATCCGCTCAAATCTTATGCACGTATACATAAGGTTATTGAGCCTTCAAGTTTAGTCCAAATACAAACTGATTCATTTGAATCACTTAAGGACGATGGGATTCGTGAAGTATTAGACGAAATTAACCCTATACAAGATGTCACAGGTAGCAGATTTGAACTTAAGTTTGGATCGTATGAATTTCGAACACCCAAATTTACAGAGGAAGAATGTAGAGATAGGGAAATTACATTCGAAGCGCCGTTGTATGTCACAGTCGAATTGGAAGTGAAAGAGACTGGCGAAATAAAAGAGCAGACATTATTTTTCGGCGATATTCCTATGATGACGCCTACAGGAACTTTTGTAATAAATGGCGCGGAACGAGTTGTAGTCAGCCAATTAGTCAGATCACCGGGTGCCTATTTTACTCGGGTTATAGACCCTGGTACCGGTCGTAATGTCTCATTATCCAAGTTGATTCCTTATCGAGGGGCGTGGCTTGAGTTCGAAACAAGTCCAAGAGACATTATTTCAGTAAAGATTGACAGAAAAAGAAAACTCCCCATCACGACCTTTTTAAGAGCTTTGGGTTTCTCTGANAATGAGCAACTTTTGACAATGTTTGCTGACGTGGACGTTNACCCAGATCACCCTTATATGCGTACGACATTAGATAGAGACGGTGGTATTGAAACAGAATCACAAGCTTTAATTGAGGTTTATCGGCGATTAAGACCAGGTGAACCTGCTAGTGTTGAGAGCGCGCGATCCTTGATTGAAAACTTATTTTTTAATCCCCGACGTTACGATCTAGGAAAAGTCGGACGCTATAAGATGAATAGGCGAATGGGGCAGGATATTGACCAAGGTAATCGTACTCTTACCAGGGAAGATATAGTCGAAATGATTCGAATGATGATCAGGATTAACAATGGTGTCTCATCTGCTGATGATATCGATCATCTAGGTAATCGCAGAGTTCGTGCAGTTGGTGAATTAATCATGAATCAGATCCGAGTTGGCTTGCTGCGCATGGAACGTGTGGTCAAGGAGCGCATGACAATACTCGATCAAGAAGAAGCTACTCCAAGTGCATTGATTAATATTCGCCCTGTAGTGGCAGCGTTAAGGGAGTTCTTTGGAGGATCTCAGTTATCCCAGTTTATGGATCAGACGAACCCTCTAGCAGAACTAACACATAAACGCAGGCTATCAGCTTTAGGTCCTGGAGGTTTATCACGTGAGCGCGCCGGGTTTGATGTTCGCGATGTACACTATTCCCATTATGGCCGTATATGCCCAATCGAAACGCCTGAAGGCCCGAATATCGGTTTGCTTGGATCCTTAGCGACCTACGGGCGAATTAATGATTACGGATTTATCGAAACTCCCTATAGGAAAGTACTTAAGGAAATTTCATCTAAGTCGGATGATTTGGTTGGCCGAATAGCTGNCCAAGATATTAAAGATCCTGAGGGTAAGAATATTGTACGTTCGGGTAATACCATTTCTGCAGCCGCGTCAAAGAGAATTAACCTTCTTGAAACTCAATCGCTAAATATTCGTCCTTATGTCTCAAGTAATCCGGACGACGTTGTTTATCTTTCTGCGGACGAAGAAGAAAAGTACATCGTCGCTCAAGCTAATTCTCTGATGGATGCCAAATTCCAGATTTTAGAGGATAAAGTTGAATGCCGTGTATCTGAAGACTATTCAATGGAAGCCCCTCAGAACGTTGATTATGTTGATGTGGCACCGATGCAAATCGTTAGTGTCTCGACTTCGTTGATCCCATTTCTTGAGCATGATGACGCCAACCGAGCTCTAATGGGCTCAAATATGCAACGTCAAGCAGTTCCTCTACTGCGGCCTGATGCTCCATTAGTTGGTACCGGAATGGAAACGCGTGTAGCGCAAGACTCTGGTCAAATGGTTTTAGCTAATGCCTCTGGAGTGGTCACATCTGTCACAGGGGATCTTGTGGTAATTCGAGACTCAGATGGAAAAGAACACTCTCAAGTCCTGAGGAAATTTGTAAGATCAAATCAAGGTACTTGTCTTACACAGCGAGCGATCGTTTCTGTAGGCCAGCAGATTGAAGAAGGGGATCCGCTTGCTGATAGTTCATCTACTCAGGAAGGTGACCTTGCACTAGGGCAAAACGTTTTATGCGCGTTTATGGCTATGGAAGGCTATAACTTCGAAGACGCTATTATAGTTTCTGAAAATATCGTTAGAAATTCTAAATTCACATCAATTCATATTGAAAAGTATGAAGTGGAGTCTAGAGATACCAAATTGGGCCCTGGTGAGATTACTCGTGATATTCCTAATGTTGGGGAGGACGCCCTTCGGAATCTTGACGAAGATGGAATTATTAGAATTGGAGCAGAAGTTGCCCCTGGTGACATCCTTGTAGGTAAAATCACGCCTAAGGGTGAGACTGAATTGACAGCAGAAGAAAAATTGCTCCGGGCAATTTTTGGTGAAAAGGCACGGGATGTTAAAGATACCTCATTAAGAGTCCCTCACGGTGAACGCGGAAAAGTTATCGAAGTTAAAGTACTTACCCGAGAAAACGGAGATGATTTGCTTCCTGGAGTGAATAAACTTGTCCGTGTTTGGGTTGCTCAAACTCGAACTTTATCGCAAGGGGATAAGATGGCTGGTAGGCATGGTAATAAAGGTGTTGTATCTCGGATCATGCCTGTAGAAGATATGCCGTACCTTTCTGACGGTACGCCAATAGATATTATCTTGAATCCTATAGGGGTTCCGTCGCGTATGAATTTAGGGCAAGTATTGGAAACGCATCTTGGCTTAGCTGCCCATAAGCTTAGATTCCGAGCCGCTACTCCAGTATTTGATGGTGCGACTGACGATGATATAAGAGATGCACTGGCACGAGCTTGGATTTTAGAAAGATCAGGTTCACAAGGAAGCGATTTGCTAGGTTCACTTAATTACGATCCAGATTGGGCGTTGGCACGTAAGTGGGTTGCTGAGAGAGGTTATTCCGCAGACAAAGTGTTTGATGAAACGATTGCTGAGTACGCTTCCGAAGTTTGCCTAAAACTTTGGTTGAATGATTTTGCTTCGGCTTATGCCGAAATAACTCATGTCACGTTGGCAGTTGAAGATTTAAGTTTTGCTGATCTGTTTGAGCTTTCACTGGAAGTTGGCAAGGTTCTTGGGGTGGCAGCTCCAATACTAGGTAAGTCTACGTTATTTGATGGAAAAACTGGAGAAAAATTTGATGGTCCTGTGACTGTCGGTTATATATACATGCTCAAGCTTATACACTTGGTTGAGGATAAAATTCATGCGCGATCTACGGGTCCTTATTCTCTTATAACGCAACAGCCTTTAGGTGGGAAAGCACAATTTGGAGGACAGCGTTTTGGGGAAATGGAAGTTTGGGCACTGGAAGCTTACAGTGCGGCATACAATCTCCAAGAGATGCTTACAGTGAAATCGGATGATGTTGTAGGTCGAGTAAAAACATACGAAGCAATTGTTAAAGGCGAGGACGTTGTTCAACCTGGAGTGCCTGAATCCTTTCATGTATTGGTCAAAGAACTACAAAGTCTGGGCTTGGCCGTAGAATTACGCTACGAGGATGATCGTGGCATACCAACCCCCAGATTTACATATGCTGAAGAAGACGAAGATGATATGTCAGGGACACTACTACCTACTCAAGAGGAGACAGTTGCTCCGGGTTGGGAGGCAGATTTCGTTCCCTTAGAAGAGCAAGAATCAGAAATTTCGACAGAGGTCCGTATGGACTTGGGTACATACGCACGTCATGCNTCTGAGGAAAAAAACGATAACGATCAAAATTAAAATTCATTAAGTTATGTATGTCTATAGAACTTATTGGTAAGTTCATTTAGGAGAATAGAAATGCCGAACGGAACTGACTTTAACGCTATAAGAATCTCACTAGCTTCACCGGAGCAAATTAGACAATGGTCTTATGGCGAAATTACTAAGCCTGAAACAATAAATTACCGTACTTTGCGTCCCGAGAAAGATGGTCTTTTTTGTGAACGAATTTTTGGGCCCACTAAGGATTGGGAATGTTATTGTGGGAAATANAAAAAGATTCGATATAAGGGCGTAATTTGTGATCGTTGCGGAGTGGAAGTTGCTCGTGCAAAAGTTCGGCGCGAGCGTATGGGGCACGTTGCACTTGCCGCACCGGTCGCGCATATATGGTTTNCTAAAGGAATTCCAAGTAGGTTAGGTNTGTTGTTGGATTTGTCACCGCGAAATATGGAACGTGTACTTTATTTCGCTCAGTATGTTGTGATCTCTGCGGATCCTCTCTTGCAAACTCGTAAAATAGAAGAACTACATGGCTTGTTTACTCAACAACAAGAGTCATTTGAAATTCAATTTTTAGAGCAGATACAGGTATTAGAGAGTGAATTAAATTCACGGTCCGATGATGATGGCAAGGCAGAGATTCAAACCCAAATTGATACCTTGCGCAAAAATCATCAGAATTCACTTGCTGAAATTGAGAGCGCTTTTAAACAAGAAGTAGACGACATTGAGAGTATTAAACCTGGAATTCTACTTACGGAAGCAAGATATCGTGAATTGCATGATAAGCATCAGGATATCTTCCGAGCTGGCATGGGTGCTGAATCGATACTTGAAATCCTCCGTACTGTTGACTTAGAGCATATTAGCCATGAACTCGAAAATGAAATTCGCACAACTTCAGGGCAGAAACGCAAAAGAGCAATCAAAAGAGCAAGAGTTATTGAAGCATTTAGGCGTAGTGGTAACAAACCTGAATGGATGGTTATGACTTCTTTGCCTGTCTTACCTCCTGATTTACGGCCTATGGTTCAACTAGATGGAGGACGGTTTGCAACCAGCGATTTAAATGATCTATACAGAAGAGTTATTAATCGAAATAATCGGTTAAAGCGCTTACTTGAATTAGGGGCTCCGGAAATCATCGTTCGTAATGAAAAGCGAATGTTACAAGAAGCAGTAGATGATTTAATAGACAATGGCCGTAGAGGTCGTGCAATTGTTGGGAGTCATAATCATAAATTAAAGAGCCTCTCAGATTTGCTTCGAGGGAAACAAGGCCGTTTTCGCCAGAATCTCTTGGGTAAACGGGTCGATTATGGAGGACGTTCTGTTATTGTCGTAGGACCAAGCCTTCGGTTGCACCAGTGTGGATTACCTAAAAAGATGGCTCTTGAATTGTTTAAGCCGTTCGTTATGAACAGGCTGGTTACGCAAGGATTTGCGCATAACATTAAAAGCGCGAAAAGAATGGTAGAGCGTGAAAGAGCTGAAGTATGGGACATTTTGGAAGAAGTTATCCAAGGTAGGCCCGTAATGCTGAATCGTGCCCCCACTTTGCATCGATTGGGTATTCAAGCTTTCATGCCGACTCTTGTCGAAGGCAGCGCTATTCAATTGCATCCTTTAGTATGCGCAGCTTTTAACGCAGATTTTGATGGGGACCAGATGGCTGTCCATCTTCCTCTATCACAGGAAGCAGTCCACGAAGCGCGTAATGTAATGCTGAGTACTTACAATATGTTATCTCCTAGTTCTGGAGAGCCTTTAGTAGCACCTACCTATGAAATTGTGCTTGGTTGTTACTATCTGACTCTGGTCAAGGAAGGGGCTAAAGGGACTGGTGGCAAGTACCGTGATTTTGATGACGTTATGATTGCTTATGATGCTGGGCACATTGAATTGCATTCTGAAGTTATGGTTCGAATGAAAAATGGTAATGAAAATTGGCTTTCAACTACCCCCGGAAGAATAATTTTCAATGATGTTCTTCCAGAAGAAGTTCGATCTTATCAAAAGGTTATGGATAAGAAGGAACTTAAAGATTTAGTCACTTCTGTCTATCACACTTTAGGCAATGATGAGACCTCTGAAGTTTTAGATAAATTAAAGCAACTCGGTTTCCATTACGCCACAGTGTCGGGAACGACCATTGGGATCACAGATATCAAAGTTCCTCGAGAGAAAGCTGAAATCATTGCTCAAGCAGATTCTGAGATTGCAGAACTTGAAGACCAGTATGATATGGGGTTGATTACGCCTTCAGAAAAACATAGCCGTGCCGTTGCAGCTTGGCAGCGAGTTTCAGGAAAGATGGATGAAGTTATTCAGCAACATTTGCCTGAGTTTGGGGGCATTTACACCATGGCGCATTCTGGTGCCCGAGGTAACGAGGCTCAGATTAAGCAAATGGCTGTAATGCGAGGATTAATGAGCAATCCACGTGGAGACATTATTGAACTGCCGATTAAATCGAGTTTTCGCGAAGGACTCTCCGTTCTTGAGTACTTTATTTCTACACATGGTGCNAGAAAAGGGTTAGCAGACACTGCTTTGAGAACTGCTGATTCGGGTTATTTGACAAGAAGGCTTATCGATGTGGCGCAAGAAGTGATTGTACTTGAAGAAGATTGTGGGACTGACCGTGGGGTGATTTTGCACGCCGATCCGTCCGAAGAAGACGTGATGATTGCAAAAATTGGGGAAAGAATAATAGGTAGAATTACCTCTTTGCCGGTTGGGCATCCTGAAACTGGTGAAATTCTTGCTGAGGCAGGAGTGNTTATTGATGGAAATTTGGCTAAAGAAATAGAGGATGCGGGTGTAAAGGAATTGTGGTTACGAAGTCCTCTAACTTGTGATGCGGCACGTGGGATTTGCCAAGTGTGTTATGGGCAGAGTCCTGCTTCAGGTAAGTTTGCACTGATTGGGGACGCTGTGGGAATCATTGCGGCCCAATCAATTGGTGAACCAGGAACACAGCTTACAATGCGTACTTTTCATATGGGAGGTATTGCAGGAAAAGATATTACATCCGGTCTGCCAAGAGTCGAGGAATTGTTTGAAGCTCGTGCTCCAAAAGGTAAGTCTACGATTGCGGAAATTGATGGTGATGTTGTCATTTTTGAGAACGGGCAGATCGTAGGAGATTTCGATGATTCGGATCCTCAGATAACTACCCCTCCCGCTTCGATGACAACTGTTATTCGAGTTTTAAACAAAATCCCTTTCACAGACTCGTACGCTATTCAGGATACTCACAAAATGGTGGTTAAGAATAAGCAGGTAGTGAAGGCAGGCCAGATTCTTGCGGAGCCTCGCTCTTCAAAGAATTCCAAGAATACTCCAGATTCGGATCAAGAAGTTGTAGGAAGTAATCAACCATCGGGGGTGATGGCTCGGTCTTCGGGAACAGTACGATTAATTGAGGGTGGGCTTGAGATAGAATCTTTTGAAATTGATGTCAGGGATCACTCGGTGGATGCTACTGATCAGAGACTGGTTCGAACTGGGGATTCTGTTTATGCCGGAGGAAAACTTACCAGCGGAGTTAAGGACCCTCATGACATTCTTAGGATAGAAGGACTTGAAGCAACACAAAGGTATTTGGTTGAACAGGTACAAACTGTTTATAGAAACCAAGGCGTTTCAATTAATGATAAACATATTGAGACTATCATCCGTCAATTACTACGTTGGGTTCGGGTTGAAACAAGTGGTGATACAGACTTATTACCGAATCAACTTGCTGATCGCTTGGCGTTCCAAGCGGCCAACGAGCGTATCATTGCAGAGGGAGGCGAGCCCGCAACGAGCAAGCCAGAAATTCTAGGTGTGACTCGTGCCTCATTGAACACTGACAGTTTCTTAGCAAAGGCTTCTTTTCAAGAGACTGCGAGAGTATTAACTGAAGCAGCGATACTTGGTGAAGTTGATTACCTTCGAGGATTAAAAGAAAACGTTATCATCGGGAGGCTTATTCCAGCCAGACTTGATGTTTCTGAGGAAGGGCGCCAATTATTAGGATTACCAGAATCGTCAATTAACCGAACTGCTATTGTAGATGATGAAGAAAACGAAATAGCTGATNTGACGCAATTAATTGAGGATATACCTGGGGATGTGAATATTAGTGATGATGCTCTTGATGAGTTTTTAAATTCAGAAGACGATGGAGATGATGAGATTTTTGATTCTTTAGAGGATGACCTTGCTGATGCTGACGTTAGCGATTCTGAAGAAATTTTGGATGAAGAAGAAGTCTGATATTGAACAGATAGGGCAAGAATAACTTTCTTGCCCTATCAAATTAGCCTGTTAGCTCAGTGCCAAACCTAATGAAAATGTATAACCCATCCAAGCATGTAATCTTGCGCTGATGACCATTAATTGATTCATATCGCTTCGATTTTGTGCTTTGAACATCTTTATGATGGCTTGAACTCCTATAGGGACGGTTATTAATCCCAATATCGACCAAGTTCCTGACGAACTGTAACTCAAAATGGCGATTGTTAGAAAAGCTGAAATTATGAGCAAAGAATAAACGAATTTGGATATAGGATTTCCTAACAATATTGCAAGGCTCATTTTCCCGGAAGCAAAATCTTCCTCCGTATCGCGCATATTGTTGCAATGAAGTATTGCGGTGACTATGCATCCTACTGGTACTGAAGTAGTTAAGGCTAGGAGTGAAATGGATTGAACCTGGACATAATACGTCGCCATTACCATTACAGGTCCCATGAACATGAAAACTATGATTTCACCTAATCCCATATGCCCTAGCGGTTTGGGCCCACCTGCATATAGATATGCGACTGCGACGCTTAATACCCCTATGATGAGTATTGGCAGTCCTGCGAAATAAGTAATGATTAGCCCGGCAATACTCCCATAAAAAAAGACAATAATTATACCGATCAAAACTTCTTTTTCAGTTAAGAGTCCACGTTGAATTACTTTGTGTGGGGCAAGGAATTTACCCGAGCCACCAGATTTCTTATGATCAGCGTACTCATCAGTTAAATTAGTTCCAATTTGAATAGCTATTGAGCCAGTTAGGCAAAGCATAAATAAAATTACATTGAGTGAAGTAACGCTACTTGCAACTGAGGATCCGACAAGGATTGGAGTTGTAGAAGCAGATAAAGAAAAAGGTCTAACGGCCCAAAACCAAGCATTTAATTTAAGCGGTAGTCTNAATTTTACCAAGTTTGATTCCTGAATTTGCTAAAGTTAGGTTTTCGCTTCTCGTTAAATGCATTGGCTCCTTCTTGAGCTTCTTCCGTTTCGTAATACATATGAACAGCACCGTGAGCCATTTGCTGTAAGCCGTAAGCCCAGTCAGTACTTTGATTGAATGATGCCTTCAAAAAACGTATAGCGGTCGGGCTCATCTCCAAAATTCTATCTGCCCAACTGATTGCAGTGGATTCCAGTTCGTTTGCAGGAACAATTTTATTTATTAAGCCCATCGCAAGGGCTTCTTCTGCACTATATTGCTGACACAAAAACCATATTTCTCGAGCTTTTTTCTCNCCTACTACTTGTGAGAGAAACGCTGTCCCAAATCCTGCATCAAAGCTACCAACCTTGGGGCCACTTTGTCCAAAGATAGCATTTTCGGAAGCAATACTTAAATCACATATGACATGTAGGACATGCCCTCCCCCGATTGCATAGCCATTTATTGCTGCAATCACTGGTTTAGGGATCATCCGAATTATGGTATGTAGTTCCGATATTTTTAATTTATTGTTCCCTGCTTTGGATTGATAACCTTTCGGACTTCGGATTTTTTGATCTCCTCCGCTGCAAAAAGCCTTATCGCCTTTACCTGTCAGTATCACAACTCCAATTTCATCATCATCCCAGGCGTCCTGAAAAGCAGTAATCATTTCATCAACAGTTAACGGTCTAAATGCATTTCGCACCTCTGGGCGATTTATCGTAATGGTTGCGATACCATTAATTTTGGAATACAAAATGTCGGTGTAATTCATCTTTCCCTCAAATATTAAAATTTTATAGGGGACAATGTAATTTGAAAAAATCCAATGTCTTTTCCCATGAATCCCTCGCTGCATCTGGCCTGTAGCTTTCCCGGTCATTACAAAAGAACCCGTGCCCCGCATTTTCGTAGTAATAAAAGTTATAGTCTTTTCTCAAATTAATTAGCATATTTTCTAATTTTTGTATTTGATTAACGCTTGGATTTTGATCTTGCATACCAAAAAAACCTACTAGAGGGATGTTGAGATGAGGAGCCTCAGTATAAGCAGAAAAGACTTCAGATTGCTCCTCTGAAGGAAACATATTCCCGCCATAAAAGATTGCAGCTCCAGATAATCCCTTGACACGTATCGCAGCTTGCATGGAAATTCGTCCTCCAAGGCAAAATCCTACAATGCCAATCCTGCCATTTACTGAGCCGTTACTTTGAAGAAAATTTACTGTTTCTTGAATGTCAGAGTCGATCGAATTATCTGAAAAACCTTGCCTTAACTCTTCTCTCATTTCTTGTAATTTGTCGTATGGTGCATACCGTAGCCGACCGGATCTGTGGAAAAGGTCTGGTGTAACGGCAATAAACCCAGCCTCTGCAAATCTTTCAGTAATGCTTATAATATGAGGGTCTACTCCAAATGCTTCCATAATTACTAGAATGGCAGGTCTGGGTTTATCGTCGTCTGGCCTTGCTATGATTAAGGCCATTTCCCCGTCGGGAGTGGTCAAGTCCAATTCTGTTTTTGTTATCTTCATTGTTACTCCATATTTAAATGAATTGAAAAAAACTCTAACGCTTGTTCCCATGCCTGTTCGCTGGCCTCGGGATGAAATCCTTGACTAGCCGGTTGAGCGAAACCATGATCTGCCCCTGAAACTTTTATGATTTCTATTGGGTAGGGGTTCGTTTCAGAGGCTTTTCGAATCTCTTCTATCCCGTCATTTGGATTAAATCCATCATACTCTGGGAAAAATAGCATTAAAGGAATATTAATAGTCTTTGCTCCATCTAATGGTTTTGCGGAATTTTCTATAGCAGGATCAGGCTCTCTTAGACGAGTTGGATAGAAGGCTACGGCTGCGTCAAATACACACGTATTTGATGCAGATAAATAAACAACTCGACCTCCTAGGCAAAACCCTGTAATGCCCAGTTTTAAATTAGAGCCATATGTATTTTTTATATGAATTCCCAGAGTTTCCATATCGTTTTTATGCCCTATGTTTGTCATGCCTTTCCTAAGGGCCATCATAGATTCAGGAGTATCTCCGAGAGTTGTAGTGGTTACTAATTTGCCTACCCGGTAGAATACATCTGGGGCAAAAACTCGATAACCTTGCTGCGATAGCCACTGCGCTTGTTGGATAGCAGTATTCGTGAGCCCATGGGCGTCGTGTACCATAATTATCGATGGTAAGGTAGTTTTTTCATTAAATGCAAAAACAGTCATTTCCCCGTCATTTAATTTCAGATTGAATGTATCCATTTTGGTTAACGACTCCCANAGCTAGATATAGTTCTTAGTCTACGTATCAGATACCATAGTGGGAGTTTATCTTAATAGCAGTTTGAGGTCGTAATATTGCATTTTGACATCAGCTTTGGTTCTGGGGTAGTAATTGGTTTGATCGCCCTAATAAACCTCGCAATTGTGATCACTGCCACTCGAATGGAAATTAACTACGAGTTTAGTCGAAGAGTTCTTGGTGGGCGGGTGATTGAATTCATATGGACAATACTACCAGTGGGGTTGGTAGTGACCTTAATTTGGCTTTCTTTTAAAACATGAGGTGGTATGAAAACAAATCAAGCTGAATGGCTTTCTAGAGCTGGGAAATTAGCCTTGGTAACGTCAGTCTTAACCATAATACTCATAGCATATGGTTCGTGGGTGCGTGTTTCTGGGGCGGGATTGGGTTGCCCTGATTGGCCGCTGTGTGAAGGTAATGTTATTCCTGAACTACAAGGTGACGTAGCTATAGAGTTTGGTCACAGATTTATTGCTGGAGTGACAATAATTTTGGTGAGTGTCACCACATTAATTGCATATAAAGGTCGCTTCCATGATCAGATTGCATATAGATTGATCTTTGGCGCTTGGTTATCAATTTTATTTCAAGCAATTTTAGGTGGGATTACTGTATTAACAGAATTGCACGGTATGGTGAGATTAGCACACTTGACATTTGCGATGCTGACATTAGGGTTTTTGATTAGTGGAGCTTTTCGTGCATTACCTATAGGCGAAATTACTTACCCGTCCCTTAGAAGATCGAGATCTCTTCTAACCGGTACTTTGTTTGTGGTTCTCGCTGGCGGTTTGATAGTGGGATCAGGTGAGAGCTCTGGTTGCCCAGGGCTTCCCTTGTGTGATTCTAGGAGTAGCGATGCTGCATTAGTATTTCATGGCCTGCATCGAGTGCTGGCGACTCTACTTGTTGCTGTACTAGTAGTAACCGCAATTCAGGTATACAAAAATGGAGATAAAGGGTTAGGATTGGTGCTTAGCCTTGCAGTTGCATTACTGGCAGTTTTGCAATTTAGTGTTGGCATTAGTGCGATAATTACCGATCTTCCTCAGTCATTGAGAGTTCTTCATCTTGCACTTGCCGCAACAATTTGGTCGCTCGTGGTTGCCCAATTTAGTTTGATTTTGAAATCAACAGGTACAACTAAATGAAATTCGCTCGTCAAATAGTGCTCTTGTCTAAACCAAGAGTGATTTCATTACTAGTCATTACAGGAGCTGCTGGAGTATGGAAAGCCTCTGAGGGAAACCTAGATTATTCGGTACTTTGGGTGGTAGTTATTAGCGGGGCGCTAGCATCTGCAGGCTCTAACGCTATTAATCAAGCCTTTGATTCAGATATAGATGCTTTGATGCGCCGTACGAGACATCGCCCCGTTCCGTCAAATCACGTTGGGGCTTTGATTGCAACTATAGTGGGGATTATTTCCATCNCTCTTGCTTTGGGACTAATGTTCGTTTGGACTAACTTGTTAGCTACTGGCCTAATGTTATTAGCTGCTGCAGTTTATGTATTTGTTTATANNATCATTCTCAAAAGGAGCTCTTGGAATAATATTGTCATAGGTGGTGCTGCTGGTGCATTCCCTCCTTTGATAGGAGCGACTGCAGTTTCCGGNGAAATTACAGCAGTAGGCTTATATATGTTTGTATTTGTTTTCTTCTGGACTCCACCTCATTTTTGGACATTGTCAATATTGTTAAAGGACGATTACGCTGAGGCTAAAGTCCCGATGCTTTCAGTGGTTGCAAGTTTACGAGATACAACTGTTCAGATAATGCTTTATGTAGTGTTGCTGATGGCACTATCATGGTTACCCTTTGTAGCTGGTTATGCGGGCTTAACGTTTGCAATTAGTTGTTCTGTTTTGACTGGATATTGGTTGTATAAAAGCGTATTAATGTATAAGGATCCTAGTTCAAAGAATACGTTAAGTACGTATAAATTTAGCCTGCTGCACTTAGCTTTAATATTCCTTGTATTGTCGGTAGAGCCATATTTACTCTGGTATTAGAAATTAAATTAATATCCCGGAAAGTTCGCAGCCCTTTTTTCTTTAAATGAATTTACCCCTTCAATGAAGTCTTTACTTGCTTCCGTTTGGTCTATCATTTGAAGATTACTTTCTGGGATACTCCTCAATCCGCCGTACGTTAGTAAGTCATTAAATGCTTGCTTATGAAAGCGGTGTGAAACAGGTGATAATTGGGCAATCTCTGTTGCTAGCGATCTAGTATCTTCCTCAAGGCTTTCTGATTCTGAAATCATACTTACTAAACCCGAGGCTAAGGCTCTTTCGGCATTAATGACTCGAGCACTTAGTAAAAGGTAAGTCGCTTCCCCATGACCAACTATTTGAGCGAGTTTCTCAAGATGGTGATGAGAAATTGCTATTCCTCTTTTTGCCGCAGGTAGTCCGAATTTTGCAGTACTTGAAGAAATTCTGATATCCATACATAGNGCCAATTCTAATCCTCCGCCTAGACAGTAACCATGAATTGAAGCGACTGTTGGTTTTGTGATACTTGACAGAGCTTCACAAGCTTCATCGACATGTTGGCGGTAATTACGCGCTAGTGCTGCTGTACTTCGAGTTGCCTCAAAATCATTTATATCTGCACCAGAAGAGAAAGATTTCTTGCCTGATCCTTGAAAAACGACCACTCGTACTGAGTCATTTGATTCTAGCTTGTTGGCAATGGATGGCATTTCTTGCCACATTTCGAGCGTGATGGCATTTAGCTGAGAAGGTCGATTAATTGTTACGANTCCAAAAGGGGGATCGATCTCTATAAATAAGCTGTTATTCATAATCGGCTTCTCTCATTATTCGCATCACGTCACTCAAAGATAATCCGTCTTCTAGAAATGTGTCATCAGAGTTTGCATATGTCATTAAGCACACTGGGCACTGAATTAGTTCATGCTCAATTATGTCAAAAACTGTGCCGCACTCGATACATTGCATTTCTTGACTATATATCAGGATTGAATGCTGGGCCATTCTTGCATCAATCGCCCACCCTTATAACTGGGTAGCCGATGGTTAAGTAATGAAGAAATATGCCAAAACATTGCAGGATTACTTGCGATTACTGGAATACCAAGGCGAGATTCAATTTCTTCTATCGCGTTTAGAGGGTTTAATGGTGCACCTTGGAAGTAAATAGCTTCAACATCAGGGTAAGTTTTGTGTGCTTCAAGTGCTAATTTCAAAACTTCTTGCGTAGTTTTACGTTCCGTGGAATCGACATCTTCCTTTGTCGTGTCGGACCTATTATTTGCGGGTGTTGAAATGCTTAACCCATCGTCTTCTAGAAATTCTTTGAGTAGTACATTTAACCCATCGTCGAAAGGAGTCAGTAGTAGAACTTTATGTGCGTTAAAGGCCTTTACTGCGGCAGAGCCTGCTTCCAATGCGGTAGTTACTGGTATTGAGACTAATGCCCGAAGTTGGTCGATATGGTTAGGATTTTGTACTTGCATAGGTGCGCCCATGAGTGCTATTCCATCCCAATGCTTTTTTGATTGTAGATCTAGTACTAGATCAATATGTTCCTCTGCTTTTCCTTTTAGATCATAAAGTGAAGTTTTCCAAAGGTTTAAAGGAGTAATTTCAACTGAAGCTGTATCTGGAATTAGATCTAAGAAGTCATCATAGTGAGATCCTCTACGATTATTTGCGCTTAAAAACCCGAGCCGTACTTTAGACATTTATAGACCCCCTTAAGGTATATGTTTTTGTTATAACCTACCTATAATTTATAGGCGAATCATGGATATTAGCTTATTAGAACAGGGCAATATTATATTTGAAAAAGGCCTTAATCTTTCTAAAGAGGAGATAGCTCAGTATCTAGACGCAGTGGGTGATCACTCTAGTGTTTATTTAGAAGAGGCTAAGATCCCTCCACTGGCAATTTTAGCGCAGGCTATGTCAGAAGCAATGACTGAAATAACCTTGCCTCCAGGTAGCGTACATACCAGCCAAGAAATTGAACTCGAAGGGAGCGTAAGCTTGGGAACAGTTGTCGGTTGTATTTGTACGATAAGTTCGAATGTTGTCCGAAATGGNGCAAGGTTTTTGATATTGGAATTTCAGGGAGTAGTAGATAATTGCCTGTTGTTTAAAGCTAAAACAACATTAGTGGTAACCGAAGTATTATGACTATCCCTAATAAACTTAAGCCCGTTTTGCGTAAGGTTTCTCAGGAACAGATCATAAAGTATGCGAATGCAAGTGGGGATTTTAATCCGTTGCACTTAGATGAACAATTTGCAAAAAGTACTTACTATGGAAGGCCAATAGCACACGGTATGCTTATACTTGGGTTGGTTTCTGAAGCCATGACAGGTGCATTTGGTGAAACTTGGTTAAGTTCTGGAAAACTCAAAGTACGGTTCCGAGCACCCGTGTTCCCTGGCGATGTTGTTAAAGTGGATGCAGAATTAAAATCAAATAACGAAACAGAAGCGATTTATCAAATCTTTGTGACGAATCAAGAAAAAAATCCAGTGATCACTGGCGATGCCAAGATTAGTTTTGATTCGTAGTTTTCAGGAGGATAATGTCTAAATATACAATTGCCATAGATGCTATGGGTGGTGATGATGTCCCTAGGATTCCCGTAGAAGCAGGTGTAATTGCTGCCAAAGAGTACGGAGTTGGAATAATCCTTGTAGGCGATGAGAACGCTATAAATAATGAGTTGAGTAAATTCAAAACGGATTCATTAGAAATTAGAGTGGTCCATGCTGAAGATGTGATTGCTGAAGGTGAGCATCCGGCCCTCGCACTACGAAGAAAACCAGGCTCTTCGATTATGTTAACGGTTGGATTAGTTAAGGCAGGTACTGCTCACGCCGCAATTAGTATGGGCTCAACTGGTGCAACTATGGCTGCTTCTGTCTTTGCACTGGGGCTATTTGATGGATTGGAACGACCTACATTGGGAGGCCCGTTTATAGGATTAGCTCCAAAAACGACAATAATTGACTTAGGTGCTAACGTAGATTGTAAGCCGTCTCAATTGGTGAATTTTGGCGCACTTGGGGCTTCTTTTGAACGGTTTTACCACAAAATGGAAGATCCCAGGGTGGGTTTACTTAGCGTAGGATCTGAGGATGGTAAAGGGAATAAACAGGTTCAAGAGGCTTTTCCTCTTTTTCAGTCAAGCGGCTTGAATTTTGTAGGTAACATTGAGCCGCATGAAATATTTGCAGGGAAAGCTGATGTAGTAGTTTGTGANGGTTTTGTAGGAAATGTCTTGTTGAAATATACCGAGGGGCTAGCAGCAGCAGCAGGTCATTTTTTAGCGAGCAAGCTTGGTAATGATAGCCCTGCGGTTTCTGCTATAGCAGGATTGGCAGGAGCTGCCGAAGGAGGTGGAGGACCTCTTTTTGGGATTAATGGTGTTGTCATTGCAGGCCATGGAAGATCAAGTGCGAATAGTATTGCTGGGTCCGTTTTATTAGCTAAACAGGTTATGGATGCGAATTTTGTCGAGACCATGCGCGAAGACCTTGCCCGTGTGATGGCAAGAACAAGAGAGGATTCTAATGGCAAACCTTGATGGTAAGAAAGTTTTTGTAACCGGAGCTAGTAGAGGGATTGGCAAAGCAATTGCGGTTCGACTTGCCTCAGAAGGCGCAATGGTGGGTCTTAATTACAATGCAAGCGAGCAAGAAGCCAAGGATGTGGCAGCTGAGATTGAATTGCTCGGAGGCACATCTGTTCTATTTAAAGGTGATGTTTCGGATTCTATTGAAGCGCAAAATCTTATTCAATCAGTGGAGAATCAATTTAATGGACTAGATATACTAGTCAATAATGCAGGTATTACCAGAGATAACTTATTGATGAGGCTTTCCGAGGAAGATTGGGATCAAGTTATTGATACTAATTTGAAAGGTGCATACTTGTGTACTAAAGCTGCCTTGAGGTCAATGTTAAGGCAGCGGTCGGGCAGAATAATTAATATGTCTTCGATTGTAGCATNAACTGGTAACCCTGGGCAGTCAAATTATACGGCTGCTAAAGCCGGATTAATTGGGTTTACAAAAACAATGGCCCTAGAGGTAGCCTCTAGGGGAATTACTGTGAATGCGATAGCTCCAGGGTTTATTGAAACACAGATGGTAGACGCCATAAGTAAGGAAATCCAGACAAAAATTTTGGAAAGGATACCCTTGGGGTATTTTGGCACTCCAGCGGATGTTGCTGGAGTTGTAGCATTTCTTGTGAGTGAAGACGCCCGATATATTACAGGGCAAGTTATAGGTATTGATGGAGGATTAAGTCTCTGATGGAAACATGGCCAAAAGACCATTCAGGACCAGGTGAAAAAATCCTGGTAATTGTTGCACATCCTGATGATGCTGAATTTATGTGCGCTGGAAGCGTGGCAAGGTGGTGTAATGAGGGTAAATCAGTAATTTATGGATTAGTAACATCAGGAGATAAAGGTACACCTGATCCTAGCATTCTACCCTCGGATCTTGCTGTTATAAGGGAAGCGGAACAAAAGGAAGTGTGCAAAATCTTGGGCGTGGAACAAGTAGAATTTTTGCGTTATGAAGATGGGATGGTACAAAACACTTTAGGATTAAGAGAAGATATCGTTAGGCTTATTCGTAAACATAAACCGACGGCAGTTGTTACTCAGAATCCTACAATTCGTTGGTCTGGGAACTATATTAATCATCCGGATCATCGAAATACGGGCGACGCAGTTTTAGACGCTGTGTTCCCCTCTGCTAGAGATATACATATGTTTCCTCATTTAGCTGAAAATGAAGGATTAGAAGCTCACATTGTGCAACATTTGTATGTGGGTGCGCGGGATGAATCGGCAAATGTTTATTTTGATGTCACTGAAACAGTGAGCACTAAATTGAAGGCTTTAAAAGCGCATAAGAGTCAGATGCAAAATATTGATAATACATTCGACGAGAGAATAAAAAACTGGCTTAGAATGCCTGGCGAAAAAGGCATTCCTTTAGAATTAGCAGAATCATTTAGATATTTTTTCTTGGGATGAATTAATTAACTGGCTCGGTAGCTATTGCATGAAATGGATGGGTTAGGGTAATAAATTGAGCTTCATCCTTAGAGGTTAAAACTTGGCTATTTGTAGCATATTTTGTACTGACTAAGGCTAGCCCTCTAGTAGCTTTGCCATTTACGTAAGCTGATGTAACTGTGCCAACGCCAGTACCTTCTTTCGTGAATAAAGAAGACCCAACTTCGATTATTTCACTAGAGTCAAAAGACATTAATTGTCGCTGTATTTTTTGATATGTTTGTAATCTTGCTATGACTTCTTGGCCAGTATAGCAACCTTTCGTTTCACTTATCACACCTGTAAGCCTAGCTTCAAGAGGGTTATTGAATTCTCCGAACTCTTTTGAGTACATAGGAACACCTTCAAATATCCTTAATTCTTCGAATTCGTCCTCAGTAAGTTCATTTATACAGGCTTCGTAAAGGAGGGCTTTTAGATGAGATAGATCTTCTCTTTTTGGGATCAAAATCTGCAGAGCTTTATATCGACCGAAACTTGAAGGAAATACAATTGCGTTGTACGGGTTATTGGATGAGCTTTGGGCGATTTGAGGAATTTTGAACCCTGCGTTTTCCATTACCTTAAATTGATCAGACCATGAGGATAAAATTATTATGTGCCCAGTGCTTTGGGTGCATTCTGTAACAGTAATATCTTCTCCAAAAGTATACATATCTAGCCAATTGGAGACGGCAGAAGATCTTCCTTCGCTAGTAACGCACCAGACCCCAGATTCTTCGCCAGCTGCCAGTGTAAGGTAGTCAATGACTTTGGCATCTCCGTTTGTCATGACTGTGGAAACAGAGGAGAAATTATNAAAGTCTGACAAATCATTGGTAGTAAGCCGGTTTAATAAATCGAGGGAATCTTTACCGCTAATGTATAGGCGACCTAGGTTATTAAGATCTGAAAACATTAGAGGGTAATTAGTATGCGATTTTTGTTCAGAGTGGCTATCCATAAATTGAGATGAAATGACTCGTATACGCTACTTAGACCGCAAATGAGGTTCCGCATCCGCACGATTTTTTAGCATTTGGATTGTTAAAAACAAAACCTTTACCGTTTAATCCTCCGGAGTAGTCCAATTCAGTCCCGGCGAGAAAGATATAGCTTTTTTTGTCAACAGCTAGGGTGACACCATTTTGTTCAATCACTTTATCGTCCGCTTGAGCATCAGTTGTTATGTCAAGAGCATATGTTAGCCCTGAACATCCTCCACCTTTAACGGCGACTCTTAATATNCCAGAGGATAACCCCTCGGCTTCCATGAAACTCCTAACGTGCTTAGCACCATTTTCGGTAATAGTTATTGTTAGCGGTTCTGTTATAGCTGACATAGTCACCTCTTATGAATATATCGTAAAAAGGATGAATTACTTAGTCAAGCTACCTTATTCACTTAGATTGACTAGGCTAAGTAAAAGAGACGGAAAGCTATATGGATTTTTTTAGGGATATAGATAAATAGTCTGAAAATCCCTGCAACTATAAAGGTGGCAGCGACACCAATGAGTGCGCCACCAATCACATCTGTCGGGTAATGTACTCCAGCATATATGCGTGCAAACCCCCATCCAAATGCAAGTACATAAAGTAATCCCCCCGTTTTTCGGTGTTTAAGTACTACGCATGTCGCAATTGCAAAGCCTACTGCAGCTGCATTGGAAGGAAAAGAAGGATCGGTTGGTTCATAGAACAAAAGATTGAGTTCGTTTTCAACAAATGGACGTGCGCGATCTACCCTGACATTAATTATAGAGGTAATTAAGTTAGAAATTCCGATACTACCAGTTCCGATCAAGGTAATGGCCTGATTAAAATGTCGATCACGATCATTTCCCGAAAACCATAATGAGACCAGAATTAAACTACCTATCACGGGTATGGCATAGTCACTAACTATGATTCCCATTACGAAATCAATAATCGTAAATTCCCCGACCCATGAGTTTAAATAACGAACTACCGCACTTTCCATAAAGTCATATTCCTGTATGTGGCAAATAATAGGTAATAAATAGCCCTAAAAAATGTAGTTTCTCTAATCCAAGAAAGCCCAATAGGTGGCCATTTTTGCTTATTCCTATCCCATCCATGATTCGCACCCCAACGATGATTGGTTATCGATGCAATCGAGGTCATNAGGGCTATTGCTAAAAATGCGCTAATTGCAAACCAACGCGTTTGGACCACGCCATCAATCCCATCTCCTGTGTCAGGTACGTTTCGATCGGCACTGAGAAAAAACCAAAAAAATGCTATCGCTATAAGGAGAGATGCAATCAACTTAGTTGCAAATTGATTGTTACGAAAAACTACGAATCCCCAGAGCTGATTTTTAACGGCGGCAAATTGAAAAACCCCAATTGTGCTTACGAACACCCACAAGGTGTAGTCAAATTCAAATCCGGTCATTTGTCGTAAGTGTTTTTTCCTGGAGAAGCCACGGTCAAAGTATGCATATATTTGGCGTTTTCGCCACGGACTATTGGGAAATACAATTCTTGGAGCTTTTTAGTCACCGTCCCAACAGTACCATTCCCAACTACACGATGATCGACAGTCCCTACTCCCTGGATATGAGCAGCNGTACCAGATAGGAAAACTTCTTCAGCTGTGTAAAGCTCACTCCGATCAACAGGACGTTCCTCGATTTTCATACCAAGTTCATTCTTAGCAAGTTCGATCACCGTCTGCCTTGTTATTCCGGGGAGAACATTACTTTCTAAAGTCGGGGTAGCAATAGTGTCTCCATAGACAAAAAATATATTTTCTCCAGTTCCTTCGCTCACGTGCCCATCAGTATTGAGCATTATTGCCTCATCAAATCCTGTTGCTAAGGCATCAGTTTTTGCCAGAATCGAATTTAGGTAAAGACCATTTAATTTGAATCGTGGTGGAACCATAGTGTCGTCAATGCGTCGATATGACGCCACGCAGCAATTGATAGCACCATCAGTATCAATATAGTTCCCAAATGGAACCGCCAAGCAAAAAAAACCATCAGCTAGGGCTTTGAGATTAAGATTTGCAACTTTTTCTTCAGATTTATAAGCAACTGGACGAATATACAGATCTTCTTGATACCCTGAGCGCTCGACAACTTCAACTGTTATCTCACAAAGGTCCTGAGCGCTATAGGGTAGGTTAATCCAAAGCATTTTGCAGCCGCTTAGCAACCTTTCATAATGCTCCTTAAGCTTGTACAAATAAATTTTATTATCTTTGGAGTTCCAGTTTCCACGGATGCCTTCAAATGCTCCAGTACCATAATGAAGTGCATGCGTCATTATTCCAACTTTTGCTTCTTGTAACGGAACATATTCACCATTAAGGAATGCTATGGGATTGGACATTTTTTTTCTTTCTTTGAAACTTGTACTGCAACCTTGGAATTATCGCTATCTATAACTTAGCGTGTCAAATTTTAACTCTTTATCCGAATTCAAGCATTTGTAATGACTACTGATGCTAATTGATTTTTTAATTTATTTGGAGATTTCATTAAAATCGATAGTGGTATCATTATTACGCAAACGAAAACTAATCCCCATACGGATAGGTAATATTCTCCTTGCAAATCAAAAATAACACCCATGAAAATAGGGCCAACTACTCCGGCTGCGACTGCTCCACCTTGTAGAACTCCTACAATAGATCCTAATGATCGTGTACCAAACATCATGCTGCCTAAAGTCCCACGCATTGGAATGATACTCCCAAAGCCTATGCCAAATAGGATGATAAACGGTGCAGTCATTAGGATTGAATTAACCGGTACCAACTGCAGGTAAGCGAATGAGATGCCCATAAATGCGGCAACTGTGGCTAATACAAGGCGATAATCTATTATATCGAGCATATAACCTGCTCCCAACCTTCCCAATCCGCTTAAGGTAAATACTAANGTGAATATCACAGCTGAAGAGCTTGCTGTAAGCCCAACATCCTGCACGAAGTAAGGTATCAAATGTACTTGAAAGGCAGAATTTACCATGAACATTCCAGAGAGGTAGCCAGTAAACAACCAAAACTCAGGCGTGCGAGATGCACTTCTAAGATTCATGCCATTTTCACTAGTTGATATCGTACCGGCTACTTCATCAGTAGGCGTACTTTCGTCTATATCACCGTCTGGTAGTAAACCATATTTTTCTGGTCGTTCTCTTGCGACGGCACTTATTAATGTAAGGAAAAGGAGCACTATCACCCCATAGCCAATGATTATAGCGCGCCATCCATAGACTTCTTCTAAGGAGGTGTTGAGGATGACAAATGGCGATCCGAAAATTGGCCCCATGACTGCTATTCCAGTAGCAAGTCCTCGTTTTTTGCGAAACCACCTAGCTATTACAACTGGCCAGGTGACTGCGTGGCTCATACCTGAAGTACCTACTGATACGATGAAAATTGCTATATAGAAGCTTACAATCCCATTAATTAATCCTAGTGCTATAAGACCTAGCCCTGTTGTTATGGCACTCCAAAACAGCAATGTTNGGGGCTTAATTTTATCTAATAAAAAACCTACGATGGGGCTTATAATTCCCGATTCTAGCTGACGAAGAGACATAGCCCCGCTAATTACCGAGCGACTCCATCCAAAATGATTTTCTATAGGTAAAATAAATGCATTAAGTCCCTGGAAATAGGCTGCAGATAGAATGGAATTAGTAATCACACTTCCAGCAACGATATACCAGCCGAAGAATATTTTCGGACTAGGACGACTTTTTTGCATTATTTGTTCATATTCAATCTAAATTTTCTAGCGTAACTTCATATGTCATGTACATATTGTTTCTCGCTACGGTAATTATGATGGTGTCCCCAACACGATACTTCTGTAGAATTAAGCTAGCGAGATTGGTGGTTGAAGATAGTGGATGATTGTCGATCCTTACGATTACGTCGTTGGGTTTTAACCCAGATCTATCAGCAGGCCCATTCTCACTAACAGAGACAATTAAAACACCTTCATCTACAGGGAGCTTGAGTTCTGCAGCTGAAGCTGGAGTAACATCTCGGATTGTAATACCCATACGAGGCCTGATTACTCTTCCATTTTCGATCAATTGAGTAGAGATTGCAGAGGCGGTATCAATATTTATTGCAAAGCCAAGTCCATCTGCTTGCCCGCCTCGTATAATTGCAGTGTTAATACCGATTACTTCTCCATTTAGATTAAGCAATGGCCCCCCACTATTGCCAGGATTTATCACTGCGTCTGTTTGAATTAGATCGTAGAGTCTTGTGTACGTATCGATATCTAAAGAACGTTCTTTCGCGCTTACTACACCGACTGTGACGGAACCTTCAAACCCAAGAGGGCTACCAATAGTTATTACCCAATCTCCAATTCGCGTTTTGTTGGTGTTGCCAAATTTAGCTATTACGAGATTCTCAATTTCTTCAGGGTTTACCTTTAAGACGGCAAGATCAGTTTCAGGATCAGTACCAATTACTGTTGCGGTGATTCGCTGGCGATTTAATAAAGCAATTTCGATGCTGCGCGCGTTTTCGATAACATGATGGTTAGTTAATAGATAGCCTCGCTTGTCAAAAAAAACCCCTGAACCTTGAGATTGACGAATAGAGGATCGGCCAAAAATAGACGTTTGTTGTACATCCGTTATGACTTGCACTACAGAGGGCATTACTTTTTCGACTACAGATGCAATATCGGGTAATTGGATAGAAGGAATGGAGGGTTCATCTTCGACAACTTTTATGGAGTTATTTGCTGGGGTAGGCGTCGGGATTGGAGCTGGTGTGGACACGCCTTCACATGCGCACAAAAGAAGTATGGATAATAAAAAACAGAAAACGTATTTAGGCAATGAAACTACTCTTCATAAGTAAGGGTCCTAACATTACAGGACTTACATATAGTCTATATTAATTATGCAATTTTAAGAGATTTGAAATTGCTCTGGCTTGAATTTCGTGTAATTGTTTTATTCCTTCAGTTGCTAGATCGAGCATGTTATCAAGCATTTCGCGTGAAAATGGGGCCTCTTCCGCTGTCCCTTGTACCTCTACAAATTTTCCCGATTTTGTCATGACAACGTTTAAATCAACTGAAGCCTTGAAATCTTCCTCATAGCACAGATCGAGAATGGGTGCCCCATCTAGGATACCAACACTTGTAGCTGCAACAGCCTCCGTAATCGGGACATTGTGCAGTTTTTTCTCATGTACCAGAGAGAGAAGCGCTTGATAAAGAGCAACATATGCACCAGTAATTGATGCGGTACGAGTTCCTCCATCAGCTTGAAGAACATCGCAGTCAATATATATGGATCGTTCACCTAGTTTGTCTAAAGCACAGACTGAACGTAGGGATCTCCCAATAAGCCTTTGAATTTCATGCGTCCTTCCACTGGATAAACTTCGTTCCCGTGATGTTCGGGTATGGGTTGCTCTAGGCAGCATATTATACTCTGCTGTCACCCACCCTTGACCTTGTCCTCTGAGAAAAGGTGGGACTTTTTCTTCAATACTGGCAGCACAGATAACTTTAGTAAGTCCAGTTTCGATTAGCACGGAACCTTCGGGGTGACTTTGGATCCCCAGTGTTATCTGAGTCGGGCGAATTTGATTTGCATTTCTTCCATCTAATCTACTCAATTATGCACCTTATTTAAGTACCAAGTCTTACTGGATCAGTTTCCTGTTGAATAGTGCGGATAATCGACATTGCNGTTAACTTGCCAGTTTTAGGGTTTTCCCCCGGTATATTTTCTAAATGAACACGCATCAATCCGAATTCACCTTCAACTTCTATATCGTGGCAGTTTCTCTGCAATCCAGGGACAGCAATCATTTTTACTGTTGTATTTTCCGGCCCTACCCCCGCAAAGCTTACTGCAGCAGAAACATTTAGGTTGGCAGGAAAGCCTTGGCATGCTTCTCTGGCATTGCCTTCAAAGATTAACGTTTCCTCAGTCAACTCCCATAAATTGATGGAGTTGTTCGTTATATGCGGGGCGCCGTCTAGAGCTTCAGGTGCTTTACGTGATTCCATGATTACTTTATCTATTTTCCCTGTAGCTGCAGCTTTTATCCCATCCAATCCAATTATGGCACCAGATGGCATCAACAATCTGCAGTTAGTCTCACGAGCTAGATCTATTAGGTGGGCATTGGCAATCAAAGCTCCAACACTAATAATCATTACGCCTTTTTGTTTATCGAACACTTCTTTAACTAAGCTAGGTACTACCTCACTCCCAGCTGCTTCAACAATTAAATCAGCCTTGTCAATTAGTTCATCTAGAGATAGGAAAGGCGGAGGGACCTTCATGGTTTGAAGAAATGCGTTAGCATTAGCTTCAGATCTGCTGTTTACACCTGCAATAGTTACGTTGAGTATGCCCTCATTTGACGCGTTTAGAATAGCCCGACCGATTGCTCCACATCCGACTATACCAATCGAAAGAGTAGATCTTTCGTTATTGCTCATTACCTTCCCTTAGCCAATCAATATAGTCTGCCATGGCTTCTTTAGGCCCAAATTTATTAACAAATCCCAGTTCAGATTCAGCCCTAGACATATCGAGATAATTATTATTTTTGTACGCGGGGCTTTTACCGGGTTGAAGAGAGAGCTTTGCATTTGGCATTACTGAAAGCGCTGCATCAACTAACTGTTGATTAGTAACTGCAATGCCTGAACTAATGTTGTAAATTTTGTGCTCTAGTTTGTCTTTCAATACGATTAGTTTAATGCCTTCAGCGCAATCTTTAACGTAGCAAACATCCCCGGTATCTTCTGCAAAGGGCACCCCTCTAGAAAAATCAGGTTCGATATTTTTGTAAGCCGCATGTGCAAGCCTGCTAGGTAGATTCATCATTGAATGATAAAGCGGTCCCCATATTCCACCAATTCGCATCGCAATTACTTCAAGATCTGTTCTATCGGCGTAATGGAATGCGAGGATCTCCCAAGCTTTTTTAAATGTTTCAGTAGGATTTGCAGATTGCACTGGTAAATGGTCAGTTTCTTTGTAAGGTCCTTTAGGAAGGGAATGATAGGTTGCTATTGAGCTAGCCAGAGATAGTCTCTTCACCCCTGCGTTCCTTGATGCTTCCAGTACCCCAATTAGGCCGTTCATGTTGACTCTATAATCTTCATAAGCACTGAGAGCTGCCACTCCTGGAACGGCAAGATGCACAATATGTTCTACCTTGTGTTTCTTAGCAAGTTTTTCAATAATTTCTGGTTGAGAGACATCAGCTTTTTCAACAGTAACGCTTTTACCAAATTCATCTTTTATAAAACTTGGTTCACGCCAAGTTTGGTAATAAGTGATAACCACATCTTCGCCTGCATCAACTAATGCTCTTGTAGTGTGGAGCCCAATGAAGCCCATGCCTCCAGTGATCAATACAGTCATTTTGCCTCCCTCAATACAGTTAGAATCACGTTGGTATAATAAGAGTATCGCATTGTACTTGTTGCTACTAGTATTAGTATTCCTCTTTCGAGTTAAGCCAATCTAAATAATCTTGGATACCAGCATTAATGTCGAATTTTGGCTTCCAGTCAGTCTCACTAATAATTCTAGTGTTACTTAAATAGGCGTCAGGTCGGTAATTAGGTCCAGGTCCTGCTTGTAATTCGACATTAAAATTTGATTTTACTGAACTTACTGCATCAACCAATTCTTGTGCAGTAACGGTTGAATTACGGGATATGTTATAGGCNGAATGACTTAAATCAGGAGCCTTGGAAAGAGAGAGAATCGCGTCTGCTACATCTTTTACGTAGGTTAGATCGAACGTTGCGTTAGCATATGGGATTCCACCTCGAGCTATAGAAAAATCTGGTTGAATATTACGTACAGCAGCGTGGCATAACCGACTAGGAAGATTCAGCATTGAACGGTATGTTGGTCCGAACACTCCACTAATACGCATAGAGATAATACGCATTGAAGCACTGTTTTGATAATTGTTAGCAAAGTTATGAGCAAGTATCTCCCAAGCTTTTTTGAACGCCCCAGGCTGGACATTTCCCGTAAGTGAAATCGCAGTATCTTCGCTAAAAGGTCCTTGAGGCAATTCGGAAAATACTGCTCCATTTGAAGCCCAAAATAATTTTTTAACTCCACCCTTTAAAGCCCCATCGAAAAAATAGGAAAGTTTGTCCATATTNATACGGATATCTTCAGCAGGATCTGGTGAAGATTTACGATGGATGGCCAAATTTACGATCGTATCTATTTCATATTTTTTTACTAGTTCACATATCTGCCCAGGTTCACCTACATCACATCGGATAACTGGGAGGCCGTCATGGCATGCTTGGTTCAGAAAAGAAGGTGGTGTAGTGTTGTCATAAGATGTAACCACGATGGTTTCACCTGCATCCATAAATTTTCTCACTACGTGTCCACCTATGAAACCAAACCCTCCTGTGATCAAAGTTGTCATAAATTTATTGACTCCACTTTAGTAATACCGATGTCGATAGTGACATTATCGATCAAATGATTTTCTACGAAGCCAGTCTGGCTATCCACTTTCAAGTCGAGTAAATCACATAATGTTTCTTCTTTGAAATAATCTAGATGGTTTGTAAGAGCATCTAAAGCATCTGGAGGACTTGATTTTAGAGTACAAATTATCCGGTCCTCAATTTGAAGCCCTGCATTTTTACGCATGGTTTGGACTCTATGGATGATTTCACGCGTGAAGCCTTCATTCAATAAATTTTGAGTGATAGAAGTTTGAATCCCTATTAATAATCCTTCTGCAGAGGCTTCACTACTTGTTATGACATCATCTTTAGGCTCAAGTTCAATAAGTAAATCTTCAGCTAGCAGAACCGAGCCCTCAATAGTGATTTTGCCGTGTTTAGACAATTCGGTAACAATTGATGCTGCAGTTATATTATCAATACCTTTACGTACTTTATTTAGTTCTGAACCTAATTTTGGTCCTAGTACTGGCAGGTTAGGTCGTACTGTGTAATCACCAATATCCTCTGCCTCTACAATAGATATTTCTTTGATATTAAGTTCCTCNAGGATTTGATTTTTTATCAGAGGGATAAGTTCTAAATCTTCAGATCTAGGACGAATTAAAAGCGAAGCAAGAGGTTGCCTCACTTTAATTTTCCCTTTACTTCGAGCACTTCGCCCCAAACTTGCAATGCGCTTGGCAAGCCTTATTGCCTGAGAGAGCTTTGCGTTTATGAGACCTTCATCATAGGTAGGGAAATTAGACAGATGTACGCTTTTAGGTGAACTATGAGGTGCTAGATTATGGAATATTGCATCTGAAACGAATGGCGCTAACGGAGCAATCAGTTTACTTACGGTGAAGAGACAAGTGTAGAGGCTCACGTATGCCCATATTTTGTCTTCATCGTTTTCAGATCTCCAAAATCTACGACGACTTCGTCTTACATACCAATTTGATAACAGATCGACAAAATCTTGAATCTGACGCCCCGCAGCAGTTGGATTAATTTCGTCGAGATGGGCAGTAACTTGTTTTACTAGTTCGTTTAACTCAGAAATTATCCATTGATCAAGTTCATTTGGAGGTAAATTAGATAAATCTGGCCCACCGATTTCAGTCTTCCAAAACGAAGGGTACTTGTCAGCATCAAATTCATCGATGTTCGCGTAGGTGGTAAAAAAACTATAGGTATTCCATAGAGTTAGTAAGAATTGCCGTAAAGTTTCTTGGACAAGATCTTTTGAAAAGCGCCTAGCTTCTGAAGCAGGTGCAGCTGTGAAAAGATACCATCTGAGGGCATCAGCACCATGCTCAGTGACCACGTCCCATGGGTTTATTACATTTCCCTTAGACTTGGACATTTTTTCGCCTTTACCGTCAAGGATAAGNCCAAGAACCAAGCAGCTTTCAAATGATGGCTTATTAGCAACAAGTGTTGATAAAGCTAGAAGGCTATAAAACCAACCTCGCGTTTGATCAACTGCCTCGGTAATGTAATTCGCAGGGAAAAATGGGCTACTGATTAGATCATCTATATTATTTAGGGTTATGGGTTGCCCGCCAGGACCATTTAGTGTTGCCGGGTATTTCCATTGAGCGAACGGCATAGCGCCAGAGTCATACCAAGCATCTGCAACTTCCGGTATACGCTGCATTGTTGCACTGCATTGATCGCAATTAATTTCGATTTGATCAATAAATGGTTTGTGTAAATCTAAGTTTGAAAAATCTACAGTACTTTGATCAATGCATTTATTTTTTAGTTCCGCTTTGGATCCAATTACGGTCAAATGCTCGTTATTTTTACTACATCTCCATATAGGTATTGGAGTTCCCCAATAGCGCTCACGTGATACAGACCAATCAATGTTATTTCGTAACCATTCGCCAAACCTTCCTTCTTTAATATGATCAGGTACCCAGGTTATGGATTGATTACCTTTTACCATTTCATTTTTTTTAGATGTCGTTTGGATATACCATGAAGCTTTGGCGTAATAGAGCAGTGGGGTNCCGCATCTCCAGCAAAAAGGATAAGTATGTAGATAAGGAGAATCATCCTTAAAGAGCAATTCTCGATCCGAAAGATCCTTGATAATGTCGCGGTCAGCAATTTTAATGAATTTCCCGTGACCGGGGAAAGGAGACTGCAATATACCTTTCAAATCGACAGTATGTAACGTAGGGATTGCATGAGCCTTTCCCAACTCAGCATCATCCGCTCCATAAGCGACTGCAGTGTGTACGATGCCGGTACCATCATCAGTAGTGACGTATTCTGCTGGTAATACTCGATGAATATGATTTTCGGATTTATAGTTGTCGAATGGGGGTATATATTGAATCCCAACTAAGTCAGCCCCTGTTAATTCAAGAATTACACTCCATGTATCACCTAGAACTTTTGCTTTTAGATTAGAGGCAACAATTAGTAATTCTTTAGACTCCTTGTTTTCACAGAGTACATAATTCTGGCGAGGGCCAACTGCAAGTGCTGCATTTGCAGTTAATGTCCATGGTGTGGTAGTCCAAGCTATAAATGCAGGTTTTTGAATTGACCATTTACTGTCTTTAAATCCCAAGTTTTGAAGCGTAGAAGCCAAAGCCTTCTCATCTTGATTTACTGAAAGAGGGAATTTCACAAAAACACTTGGGTCGGGTGTATTGTCTTTGTAACCTAATGCAACTTCATGTGAACTTAAGCTAGTTACACAGCGTGGGCAGTGGGGAGTCACTTTGTACCCTTCATATACGAGTTCCTNTTCCCAAAGCCTCTTGAAAATTTCCCATGCAGTNTCTATATAAGAATTGTCATAAGTGACATAGGCATTCTCCATATCTAGCCAAACACCGACGCGTTCTGTCATGGATTCCCACTCTGAGACGTACCTAAATACGCTTTCTCGGCATTTTCGGTTAAATTCTTCGATCCCGTACTTTTCGATTTCTTGTTTTGACGAGAGTCCTAATTCTTTTTCAATTTCCAGCTCTACCGGGAGCCCATGAGTGTCCCAGCCTCCGCGTCTCAATGGTCTGTAACCCTGCATTGTTTTGAATCTTAAAATTACATCTTTGAACGAACGAGATAACACGTGATGAATACCAGGGCTGCCATTAGCAGTTGGAGGCCCTTCGTAGAACACAAAAACTGGAGAATCAGAACGTAAATTCTCAACTTCTTCAAAGATTTGATTGCTTCGCCAATATTGAAGTACTTCTTCTTCAAGCTGAGGGAAATTTATTTGGCTAGGTATTGAATTGTACCGTGATTGCTTATTAGCCATTTGGATGNGGTCCTTGGGTTAATGATTCCAGCCTTTGGGCTTCTTGTCGAATATGAGCAATACGAAAACGTATTAGTACGGTACACATTCCTAATTGTATTCCTATTAGCATTAGCCAGCGGAAGCTCTGCTCAATCATTTCAGAAAATCCAATAGATCCTCGTAGTAGCGGATCTTGCCAACTTGCAACTACCCCATGAAGCAAAACAAGGCCAACTAGCATCAGTACTGCTTGTGTACTAGATCGATCATCGGCTTCGACAATTCTACGAGCAAGCCAAATTACTAGAAATATCTCGCAAATGGAAATTAAGGCTGCCAGAAAAGTGAATAAGCTACTCCAACTGACGCTGACGGTGCTTTCGATTTCAAATATAGGGAATCGAGCAGCTTGAGTAAGAATAAAAAAAGACATGAAACTAATTCCTAGTTGACCCCCATTATTTGAAATAACTACGGAAATCACTAATACAATTAAGTAAATCAATACATATGCAATTAAGAATGCTATGGCAGTAACTACTGTTGCTTCGTCTCCTGTGAAAAATCCAGTTGCTAGTAATACGATAGCTCCTTGCCCCGCCGGGAGCCAGGTGATCATTGAGAGCGGTAGCCTGCGACGCAGTGCGAATGTTGAGCCTGCTACGGTAGCAATGAGTAGTAGGAAACTGGGTGGGGTTAGTGACCCGAAGGTACCAGGAAGGTCTAACGCTCTCCAAGGCCATGCTACTAGGGAAGAGAGTAAAAGTAGTATAAATGGCGTGGCAAGTGTAATTAGCAGCCGGTTCCTATCTGCGGGAAGAATTTGAGAGTCAAAAGCCGCGACCATTTGTTTAATCCTGTTGGCTGTTAGACGATGATCGAGTTTTACGACTTTTTGCAGAAGTGGTTTTTTTAGTATCTTCTGATGGCCGTATACTTATTCTACGTTGTATACCCTCTCCAGAACTGATTGTTTCTACTCCATCAAAGCCGCTAAGCGTAGCATGAATAACCCTGCGGTCACCAGCTGGCATTGGGTCTAAGGATATTTCTTCATTATTTTCCCGAACACGTCGTGCAGTTCGTTCAGCTAAAATTCTTAGTTCCCTATGACGTCGGTCTCGGTATCTTTCAACGTCGATAATTACACCTGCAGATCGATCATTATTTGAGTTAATAATCATATTTACAAGCATTTGAAGAGCTCTCAAAGTTTCGCCTTTTTTCCCAATAATGAGCCCTGCATCTTCACCCTGGATGTCAATAACAACACGGTCTCCGTCATCATTCCCGGAATAGCGGATAGTAGGAGATACTTCTACCTCTAGAAAAGAAAGCAGGTCACGTACTGTTTGGATCGCGCTGCCTGCTACCCCATTAGTTTGGGTGATCAAACTTACTTTTACCTTTGCGGGCTCTGAACCAATACCTAAGATACCGGTTTTTCCAGTGCTAATTACGTCGACTTCGATTTCGTCTCGGCCTACGCCGAGTTCTAGTGTCGCGAGCTCTATCGCTTCCTCTACCGTCTTCGCTGAGCGGACGAGGCTCTGGTCTTCCATTGCCTTCCTCCTTGTCATTTAAATATCCTCCAAGCGTAGGTCCTAGCTTTGGAGATGAATTTCCTTCAGGCGCTTCCGACTGAGGGCGTAATCCTCCCCAGCCTGTTACAAAATACTGCATTACTATACCGATAAGTGTTGATGCCACCCAATAGACTACTAGCCCTAGCGGGAAAAATAAGCTGAACATTCCGAACATTACAGGAAACATAAACAGCATCATTCGCTGTGTGCTTTGCTGCGTAGGGTCTGATGAGGCAACTTGACTCATTTTTTGTTGTACATACATACTGATACCCGAAAGCCCTACGAGCACAAACCCTAAAGTACTACCTGCACGCATAGGTTCAAGGGCTAAGTCCATTCCCAGGAATCCACGATTTACTGGAACAACTGAGTCTAATAGTGGGAGCCAAGAATAGAGTTTACTAGATAGACCAGCTAGGTTTTCTGGAGTAAAAGGTAAGACTCCATTGATTGCCCAAAATAATCCAATGAAAATGGGCATCTGAATTACGAGAGGACCTAGGCAGCCNACAGGGTTTACTCCTGTTTCTTTGTAAACTTTCATTACTTCTTGACCGCGTAGTTGAGGGTTTGACTTGTATTTTTCGTTGATTTCTTTAATACGTGGCTGAAGAGTTTGCATTCGTTTCATTTGCCGTAGCTGACGAACAACTAAAGGATAGGTAAGCGCTCGCACAATTACTGTAAACGCAATAATTGCTATCCCAAGATTTGCACCAAGTAAAACGTATAAGCCTAATAGGCTATTTGTCATAGGCTTCGTAATTAGTTCATTCCAAAGTATTCCTAGAAATTCCATCGCTACCTTACATCCTTGAGGTTACGTGCCCATGAAAGTTGCCGTGTTTTCATATCTACTGCGGAAATGGTTTCGTCTAATGAATGCACAAAAATTAGATTGTTATTTAAGGTTAGAGGAGCTCTGACGCTGTCTCCAACTCGACGATCCCATAAGCGTGATCCCGTTACTGTATCGAGGACAACCATCATTCCTGAATCGGTAGCAAAAATCAGTTTATCTTGATGGAGTACTGGGGCTGCAAGAATTGGTTCGACTTGAGGTTTATCGGGATAAACCCATTTTATGCGGCCATTGGATAAATCGTAGGCGTATATATTGCCATCCATATTAGGGATATAGAACGAATCCCCGTCTGTAACGCTTCCCGACCAAAACCAATTGTTTGCAGCGAATAATTTTTCTGGATTTCCAGTAAGAAGATTTATTGAGTAAAAAAATTGATCGAATGTTCCAAGGTAAAGATTATCATCGAGGATAGTGGGCGGAGATACGATTGCGCCACCTAGCTTACTCGGAGATATCCAATTATTTGAACAATCGGTAATTGATACAGAATGGACATAATGATTCAAGTCCCCAAAATAGGCTACACCATCCTGAATTACAGGGGTGGTCCATAATTGGCCGATGGGTTTTTCGTTTCTTGCAGGATAGCGGCAAATTTCAGAAAGAGTATTTTTATCAAGAACGTAAAGCCTACCCTCATTTGCATCTTCGGCTGCGGCAACAATCAGCTTATCCCCTTGGACAATTACTGAACCTGCTATGCCTTTGGTTAGGTCATTGCCTCCAATTTCAAAAGTACGTAAATCCCTGAAGTCATTATTATTTACTGAAATAACGAGGCCATTGTATGTCCCGAAAAAAATGCGATCATCATTAAGGGTTGGGGTGCCATAGATAGCTGGAAATCCTTGATTTTCTTGGGTTTGCGGCGTTTCAAAAGGCGCAATTCTAGCAACTCCCCCGTCTACAGAAAGTTGAATCAACTTTCCGTCCTTAGTTCCGATATAAGTTGAATTATCAGAAACTGCCACACCAGACCAACTTTGAGTTGCAGCATTACGATTTTGTCCAGTGCAGCCAATCAAAATTGGCGCTATTAATAAAATTAAGATTGCAGATGTTATCTTACTCTTGATATTCGGCTTATAAAATGCGATCAAACTCAACTACATTTCCTTACATAGGCTCGACGTTAGCAAGCCAGCACCATATTTAAATATTATTGCCCGCACTTCGCTTCTTGGGTACGGGGTCGTAGCCATGCTTCCCTAAAGGCTGGCAACGTAAAATCCGCTTAATTCCCATTAGGGTACCCATCACAACACCGTAATATTCTATCGCCTCTTTAGTATAGTTCGAGCATGACGGTGTGTAACGGCATTGCCCTGGCCAGTATGGAGACAGTATTTTTTGGTACAGGGTTATTACTGANACTAAGAACGTTTGCATTTCCCTAGTTTAAATTAGAACCTGCAGATTCGCGACTATCTGGTTGAAGTAGTTCTAATTTGCTGCATAGAGTTCGTGCGGCAAGGAGTAGCTCAGCATGTGAGGCATTGAGAGAAGGGTTCCTGGCAATAATTAATATATCTCTATTTTTATGTAACGGGAGTCTTTTAATGATATCTTTCAAAACTCTTCTGATTCGATTACGCCTGACAGAAGACGAGGAAACTTTNTTACTTACAATGAAACCAAACCTTGGTCGTTCACGTCCATTTGGAACTGCCCTAATTGCAAGGAAGGCATTTGCGCGAGACACGCCGCGATAGCGAATGTTTTCAAAATCACTTTTTAGACGCAAACGTTGCTCACGCGCGACGCGTTGAACGGACATTACCAATCCTTTTAGACTGAGAGTTTATGGCGACCTTTTAATCGACGGGCACTTAGTACTCTGCGTCCACCAGGAGTATGCATACGGTGCATAAAACCGTGACGCCTCTGGCGACGTCGTTTTTTAGGTTGCCAAGTACGCTTGGGCATAAGATCTCCAAAAGGAATGTAACCCTTGAATTTTACTTTTGGGCTTCAAGAGTGTCAAATAAGCGAGTAAGTCAAACCTCGCATAACGCTATTACGAGAAGAATTATTATGGTTTCGAGAGAGAAATTACGGGCTGATGAGCTGTTAATAAGTAAAGGTCTTTCATTTTCAAAAAAAGGAGCGCAGGCTTCAATTTTAGCCGGTGAGGTTTTTTGTAAATCAGGAAGAGTAGATAAGCCTGGACAAAAATTGGCTAAAGATGCTGACGTTTGGATAAAAGAGAAAAGAAAATTTGTGAGCCGAGGCGGCAACAAAATGGAGGGAGCAATTGAGGATTTTAATTTAGATGTTAGAGATATCAAATTTTTGGATTTAGGTGCTTCTACAGGTGGATTCACAGATTGCTTACTTCAACAGGGAGCATCCAAATCTTATGCAGTAGATGTTGGTCGAGCTCAGCTTGCAGAGAAATTACGTCATGATTCGAGGGTGTGGTTTAAGGAAGGACTTAATGCACGTTACACTTTCGATATTGATGAAGAAGTCGATATGATCGTGGCTGATGTATCATTTATCTCGTTAAAATTGATTTTACCTGCGTCTATTGCGCATCTTAAGAAGCAAGGGCAAATATTATGCCTGTTTAAGCCTCAATTTGAGGCTAATAAAACCCTAGTTGGACAGCAGGGTGTGATTAGAGACCCGAAGGTACATGCTCGAGTACTTGGTGATTTTTGCTTATGGGCCATTGAGAATGAACTGAAAATTGAAGGAATTAGGCCTTCAAGGCTAAAAGGTGGAAAGGGCAATCAAGAATTTTTTATTCTTTTTTCACGACTATAGAAATATATGTATATAGCTGATATTAAGATTACTTGGTTTTTATTTAAGTAGAATGATATATCTCAGATAGAGGATTCGTGGTTATCTATAGAAACTTCAACAACAGACAATCTGATTCACTGCATGAGGCATGCGGTGTTGCTGGAGTTTATTTGCCGTCGCCTTCTGGCTATGAAGCTGCAAATGTAGCGTTTCATGCACTGTTTGCCCTCCAACATCGAGGGCAAGAGAGTGCAGGAATTGCTGCTTCGGATGGAAGAAATATTCGTAATTTCACCAGTGAAGGTTTGGTTTCTAGTGCATTTAGGCAAGAGGATATAGAGCGTCTTCCCGGGCATATTGCTATTGGCCATACACGTTATTCGACTATGGGGTCCAGTAGTCTTTTGAATGCACAGCCAATCCTTTCAAAGACTCCTCAACTAGAGCTCGCTTTAGCCCACAATGGGAATGTTATTAATGCGGGGCCCATTAGAGAGCGACTTGAACTAGAGCATGGAGTGCAGTGCAGGACAGGTACGGATTCTGAGGTTATTGCACATTTGCTCGCATGGGCNCCAGGCGAAAATTGGGCGGAAAAAATTGCTTATTTGATGAGGCATTTACAAGGTGCATACTCATTGACAGTTTCAACACCTGACACTCTCATAGGGATAAGGGACCCTCACGGATTACGCCCTCTTGCATTAGGAAAATTCGCTTCTGGCGGTTGGGTGATCGCTTCTGAGACTTGTGCATTGGATCATGTAGGCGCGCAATTTTTGCGTGAAATCGAACCTGGAGAATCAGTNCTCATTGATAGGGAAGGCTTAAGAAGTATTCCGACGCCATTACCTGAAGCAAAAAAGGCTCACTGTGTTTTTGAGCATATCTACTTTGCGCGGCCCGATTCTATTTTGGATGGTGTACTTGCGCACAGTTCGCGTACTCGAATGGGACGAGAGTTAGCAAAGGAGCACCCTATTGATGCGGATGTTGTAATCGCTATTCCTGATTCTGCTAATTCTGCTGCAGTCGGATATGCACAAGAATCAGGGATACCATTCAGTTATGGGTTGATAAAAAATCGATACGTTGGACGGACATTTATCGAACCAGACCAAAGATTTCGTGATCTTGGAGTTAGAAACAAATTTAATCCACTTCCTGAAGTGCTATCAGGGAAAAAGGTAATCGTTGTCGATGATAGTATTGTCAGAGGTACTACGACCCCCACAATAGTGTCTTTGCTCAAAAGNGCAGGTGCTCTTGAAGTTCATATGCGAGTTTGCGCTCCACCAATTAATAATCCATGTTTTTTTGGCGTCGATATGGCTACAAAAACAGAGCTTATTGCCTCTGATAGGTCTATAGAAGAAATATGTGAGTTTATTGGAGCTGACTCATTGGGTTATTTGAGTTTAGAGGGGTTGCACAGTGCAATAAACAACCAGCCGAGTTCAGAGGGATTTTGTAATGCCTGCTTCACTGGGAATTACCCGATTCCCGTGCAATTGCAATTAGATAAACTTTCATTAGAAAGATCNCTCTCTCAATCTTTTGCTTCCAAAGATGAAGTTTGAGCCTTATCAATCAATGATGGTGTTTTACCACAAGAAAAATTATGCCTAGAGTAGATGTGATAATTCCAGTCTTAAACGAAGAGCATTCTCTTCCTAGATGCTTGGAGAGACTTATCGATTTTCTAGAGGGAAATTTACACTACGATTGGCGTATAGTCGTTGCAGATAATGGATCAACAGATCACACTTTTGAAGTTNCTCAGCGTTACGTTGAACGTTATGTGGACCACGTGGAGGTAATTTACTTAAGCCAAAGAGGTCGAGGTCGTGCTTTGAAAAAAGCTTGGTTGCAAAGTGATGCGCAAGTTGTTTCTTATATGGATGTAGATTTATCTACAGGGTTGGACGCGTTTCCGGCATTGATAGGAACTATACTCGATGGCGAAAGTGATATCGCTTGGGGTTCAAGGCTTTCATCAACTTCAAAGACTCGGCGATCGATTAATCGTGAAATCATTTCTAGGATGTACAATTTAATAATCCGAATGATTATGAGAATTCGCTTTAAGGACGCCCAATGCGGGTTTAAAGCCTTAAGCCATGATGCTGCTAAAGTGCTTCTTCCGCACATAAAAGATAATAATTGGTTTTTTGATACTGAATTATTGATTGTCGCAGAAAAAAATGGCTTCAA
This sequence comes from SAR202 cluster bacterium, assembly GCA_009391465.1. Lineage (GTDB taxonomy): Bacteria > Chloroflexota > Dehalococcoidia > Lucifugimonadales > Australimonadaceae > UBA2963. The sequence continues at coordinate 56,436 of VFHU01000011.1, forward strand.
GGGAAGAGAAATTCCTGTTGAATGGACTGAAGACCCAGATTCTCGAGTAAAAATTGTAAAAACTGCTTTAGAAGACCTGAAAGGGCTCATGCGATTACGATTTGGTGGAATACCTAACGTTTTTGCTTCCGATTAATTATGCTATGGAAAAACTATGAATCAAAATTCTAGGAACCCTTCATTTGAAGTAAAACCTTCAGTTATCACTGGTGATACTGCTGATGTTTATTTGCATAGGACTCAACGGATTATGCGTAATGAAGGATTGAATCCTACTGTACTCATGGAATTTTCAGTTAGTGATAAGTCAATAATGTGTGGGTCTCTGGAGGTAAAAGCAATACTTAGTAAAGTTACCTCTGAAGGAAACAGAGAAGTATGGGCTTTGGAGGAAGGTGTTTCTGTTGAACCTAACGAAGTCTGCTTGCAAGTTCGAGCCCCATATTCATCTTTTGGACTATATGAAACTGCAATCTGTGGTACTCTTGCGCACCAAACTGGCTGGGCAACTGCTGCTCATGAAGTAGTCAGAGTGGCAAATGGAATACCTTTGATTTCAGTAGGAGCCCACAATGTCCATCCATCGGTGGCTGCTGTAATGGATTACGCTTCTGTAGTGGGTGGGTGCGCTTCTGGTTCCACAGTACTTGGGGCAAAACTAGCCAATACTCCTCAAATTGCTACTGTTTCTGGGGCATTGGTGCAGCTAATTGGAGAACCATTAAAAGCAGTTTTAGCGTTTGACAGAGCTTTTCCGCCAGACGTACAGCGAGTGGCATATGTTGATCCTCGTAAGGATGTGATTAATCAGGTTGTTACACTTGCAGCCGGAGCAAAAGAGAAGTTAAATAGCGTAAGAATTTCACGAACTCCTGGTGGTAAATTAATTAGTCCACATGATGTGCATTTAGTCCGTAAGCGGTTGAATGAAGTAGGGGCTAATCATGTTCAGATAGTGCTAAGTGGTAGGTTAACGCCTGATAGAATTCAGGATTTAGTCGATAACGAGGCCCCAGTTGATGTACTTCATGACACTAGCTATATTGCCTCTTCTCCTCCGGTTCCTTTTTTCCCTAACATTAGGGCAATTAGCGACAAAGAAGTCCCGCAAGAGATAGACCCACTACCACCTAATCCCCGCTTGTTTAGGCTACTTTAGGTATTCATTATTTGAATACCTAGTTCGAAGCCGTCGCTGCCTGCTATTGCTGCAGCACTCGTTACAGGTTTTTCAAAAACGTTGTATGAATCGCCTTCAATAATATAGCGAGCTGCTTCCTCAGCAGTGGAAGCATCAAATGAACAAATTTGCTTGTTGTTAATTTCATTAGCTTCATAAGTGGCCAAATATTGTGAGCTTCTAAATTGAAGTGCAACCTCTTTTACAATTAGTGCATCATGTCGCACTATTGCGAGCCAACCAGAATCTCCTAAATGTGGTACAGCCGCCACAATTCTTGGGGTTTTGTAATCATCCTTTTCATAGTCTAAAGCCATCAATGTAGTCGAAATAGCTTCTTTCAAAGGAACTCCTGCAAGAACCTTTTCGGCTATTGGATCCGTATGTGTGCCGTTTGTGGCAATTGCCCAACTTGCTGCAATCCTTATGGTGTTATAAGCAATATAAGGATTACGTTGGATATCTTTTTCAAAGCCTTCACGTGGAATGATTGAAATTATTCCATTGTTGATAACTGCTTTTCGGTTAGGAAATGACCTACTAGAAACCCTATAGATNACTGCATTTCTTCCTTCAGATGTTTTGCCTAACGCGACTATTCTGCCTACGTACATAGATTACTCCAATGGTAAATTTGGATTCGCATCGATATCGATGTNGTGTCTCACGCCTTGCATTAGCTTGTAATAAGCGACTGTAGCAATCATAGAACCATTATCTGTGCAAAGTTTTGGTGCCGGAATCAGGACGGGTGCCGGACATCTTTCTTTGCAGGCAATTCTAAGTGGGGTATTTGCTGATACACCCCCACCAAGGATTAATCCTTTAGCACCATATTTTTTAACTGCTGTAGCTGCTTTGTGCGAAATGACATCAACTACTGATTCTTGGAATGCTGCGGCAATTTCCGAGACTTTACTATAGTCATATGTTTCATTTGAATATGGATATAGACCATAATCTTCNGCTTTGTGCAGAACAGCAGTTTTAATACCAGAAAAACTGAAATCATAGGAATTATTCAGCCAAGCGCGTGGGAACTTAAATGTAGGATTTACGTTTTCAGAGATTTTTTGTATAGCTGGTCCACCCGGAAAACCAAGATGGAGGACGCGTGCAGCCTTATCAAAGGCTTCTCCTGCAGCATCGTCTCTGGTCCGCCCAATAAATTCATATTTGCCGTGATCTTCCATTAGTATTAAATCAGTATGTGCCCCCGAGGCAATTAAAGCGATTAAAGGGAAACCTGGTTCAGTTGCAGGATCGGGGTATTCCAACCACGCTGCATAGGTATGCCCTTCGAGGTGATGAATACCAATTAGAGGTAAATCACGGGAATAGGCTACGGCTTTAGCGGTATTGATTCCTACCATCAAAGCTCCAATTAAGCCAGGTCCTTGAGTTACGGCTACTGCGTCAATATCGTCAAGTGTTACTTGTGCTTGGCTAAGAGCTTTTTTTATTACTGGAGTAATTTCCAGAAGATGTTGACGTGAGGCAACCTCCGGCACAATACCTCCGTAGCGTGCATGGATATCAACCTGAGATGAAATGATGTCAGAAAGTGCTTCATGACCATCTTTCACAACGGCGGCTGCGGTTTCATCACAAGAACTTTCAATTCCTAAAATTAGCATAGATTCTGCACCCAAGTATTTTGTATCTATGCTACCATCGTGTGGTATGGATGCGGTATGCGTTAGTAAGATGCAAACTGTTAATAGAGGGAAATATGTTTGATCAAGTTGGCGTCGTCAGCGCGTTATTGCTGGCGGCGTTTTTGCTACTATCAGCTTTCTTTTCAGGATCAGAGGCGGCACTTTTATCTGTCCAGCGTGTCAGATTGGCTCATTTGATCAACCAAAAAATTGCTGGAGCAAGTCGNGTTGCTAAATTAATTGAGCATCCAGAAAAATTATTGCCACCCATTTTGCTAGGGAATAATTTTGTGAACACTGGTGCTGCTGCTATTGCAACGAGTATTGCAATAACGCTGATAGAAGATGAAGGCCTAGCGGTAACGGTAGCGACGGTGTCTGTTACGATTTTTTTGTTGATTATTGGTGAAACAGTTCCTAAAACAGTAGCTACAAAACATCCTGAAAGATTTTCAATTTACGTAGCAGCCCCTATCCAAGCATTGGCATGGGTATTACGACCCATCTCATATTTTCTTCAGGTAATAAGCTCAGCGACGGCATCTTTATTTGGAGGTGGCTCATCAGTAGGAGATATTACTGAAGATGAAATTAAAGCAATGGTTCAGGTAGGAAGCGAAAGCGGTGCAGTAGACCAAGGCGAAGCAGATATTATCCGTAGGGTTCTTGAGTTTGGTGACCGAAAAGTGAACGAGCTCATGACACCTCGGCCAGAGATTGTGACTGTAGTGGAAGGTGCTTCTGTCCAACAGTTTTTAGGAATTTATAACGAAAATTACCATACTCGATTTCCAGTAATTAGGGATAATTTAGATGATGTTATTGGATTTATTGCGGTCAAAGATGTTATGAGGCAACTTTCGAAGGGTAATGATTATGATGCTCTGATTACATCCTCTGTTCGGAAAGTAAGATTTGTGCCTGAAACGAAACGTGTTCAGGAATTATTTGATGAGATGCGTTCCTCAGGTGATCAGATGGTAATGATTGTTGATGAATTTGGGGGTATAGCAGGGTTAGTTACTTTAAAGAGATTGATTGAAGGAATGGTAGGAAGAGTTGGGGATAAAGAAGAAGGACAGATTTCTACAGAAATTAACCCTTTGGACGAGAATACTGTTGAATTAGATGCAGGTTTGTCAATTAGTGAAGCAAACGAACGACTAGGTTTAAATTTGCCTTTTGGAGAATATGAGACTGTAGCAGGATTTTTATTAGAACAATTAGGAAGAATCCCTACTCAAGATGTCGTTGTAGCTCATCAGAATTTTAGATGTGCAATTGTGGAAATGAAGGGATCTAGGATTTCTCGGGTCAGATTTACACGTGTAGTATCTGAAGAATGAGTAACTCTGATAGGCGCGTAACTAGGCAGATCGCTATGGGAATTAGGCAATCTGCCTTAAAATATAGTCAACTATTATCGAATAAAAAGCTCGTATTAGCTATTTCTGGAGGACCTGATTCTCTTGCAATGCTATTAGCAACACAGTATGTAGGTAGCAAGATCAGGCAGAAAGTTATTGCAGCCCATTTNTCGCATGGACTTCGTCCGATTGAGGATGAAATCGAGAAAAATTTGGTCAAAGATGTTGCAAAAATTTGCGGAGTAAGGTTTGTTTCGGGAGCAGACAATGTTGCTGCAAACGAGTCTGCTGCTAGAGAGGCGCGCTACAATTACCTATCAAAAGTAGCAATAGAGAATGACGCTATTGCTATTATGACTGCTCATACGCGAGACGACCAAGCAGAGACCGTGCTTCTTCGGTTAGCACGAGGCTCAGGGTTGAAAGGTATAAGCGCAATTCGAGAAATGTCCAGTCAGGTTTTTCTAGGCAATAAAATTTTTCTGCTAAGACCAATGTTAAAAGCCACAAGAGAACAAACAGAAGCTGCTTGCCTAGAGAATGAAATTGCTCCCGCTCGTGATAAGTCTAATGAATCCGTAAATTATTCAAGGAATAGAGTTCGATTAAATGTAATTCCGGAGCTTATAAAAATTAATAGCCAGGCTCAGGCAGCTTTAGTTTCGTTTGCAGAACGTGCAGCTAGTGACGACGAGTTTCTTGAGAATTTTGCCTTATCAGCTGTGACGGAATTTGAAATTCGAACTCCGTATAAAGTTGAGTGGGATAAGCGTCGTTTACGTGCATTACCTGAACCTTTACTTATACGTGTTTTAGAGAACTCTTGGCGATATCTCACTGGTGAAGGATCGACGCTTGGGTCAGAGAAAATCCGACAGATTATTAATGTAATTAAAACTTCAGGACATACTGACTTAGGTAAAAAAGGGCAACTAGTAAATGTAAAGGGGGATAAAGTAGCTATGATGGTTTCAGGAAAATAGGGTATTGCATTGTGCATTTAAGCAAAATAGTTAAATGCAAATAGGCATCTGGCTAGCTTTCTGGCTTCTCTTCGTAGTTTTGTTGTGATTGTTTCAAGTTAGCAAGAATTGCATTTTCTAATGGATTAGGTGTTCCTGTACCTCCAAACGTTGAATCTGGAGATCGGTTTATAGTGTGATCAATTTTTGATGGAACCTGATTATTTTCGGATATGTCTTGATTAAAGTAGTAGTTATAGAAAGACAAAATGAATGGATGGACTGAAAGCTCTGCCTCTTTAGTATGCAAAGCTTGGTTGATTGATTTTTCGTTAGAGTAAAAGCACAGCATATTTTCTGTATCAGGAATAACCCATCCCATTAGTAGGTAAAACCCAATTAGACCCGGCAGGCCTCCAAAAATCAAAGTGATAGCTATCACATCTAGCAAAAGCCAAGTAGACCAGCCAATAATTATTCCCGAAGCCATCAGCAAGATACTTCGGAATAACTTGGAATTGGATTTTGATACTCTAATAATTTCAGTACTAGTTATGTTGCCGACAGGCAAGCTAGTGATTGTCACAGCATCGTCAGTGTTGACCCGGTTGATTAAGCGTAAATTTGTAATTAACGTTGAATTGGGACCCGCTTCATTTGGATCGTTTATTATTCCTTTACGTGAATCGAATCCCGCCTGAAATTGTTCATGATTCAGCAACGAGGGATAAATAACTGCTTGGGAATTTGCTGAATCCATAGACGCTCACCTTTGGTGCTTATTAGATACTCTTATAGCCTAAATGCTATTCGCCTGAAAACTTCCGCATATTGTACTTCATGGCCTTCATTTTTGGCTTTAGATGCGGCATCGATCGCTCTGCGTTTTACAAATTGCTCAATTTTTTGCTGGTCGGACGATAATTGACTGACATGCGCTGAAAGTCCTTTGATTTTTTGATTGAGAGTATTCTCGATATCTACAAAATCGGTAGGGTTTTCCGTCCCCCAAAGTAAAGCATGTCCTGTTTTGTGCGGTTCTAAGTTGTTATTTCGATGTTGGGGGAAATGTAAAAAATCTCTCGCGAATGGGAAGCAGGCATCAAGTGCAATTTGACCAGAGATACGATGATCGCGATGACTATGTGAAAGGTGCCTGACTGGATCCATAGCTAAAACAATTTCTGGTTTCCATCTACGTATTTGCTCTACGATAAGCCCTAAGAAATCATGACTGTCAATCAGTTCTCCATCTCCATAATCTAAGAAACGAACTTCTTGGACTCCTAGCGTTTCCGCGGCCTTAAGTTGTTCTTGTCGTCTTATGCTAGCTAGCTTTTCGCTAGTCATTTGGGTATCTGAGGAGCCTTTATTGCCATTGGTACAGACTACATAGAGGATGCTTGTTCCCTCTTGCGCCCATTTTGCAACCGTTCCTCCTACTCCAGATTCTCCATCATCTGGATGTGGGATTACTAGCATTGCGCGACTAGGTGTTTCTACTATATTCATTGCTCTTAATGTTATTCTGCTAATATCCTTCTGTCATTTAGTTTCTAGTATTTTCGGAGATTATTTTATGGTCAACTCACTTAGCTTATCTGCTTTTACTCCAGACCAGCTACAAATTTTTGCAAGAATAAAATATGGCAAAACAGCGTCTAAAGAAGAACTGAATGACCTGAACCGCTATTTGGGGCAACCTAATATTCTACCCGAGAGAGATTGTTTTTTTGTGCTGGATGAATCTGCCCCGGTAGGATATATGATTCTGATAAAAGAAGAAGAATTATCTAGATGCATACTTGAATATGGCGTAATTGATTCACCTAAGAAAATCGAGATAACCCATTTTCTGTTGAGAGAATCAATACGACTAACCCAGAGTTCCAATCTTAAAGTTACACATATAGACGTACCAGATTCAGGCTATTTCTTAAATGACTTGCATATTTCTCCTTTTTGGCAACACGCTAGAACGCATTTACATTTGACCAGTCTTTTTCTGCAACCCATATCTGTTGAGCTAAATAAGAATCTCAATATTCGTATTGCAGCCAGAAGTGATGTTGCATCAATCACTTCGTTACAGAATAGAGCGTTTTACGGAAGTTGGGGGTATTGCCCTAATGTTGAAATGGAAATTGAATACCGAATCTTNGACCTTCCACGGGAAGTACCGGATACGGTGTTAATATTAGAGCAGAATAATTTAGATGTTGGTTATTGTTGGACTCACGTTGACCCAGACAAAAATATTGGACATATAGGTATGGTTGGGGTATTGCCTGGCCATCAAGGCAAGGGATTTGGGAAGTTACTTACATCTATCGGAGTAAATTACTTAAGGGATTTTTCTCTAGATTCAATTGAAATTACGGTAGATAGCCAAAATTTCCCTGCTATACATGTTTATGAAAGCGTGGGATTTAAATTGAGCTGGCGATCATTTTGGTATCAACATGTTAGTGGGAGTTAAATTATCGAATCAAAAACGCTAATGCTGCTACAGCAAGTCCAATCCCTATAAGGTAAGAAAATTTAAACGGTTCCCCGAGAATAAGAAATCCTATAGAAGCAGCAATCACAAGGTTCATGGAAAAAATTGGTGCTACTACAGATGCGGGGCCAATATGCAACGCTCGATACAGCGAGAATATAGCCCCAGCTAGTACGAGAGAAGTAAGAACAAGAGCTCCGGTTGAATAGTTTACCCCAATACCTTTACTTGCTTTAGTACCCTCAATAAACCACCACGCAAAGCCTAAGAGTACTATGGAGGAATTGGTGACAATTAATGCGATAGCGGGATGAATTGATTTCAATGAGATTTTTAAGAAAGCTATAGCTATTCCGTATAAAGCAAGAGCTAAAAAAGACCAAACCAAGTAATTCATTACGAGATATTATCCAATTGAAACGAGAAGCAGGGTTGTTTGGCCGTAGCATACAGTCGATAAATTTCTGAGAGTTTTCTAGCGGAGTTTTCCCATGAAAACTCATAGGCACGTTTAAGGCTATTTCCCCCAAACTGCTCTGTAAGCGCAGGGTTGAAAAGAAGTTGTTCTAGTTTACTGCTCATTGCAGAAGTATCNCCTGGCTTAACTTTATAGCCCGTTGACCCGTCTGCTATTACTGATTGCAGGCCACCAATATCAAAACAAATTACTGGAGTTTTACAGGCCATTGATTCAAGAGCTACTAACCCAAAAGTTTCATTTAATGATGGAATAACGCATACGTTTGCGGCTGTATAGTAACTGGGGAGTTCTACTTGAGGGACAGCAGGATGCCAAATGATTTTTTCTGATATCCCGAGTTCTAAAGCTCTATCCTTTAGCCATTCAAAGCTCGAATCATGGGTATCTCCTCCTACAAACAGTATTTTTACATGTTCAAGATTTCGGATTTGTGCTATTGCAGAAAGTAAAAGATCCGGGCCCTTAAAACGCTCTAAGCGTCCAACGAATAAAGCTATCTGGTCATTGAGGTTGAGACCTAAGTTAGCTCTAGCTTTAGCTCGGTCTCCTGGTTGGAATAATTGAAAATCCACGCCTAATGGCACAATATTCGTGAGATTAGGGTCTGTATCATAAATGGATTTTATTGAGTTAGATTCGTATTCTGAGAATGTGATTATTCCATTGGCAGACTCAGTAATATTTAACTCTATTTCCTTTCTGATTTCTTGCTCTGTTTGGCCACCAGAAAGTTCTTTTACAACTGCCGATGTATGGAAAGTAAACAAATGCGGAACGTTGATATATTTTGCTAAATCTTGGCCTGACCTAGCCGAAAGCCAATAATGACTATGTATTAGGTCATAAGATAATTCATTTTTGTAAATAAATTGNAGGAGATTGTCACTGAATTCATCTAAATGATGAGCAATACTATTTTTGCTTATTTCAGGATCCCCTGCAGGTAAATGAATAATGTTTGAATTATTCTCAAACTGAATAACTTCTGGTCCCCTTAAATGATGCGATCTTGTAAAGATATCTACAAGGATGCCGTAATTTGAGAGCAAAGGGGAAATTCTCTTCAAGAAAACATTCATTCCTCCAGCTGATCGCATACCAGGTGTCATCATCGGGCAACCATGTGTGGAAATGAATGCGACTCTCAAGCAATTGTTATTTGATAAATCTATGTTCATAGTAACTAAACTAGACTACGCGAGACGACTAGCTTATGTATATTTGAATCAATTGCACCTAAATGATACTTATATGCTTCAGGGCCGCGCAGTAAGTCAAAGTAAGCTAATTTAGACTCGATCGCATCTTTTATGCAGAATGCCTTTAGTACAAGACCCACAGATAAATTTGCATAACTACCGACATACCCACTGTTGTATACCAGTCGAGTGTTTTTGTAATCAAAGCACATCAACGCTGAAACAGGAGTTTCATTGAGTTCTAGAATAAATAGCTTCAAGAAATTAGAATCTTGCATTTTTACTGCAATAGATTGAAGAAAACTTTCTCTCTTGGGGATGAGGAAGTTTTTTTTATCTTCTTTACTCTCAGCCATCATGGACATGAATAGCTTTAAATCTTGCTGTAATGTAATAGCATTAGAGGTCCGGAGGTAAAGATCCCCTGCATTTTCCAGACGTCTAATTTTTCGACGCAATTCGTGTCTATCTTTTTTGTTGAGTAATCCAAGATATTCCTCCCAAGATGGAGGTAGCGATATCCCAGGAACCACGTCTTCGAATTCAATCGCAACATTATAGCCTTGTGCTAAGGCTGCAGAAGGAAGCAAAGAATATGTAGGAGACCATTCAGGTACAGAAACTAATTCAAGAGTATCCCAATCTATTGATTTAATAGTCTCAAATAAATGGGGATAGAAGTCATCATTATTAGTTATAAAATCATGGTAATCAAATAGATCAGTGTCTCCTATAAAGGTGAGCTTACGTTTATTCAGCGCTAATGGTGCGATCCCCAAGGAGCGTTTATCAGACAGGATATGTATTAATTGTAAAGTATAGTTATCGCCGTAGATGGACCACCAGGATTCCTGCCATTCGGGTGTCATAAATACGCTATTCCAATTTTGGAGTGATAAATGTTTACCCCAAATTGAACGACTTTCATCAAAAGATAATGTATTTCCTGAAATAGGTATCAATAGAGACCTCTTAAAGTAAGCTTAGGACTTCAGAGCGAGTACGACTGCTTGTTTCAAAAACCCCCCTTAGTGCAGAAGTCACAATTGAGGTTCCAGGTTTACGAACGCCGCGCATCGCCATGCATAGGTGCTCGGCTCTCATTACTACGGCAACCCCCTCGGGATTCACGACTTCCATTATAGAATCTGCTACTTGTGAGGTTAGACGTTCTTGGACCTGTGGCCGTTTTGCAAAAATATCTACCGCTCGGGCAAGTTTGCTAATACCGACTACTTTTCCACGTGGTATGTAAGCTACATGAGCAGTACCGAAAAAAGGCAATAAGTGATGCTCGCATAATGAGTAGAACGGCGCATCGCGCATAATAACCATTTCTTGATGGTCTTCTTCAAACTGCACCTGCAGTACTTCAAAAGGATCTATTTCGTACCCGCCAACAATTTCTCTGTACATTTGCGCGACTCTTTTGGGAGTATTGAGTAAACCGTCTCTTTCGGGGTTTTCCCCTATTGCAAGCAATAATTCACGTACTGCTTTTTCAACACGCGATGTATCTACAGCCATTTTTATCCTCTTTTATCAATCAATTTCATTACTTTAATTAAATCTGGTGCTGCTTCCTCTGGGGGACTTTCAGCAAGAGAATTTGCAATAGGAGGGTCTTTCAGTCCATTTCCTGTAATTATGCAGACCACAGTTTTTGAAGATATATTGAACCCTTTATGCACATGTTTTATTAACCCTGCAACAGAGGCAGCTGAAGCGGGCTCACAGAAAATCCCTTCTTCACGAGCCATACGTTTATAGGCATTTAGTATTTCATCGTCGCTTACAGCATCAATCTCTCCACCAGATTCATCTCGGGCAGATAGTGCTGTAGACCAACTTGCAGGATTACCAATGCGGATTGCGCTTGCAATAGTTTCAGGATTAGATACAGGTGAACCTTGGACAATAGGTGCCGCACCTGCTGCTTGAATGCCCATCATTTTAGGAGTAAAGGTAGATTTCCCAAGATTAAAATACTCTTTAAATCCTTTCCAATAAGCAGTAATGTTCCCCGCGTTTCCTACAGGTATGTATAAATAATTAGGAGCATCTCCAAGTTCATCAATTAACTCAAATGAAGCAGTTTTTTGGCCCTCTATTCTGTAAGGGTTGACGGAGTTTACTAATGTAAACCTAGATTGGTCTTCTCCTAATTTAATTGCGATATTTAGTGAGTCGTCGAAATTCCCATTGATGGAAATAATTCGTGCTCCATACGCTATAGCTTGGCTCATTTTACCAATAGCTATATTACCTTTGGGTACTAAAACTATTGTTTCTAGTCCTGCTGCAGCTCCATACGCAGCTGCAGATGCACTAGTATTTCCAGTTGATGCACAAAGTAGTCGTGGATTACCAGTTTCAAGTGATTTGGCAACTGCTATCACCATCCCTCTATCTTTGAACGAACCTGTAGGATTGCATCCCTCTAATTTGAAATATAAAGAGTCTATTCCGAGAGTCCTCCCGATTGATCGGGATTTCACTAATGGAGTATCACCTTCACCAATACTTAAATTTGAAACCTTGTTATTGATGGGGAGGTATTCACTATATTTATTTATTATTCCTTTACCCATTTGAGCTCCGAATCAATATTACTAGACTTTGTTGTCTTCAATACGTATAAAGCTACAAAGAGTTTCGATCACATCCAAATTTTTTAATTGTGTGATTGCAGCCTGCGCCGATTCCTCTTTACATAGGTGGGTAGTTATAACGATCTCTGCTAACAATTTTGATTTCCCCAAAANCTCTTTTTGACTGACGGTTGCAAGGTTCACGTTCATATCCCCAAGAACTCTGGAAATTTGGGCCATTACCCCAGGTAAATCTTTTGCTCGTAAGCGAAGATAATACCGTGTTTGTAAATCATCGAGTGAAGAAGGTTTATACCGCGTAGATATTTGTGGNATTAAATTACTGGTTTGATTTGAATTGGTACTTAGCGTTACATTAATTATGTCTCCAAGAATGGCAGAACTAGTTGGTCCAGGTCCTGCTCCAGGACCTTGAAACAATGCCCATTCAACAAGATCACCTTCGAGTTCAATTGCATTATCGACTCCATTAACTTTGGCTAAGGGGTGATCATTAGGGATTAAAGATGGATGAACGCGAGCCTGTAATGATTGGTCTTTTAATTTGCTAGTTGCGAGGAGTTTGATGGAATAGCCCAATTCCTTCGCGTAGAAGACATCTTCGGAGCTAATTGCTTCAATTCCTTCTCTATAAACATCAGAGTCTTTAACTTCAGATTGATATGCAAGTGAGCTTAGTATTGCTAATTTATATGCAGCATCATCTCCATTAATATCATTTGTAGGATCAGCTTCTGCAAATCCTAGTTTTTGCGCTTCTTTTAATGCTGCTTTAAACGAAACAGCCGAATCGGACATTCTTGAAAGAATGTAATTTGTGGTCCCATTTATTATTGCCTTAATGGTATGAATTTCATTAGCTGTTAAATGATGAGTTAAAGCTCCTATAATTGGTATCCCTCCACCCACAGAAGCTTCGTAGTTTAGTGAGATATTTTGCTGTTCGGCTTTTTGGCGAAGCGCGTTTCCATGCTTCGCCATCACTTCCTTATTAGCGGTAATAACATGTTTTTTTTCAGCGAGTGCTAGCTCAATGTAATTGAGGGCTGGTTGTTCACCTCCAATCATTTCTACCACAATGTCAACATCATCAGATTTGATGAGGGATTCTGCATTTTCAGTGAAAGATATACCTTTTTTTAGGTGTGGCCGCACCTTTGATAAATCCCGTACTAGAACGCCTTTAATATGTAAGGGGCGCCCAATTCGGCTAGTGATTAAAGCAGACTTATTCATAAGCTCATTAATTACACCGGTGCCTATTGTACCTGCACCCAATAAGCCGATACCTATTGGTTTCTGGCTACTCATAATCGCTTTCCATTTCGCGTAACACCCATTTGATGTCGTTGTTGTTAAATGTAAATTCTATTTCCTTTGTCTTTTGATCCATCCAAGACTGAAAATTGTTTTGAGCTAGTCGTGAGCGCATGTCTTCAGCAATTGTGCTATCGGTGGAGCTGTCGGTGATACGAAATATGATACTCCCTAAGCTAGTGGCAATCGGACCTTGTGTACGCTTAGTATTGTTATNGGAGCCAAAGAAATAAGGGTCCATTTCTAATAACGCACCTTTCGGAACCCACCCCACAACCCCGTTTTCGCCAGCAAATATGTTATCGATATTTAATTCCTTCGCTACGGTATTGAAATCTTCACCAGAAGATATACGGTCGTAGGCTATTTCAGCATTGAGGGAATTAGATGTAACTATCCACTCCACAAAGACTTGATCTGCTGTTTTTGAAGCGTTCGATAAAAATAAATCAAAATAAGAATCTTCTAGAAGCTGACCCTTTATCCAATTTTTATAAACCACACTACTTATGCCGATTGTTCCCACGAATTTTTCAAGAGCTTCTTGGCCATCGGCACTTAGTGAAGTCGGTCTATCCGATGGCTCAGTTGCTTTTTCGAACATAACGATTAACTGCTCGTCAACTTGCTCAGATTGGAAATCTATACCAAGGCTTGAAGCGTGTTTTTGTAATAAATCATTCTTAATGAGTGTATTTAGCGAAACATTAGGATTAAATTGTCCAGTTAAAAAACCTTCAAGCTTAGCTATAGGCGCGACATCTCTAAGCAGATATTCTTGACCGTTCAAATTCGCCACAACCTTGTTAGGAGGTTTTGCAAAATTGAAATACCATCCTGCTACAAGTAGAACCAATAGAGCTACACCAACTACAAGAGCACTCCCACGAAGNATTTTCTGATACCTGCGCTCATTAGCCCTGTTTTGGACGCTGTCCTGCAGAGCCGGGCGCGCGCTTCGGTGGCGTTCCGCACGGCGGCGCTGTCGCATTTATTCTTCCGGTTGCTCGTTTGCAGATTCTGTTTGTGAAGATACAGAAGTTTCGTCACTACTAACACTTACGGTATCAGCAGTTTCAAGAGATACCTCTGTGGTCTCTAGGGAGTTGGGAGCAGGAGCTTCCACTTCATTGACGGTACGAGAAGGAGAGTCATTATTGTTAGCATAGCTATTGAATCTGTTGTTGGAACCATCTCGNGGGGTAAATCTTCTATTTCGATCACCTCTGTCAGGCCTGCCGAGCTCGATCTGACTATGACCTCCAGTGTATGGAAGAAGAGCTAAAAATCGAGCGCGTTTAATTGCAACGGCTAGTTTGCGTTGATGCCGGGACCGAGTGCCCGTACGACGACGAGAATCAATTTTCCCCCACTCCGATACAAAACGACGAAGAATTGGAACGTCTTTGTAATCAGGCGACTTGTTTTCGGCGCTGAAATAGCAGACTTTTCTTCTAGGGAAAAATCTCCTTCCTCCAGTTCGCCGTCGTCGTGTACTCTGCATTCAGAAACTCCTTAATTTCTCACTAGAACGGAAGGTCCTCAGGTGAGCTGTTCTCATTACCATAAAACTCTTGTGCGGAAATGTTAGAACCATTCCCGTAGTCTTCAAAATTATCATTAGAACTGAGCCTGTCTAGGAATAGGACTCGATTCGCCACAATTTCATTACGAAAGCGCATTTGACCGTCATTACCTTGGAACGAATGACTTTGTAACCTACCTTCTACATACGCACGCCGTCCCTTGGCTAAGTACTGATTAACTTGCTCTGCCAAGTTATTCCAGGCAACGACAGTAAACCATTCTGTTTCCTGCTTTCGCTCCCCATCCTGTGCGTTGTAGGATCTGCTTGTTGCGATACGAAAAGAGGTCACTGGACTACCTGAAGGCGTGTAGCGCATTTCAGGATCAGTTCCTACATTCCCAATTATCATGATTTTGTTAAGTCCTACCAAAGAAGACTCCTAGTCCTCAGTCCGCACAAGCAAATGACGAATAACGTCATCAGCCAATTTCAAATTGTTTTCTAAGACCTTAGTACCATCATTTTCCATTCGGATATTAGTAAGGTGGTAGTTCGCCTCGGTATGGGAGCCTATTTTGTATGCAAGCTTTCGCTTACCCCAATTATTTTCACTGACAATCTCCCCTCCGTGATCATTAGCAATTTTTCGTACCCGCTCTATAACGGCGTCGACTCGCTCCTGATCAGCATCAGGGTCTATCATCAAAACTAATTCATACTGGCGCACTATTTCTCCTAAAATTTAAAACTTCAAATGGGTCAACCTATACGCAATTTAGAATTATAGCAGTGAATAGAAACCTACTCAAATATTCTCCAAATCTAAATAGTTCTAGTAGTCAATTCCCGGTACGGGGAAGCTCGCAGTTAACTGGCTTACCTCGTCTGCAATTATTTTTAACTGTTCCGGATCATCCTTTTCGTTTAATGTTTGTACTATTAACTGCGCGACTTTTTGAGATTCTTCTACGCCAAATCCCCTACTAGTTATGGCTGGTGTTCCAAGTCTTAAGCCACTCGTAATTCGTGGAGGCTGAGGGTCGTTTGGGATTGCATTTTTATTGGCTGTTATTCCAACTTTCCCTAGTGCATCTTCAGCTTCAGAACCAGTTAAATTAATTGGACGAAGGTCTACAAGCATCAAATGATTGTCTGTACCTCCAGACACAATACGCAGCCCGGAACCTTCGAGGGCGGATGCCATTGCTTGAGCATTTTCTACAATGCTTTCTCCGTATCTTTTGAAATCAGCTGAGAGCGCTTCGTTAAAGCATACCGCTTTGGCCGCGATTGCGTGCATTAAAGGTCCACCTTGTGCATAAGGGAATACAGCTCTATCTACATTTCGCTGATACTCTTCATCACATAGGATGAAGGCACCACGAGGGCCTCTGAGCGATTTATGTGTTGTACTTGTAACGATTGAGGCATAAGGCACAGGTGATGGATGGACTCCGGATGCTACAAGTCCAGAAATGTGGGCCATGTCAACCATAAGAATAGCGCCTACTTCATCTGAAATTTCTTTAAATTTCGCAAAATCAATCGTACGTGGGTAAGCGGTATAACCTGCGACTATAACTTTCGGCTTGGTTTGTTTTGCTAAAGCAGCGATCTCTTCGTAATCAAGTTGCTCTGTTTCCTGATTTAATCCATAGGCTACGAAGTTATATATTTTGGATGAAAAATTGACGGGACTTCCGTGTGTTAAGTGCCCACCTTGGTCAAGGCGAAGTCCCATGATTGTGTCACCGGGTTCACAAATTGCTGCATATGCTTCTAGATTGGCTGTAGCGCCACTGTGAGGTTGTACATTTGAATGCTGGGCTCCGAAAAGCTCCTTTGAACGTTCTATAGCGGATCCTTCAGCAATATCAACAAATTCGCATGAGCCATAATACCTTCGTCCTGGGTAGCCTTCTGCGTATTTGTTTGTCAGTGCAGATCCTTGGGCTTCAAGGACTGCTCGACTCGCGTAGTTTTCTGAGGCTATAAGTACAATGTTACGTCTTTGCCGATCAATTTCCTTTTCAATTGCATTAGCGATTAGGGGGTCTTGTTCTGCAAGGGAGCTCAATCTGTTCCTCCATTAATATTTGAGGGGAAATTTACTTTAAAGGATAGGGTTTTAGTAGTGTATTATGCAATTGTGCATCGTGCATAATATTCAATAAACACTTGGCTAGAACACGAATCACTGCGATAATGGTGGTTCCCATCTAGGATTGAGGAATTTTTAGGGGTCTTAAATTATGGCTTACCAGATTTATTTTGCTGATTTATCCGAAGAGAATAAAGCTCTGACTCTTACACTTTTACGATTGAAAGAAGAGGCAGGGACGATCGAAAGTGATGAGGCAAAGCTATTAGAAGAATTAAGAGGAAGTCCTACACCTTGGCCTCAAACTATTGTAGAGGAATCCACTCCACGCAGTTACAATCGTGGCGGGCCCCGTCGGAATACTCGCCGGAATTCATCTTCTAGTCGTTCTTCTCGATCATCTACATCTGAGAACTAGTTACTGCATGGTTGTCGTCCAAAGACTTAGCCCAGTCTTGAAAACTGCGTAAATTTTCTAAAGTTTCGATTAATTTTTTTCCCCATGGGGCATATTGAGCAGTAGTACTTAACGTGACGAATTGATTGCCAACATCTATATTTTTGCCAAGATGCGATGCTAGAGCGTGACGCGCACCTCCAATTTCTTCATGCATTCTAATTTGTATATTGCTACCGTGTTGTTGAACTGCTTGAACATTCGCGATATCTGCTAAGAATTTAATTCGTGTGATGAAAAATAGATTATGCAATTCATCTGGGAATTCCTTGCCAAATCTTTCCATAATCTCCTGCTTGAGGTCGGTTAAATCTTCTAAAGCTCTAATATTTGCCAATTTTTGATAAATTCGCATTCGTGTAGACATATCTTCAATGTAGCTGCTTGGGATAGCGGAGATAAGTTCAAGATCAACGAGAGACTCTAGTTTAGTTGGGGTTATTGGCGACTCCGTGTTGATTTGAGCTTTCAGCGCAGCTACTGCTTCAGCTAGTAATTTTGTGTACATTTCGAAGCCGATTGCGTGAACATACCCACTTTGGTCTGCGCCTAATAAATTACCAGCTCCCCTGATCTCTAAATCCTTCATGGCAATTTTGAATCCAGCTCCTAGTTCATTTGCAGCTAATATCGTTTCAAGGCGCTTTTGGGCATTAGATGTGAGAGTCTTTCCATGCTCAACTAGTAAGTAGGCATAAGATCTTTCAGAGCGTCTACCAATCCTCCCTCTTAGTTGATAAAGCTGAGCAAGACCTAATCTATCGGCATTTTCTATTATCAACGTATTCGCATTGGGGATATCTAAGCCTGACTCAATGATTGTCGTGCATACTAATACATCAGCATAACCCTCACTAAAATCCTCCATCACTTGGGACAATTTAGTTTCTGGCATCTGCCCATGTGCTACTGCGACTTTGATATCAGGTAGTAATTGTTGAATTTCCGCTGCTACCGCATTGATACTCTGGACCCGGTTGTGCAAATAAAATACTTGTCCATTACGGTCAATTTCTCGTTGAATCGCTTCTTTTATCAATTCTGTAGATTTTTCTGCAAGAAAAGTTCGAACGGGTAGCCTTTCCTCAGGCGGAGTTTGGATAGTGGAGATATCTCTTATACCGGCTAAAGCCATATTTAAAGTTCTTGGGATAGGCGTTGCACTTAAGGAAAGGACATCTACTTCTTCCCGCAATGACTTCAAGCGTTCTTTATCATTTACACCAAATCTATGTTCTTCATCAATTACTACTATGCCAAGATTTTTAAATGAAACATCGGGCTGTACTAAGCGATGGGTTCCTACGATGATGTCAATTTTGCCTTCGTATAGTCTTTGCAAAATCCCCTTTTGCTCTTTAGTCGTTTTGAACCTACTAAGCAATTCAATATTCACTGGAAACGGGGCTAATCTTTCACTGATTGTCTGAAAATGTTGCGCAGCGAGCACTGTCGTTGGAACTAAAATTGCGGCTTGCTTTTGACTTAGTACAGATTTGAAGACTGCCCTCAATGCTACTTCTGTTTTCCCATAACCAACATCTCCACAAATTAGCCGATCCATTGGGCGAGGCTGTTGCATATCATACTTGACTTCATTTATGGCAGATTCCTGGTCAGGAGTTTCGATAAATGGAAACGAATCTTCCATTTCACTTTGCCATATTGAGTCAGGTTCATGTGAAAATCCTTTGACAGAGTCTCTTTGCGCATAAAGATTGAGAAGATCAAAGGCTAATTTTTTTGTGGATTCTCGTGCCCTCGCGATACTGCGGGCCCATTCTTGGGTACCGAGCCTGGTTGGGCTTGGGGGTGTATCAGACCCTCCTGAGTATGGGGTAATTCTTGATAATTGCTCCATGGGTATATAAAGCCGATCGTTTTCGGCATATTCAAGTACTAGATATTCCTTTGGGTTGTCTTCGGATTTGATTATCGTGCCAATAAATTTTCCGATTCCGTGATCTGCATGCACAACC
Source organism: SAR202 cluster bacterium (assembly GCA_009391465.1). Taxonomy (GTDB): domain Bacteria; phylum Chloroflexota; class Dehalococcoidia; order Lucifugimonadales; family Australimonadaceae; genus UBA2963. The sequence goes on from VFHU01000011.1 coordinate 75,777, forward strand.
AATTCCCCGTGAATTAATTCTTCTATGGAAGTTGCCCTAAATTTGGAGACATGCCTTCTAGGCTTTGGAATAAATTGCTTTTTACTACCAAAAAGCTCGCTGTCAGTTAATATCGTCAATATAGTTTTAGAGTTTTCAGTATCTTTAACAATAAAACCTGCCGATACAGGCAGCACTGTTGTAAGAGGCGTAACATTGGAATTTTCACTACTAAACGATTCAGTTTCAGACACACCAATCTCTTGCTCTTTAAGTATTTCCTTGAGGCGTTGAGCATGCAGTGTTGAGAAGATAATTTTACCCATATTCCTTGCTTTAATATCGCCGATCATTTGATCAATTGCACCGTGATAGCTTGGAGCCGGGGCAAATGGCATATTTACGTTATTGAAACCATTCGATGGAAGGGTATACCGCGATAAAGAAATATAGCTAGGAGAGTGTATTAATTGATTTCGAATTTCCCTCCATCGTTTGAGTATTGAGGGGAAATTGATTGGTATTTCAGCACGAGCCTCTTTTTGCTGGCGAATATGCGTTTCTCTATCTTCTAGCTGACTTGCTTGCTCCTCTATTTCGGAGAATTCGTTAGTGATTATCATTGTGTTTTTAGGTAAATGATCTAGCAAAGTATGACGCAGGAAAAATCCTGAGTACATTGCGGTATTTTCTGCTTGGAGCCCGGAGATAAGATTGGCTATTTCATCATGAATCCTATTTTTTTCGACAAGATCCATTTTCGAAAAATCCAAACTATTTAACGACTGGGTAACTAACTCAGGGTTTAGCAATTGAGGAAGGATTTCTTTTGCTGGATAGATAGTTAATGAATCCGTTACCTGAATAGACCTTTGGGTTAACGGATCGAACGAACATATCTTATCTATTACATCCCCCCAAAGATCTATTCGTAGTGGAGTATCATGAGCGGTAGAAAATATATCAATTATTCCGCCGCGTTTTGCCGTGGTACCTAGTCTTTCTACATTCGATTCAACTGCGTAACCCAAATCAGTCCAGTTCCTGAGTAGAGAATCATAGGAAATTTTATCTCCTTCGTGGAGGGAATGGGCGTGTTTAGCGAAAATTTCAGGACCTATAGTTTTCTGGAGTAATCCCATTACAGAAGTAACGATGATCGGCGGGTATCGCTTCATGGAGTAGAGGGAGCCAAGTGCAATGAGACGTTCATGCGCAGTTCCTGATTCAATAGAAAGCCTTTCGAAAGATAGAATTTCTGATTCAGGGAAATGAAAAGCTCTATTATTTAATTCAGACAGGTAACTATGGAGGCTTTGACATAAATTACGTGCCACATCTGCGGTGGGGCATAAGACTAATAATGGTTGATTCCTATCTTTTTGGATTCGGGAAATCAACACTGCTTTAGAAGAATCAGGCATATTGCCGGCGTGGATTGAGGAATGACCAATATGCTTCTGAAGGAGTTGATATTGTTCAGTATCGTTAAAAAGATCTAGCAATTCAGGCGGGTTCATGAATAGTCCACACAAAACAAGGCGCTCCTTGGTAAAAGGGCACCGTATTGATTCATATTCTATCAGGTATAGGAGTATTAGAGAATTAATTATTTGATGGGATACAATGAAGAGAGTCGTGGAGTGCGTGATAATTACGGAGATTTAATATTGTCGCTTGGAAACAGAAATATAGCTTTTAAAAGAATTGTGGTTAAAGCCGGAACCAATGTTCTGACACAGGGTGGAACGACTTTGAATCGTTCTGTGATGGAGTCGCTTGCCTCTCAAATTGCTACAGTTTGGAATAAAGGCGCTGAAGTTTTACTGGTAACATCCGGAGCTATTGCTGCAGGTCGTGAAGTCGCGCCTAGTATTTCAAGTGGTGAAAGTATTGCTACGAGCCAGATGCTTGCGGCCATTGGGCAGAGCAGACTAATGCATGCTTATCAGGAAATATTTTCAAAGCAAAATATAATTGTTGCCCAAGCTCTGCTTACTGCTTCCGATGTGAATGACCAATTTGGATATAAGAATGTGCGCAGTACTTTGATNGGGTTGCTAGAACGGAAAATTCTTCCAATCGTCAATGAAAATGACGTTGTAGATACAGCAGAGATAAATAACCAAAGATTTGGGGATAACGATGTTTTATCCGCTATTGTTGCTAAAATTGTTGGAGCGGACCTTCTATTATTATTAACGGATACGGACGGTCTTTTTACCTCTGATCCTAAACGCGATAATCAGGCAACATTAATTAAGAGAGTGGAAACTATCGATCAGTCAATTCTTGCCCTTGCAGAAGCGCATACGAGTAAAGCGAGTCGAGGTGGCATGTTATCTAAATTAGAGTCTGCTCGATATGCTACGAACGCTGGTGTTACAGTGATTTTTGCCCCAGGTAGTCAATTGAACGTGATTGAAGAAGCATCCACAGGATCCCAAGTGGGTACGTTATTCCCTGCTAAGGTAAGCAAGGATGGTGAAAATGAGTAGTTCAACCAATATTACTGAACTGATTCAAAAAGCTGAAAAAGCAAGGAGTGCATCCAGAGAGTTACGCACTCTTCCGGGCGAAATGAAAAATGCTGCATTAACTGCTATTGCAGAAGNTATTGAGAATAATCATCAAGCAATAATTGAAGCAAACAATTTAGATATGGAATCTGGCCGGGAAGAAGGACTTGATGAGTCAGTTTTGGGCAGGCTTCTTCTCAACGAATCTAGGTTAAGCGGAATGTCGAATGACCTAAGATCTGTTGCAGATTTACCGGATCCTGTAGGCGAGCAATTTGATTTGAGGACATTAAGTAACGGCATACAAATAGAGAAGCGTAGAGTCCCTTTAGGGGTTATTGGGTGTGTTTATGAAAGTAGACCTAACGTTACTTCAGATATTGTTGCTTTGTGCTTGAAATCAGGTAATACGGTAGTTTTGCGTGGAGGAAAAGAAGCAAAAAACTCTAATTTGGCATTGATATTATTAATCCGAGAAGCTATTGAAAAAGTTGGTATCTCCCCTGATGTTGTGCAATTCATAGATGATCCGGATCGGTCTATCGTAGACCAAATGATAAAAGCGAATGATTATATTGACTTGTTTATTCCTCGTGGTGGGGCCTCATTAATTCAGCATGTAAGAGATCACGCTACAGTTCCTTCGATAACTGGAGGTATCGGAGTGGTACATATATATGTCGACGCCTCTGCAGACGCAAAGATGGCATTAGGTATTGTGCATAATGCTAAGACCCAACGCCCTGATGTTTGTAATGCCCTAGATACTCTTTTAGTGCACTCAGAAGCTGCACAAGAATTACTTCCATCTTTAATGTCTACGATGAAAAATTCTGGAGTTGAGGTGAGATGCGACCATAGATCGTTATCTTTATTAAGATCTATGGGTGATTTTGAGTTTTTGAATGCAGCATCTAATGACGATTTTGGACAAGAATTTCTTTCGCTTATTATGTCAATTAAAATCGTGGATAACATTGAAGACGCGATTAGTCATATACATGAATTTGGATCAGGGCATACCGAGGCAATTATTACAGAAGATCCTCAGTCTGCGTCCCAATTTCTTGACGAAGTAGAGGCTTCGGTGGTTTTAGTTAACGCAAGTACTAGATTTAATGATGGCGGCCAACTTGGATTAGGTGCCGAGGTGGCGATAAGTACGAATAAATTGCATGCCCGAGGTCCGATGGGTCTAAGAGAGCTTACAAGTTATAAGTGGATTGCGGTGGGCCAGGGTCAAATTCGGTAGTTGAAGTATATAGTTTAATGGCGGGGGAAAATAATGTTACGATTTGAGCGTGAGTGTAGAACCCCTAATTCGGAAGCCTATACTATTTTTGATGATGGTCAGCCTCAGGGAAGGTTTGATGTCCATTTTGCAGGAACTCTGATCCATGCCACATTATGTGTGTCAGAACGATTTACGACAGACGAGATCCAAGACTTAATTGAAGATATTAATGATGAGATTTTAGATGTAATTGGTCTGGCCCGTGACGATTTTGTAGTTCATGTACATCAGGGACGTGAAGTAGGGGTTTTTTCAAATAGTGAATATTCTGAAGATGACCAAATTAACTCTGAAAATTGATCACTGGTGATTATTGATTTCCATACCCATCTTTTACCTCCGTCATTTATGAATCAGGATTTTGACGCTGCGCGAAAAGATAAAACCTTTGCCTCAATGTTTAAGCATAAAATGACGGATTTACCTTCTATTGAGGATTTTATCGTTGCCATGGATCAGGATGAAATTGATGCCTCGGTGGCAATGGGATATGGATGGTGTGAGTATGAGATTGCAAAAATAGCGAATGATTTTATCTTGGACGCTGCAAAAAAATATCCAGAGAGAATTATTCCCTTTTGTTCTATTCATCCCGGTTGGGGCGACTACGCCATTTATGAGATTGAAAGATGTGTTTCGTTAGGTGCGAGAGGGATAGGTGAACTACACCCTACTCCACAAGCCATTGATTTATCGAATGATGAGAATATCGCTTCGATAATTGATATTGCCTGTCAAAATGATATGCCCATTGTAGTGCACGGATCCGAACCTGTAGGGCATCGTTACCCAGGTAAAGGATCTACAATTCCCCAGCAATTGGCATCATTTGCTACACGTTTTCCAGATGCATTATTAGTTTTTGCACATTGGGGAGGAGGTTTACCTTTTTATGCATTAATGCCGGAAGTAAATAAAATTCTCACCAATGTTTTTTTTGATACCGCTGCTACACCGTTTCTATATAAGAAAGAAATATTTAATGTCATGGAACAGATCATTGGAGCTGAGAAAATCTTGTTCGCTTCCGATTACCCTCTGTTGCGTGCTGCTCGCGTTAAGAATCAGGTTTTAGAAGCAGTGGGTACTGATAGTGCAGGGCTAATAATGGGAGAAAATGCAAATAAATTAATGTTCTAGGTACACTAGATTAATCCTATCAGCCCTCCAAGTATGAGGATAATTCCGGAAATTATTAGGAATAAACTGAATTTGATTTGCTTAGCAACAGAGAGCAACAAATGGATAGTTAAAATCCCTACAAGAAAGGCAATGATTGATCCTAAAAATACTTCTAGTTGAAACGAAAATTCTCTCGTTATTAATATAAGTAGCACTCCTCCTAGGCTTGCAGGGACGCTCATAAGGAAGCTTAGGTAAAGAGCATTTTCATTATCGTATTTCCTGAGTAATAAGAATGAAATTGTCANACCGGATCTACTCAAACCTGGCAAGATTGATAGTCCTTGGACAAGACCAACGAGCATTGAATCAAGTCGATTAATTGAATCAAATTTCTTAGGAGTAAGCAGATTACCTCTATTGATTTGAGTTAATCCATTAAGTACTACTAACGCCCCAATTAGAATCATTATCAGCGAGCCACTTAACGCAGATACNGCGTGAAGTCCAAGTATTAGAGGAATCCCTGTAACCGCAGTTCCAATAGATGAAAGTATTAGGAAACTGGCTAGAGAAACAGAGTCTCTATTCCCAGAATTACGATTTTTTATTATTGCTAAAAATTCTTTTTTAAAATACACCAAAGCAGATGCAGCGGTACCAATATGTAGCCATAGTGCTAATTCGATCGCGTCCTCGAAATCACGATTCAGNGCTACGGTGCTTACTAGTGAGACTAGCCCTTCTGAGCTTATAGGTACCCATTCGGTTATTCCTTGAATCAATCCCAGTAGAGAATTTTCAATAGCTAGCTCTTGTTGCATACGCTATTCTATCTCCGTCGATGGTTCGAGCATTAAGCATGGTTCGCCCCATTGNGAAACATTCTCTAAAGACCAGTCCTCAGTCGATTCATGCGGTCGTAGACGGATACCTTCGTCACCTCCGAAAATTAAGATGACAGCACCATCACCTGAATCCATAACTTTTGCTGCATAGGCAGGTACTGGTCCACTGGAAGACCATCCAGTTATTTCACAAGGACCTTCCCAGCCATCTGGTCGAAAGGCAGTTTCAACCCAACGTACGGGCTTAGGATTTTCGAGCGGTTCGAATATCCTAGTTACGTCTAAGTCACAATTGCCACCGCTGTAGACATCAACTTCAATGTAATCCATAGTAAAAGTTTAGCAGTGTCGTGACTTAATTAGATCATTTAAATAGCGTATCTATTGGAATCTTCTCTGTTAGGATTTTTATTATGCAGAATTCACTCATAGTATCTGGGATAAAAGGATTGCCTGAGTTAAAGCCGGGGGATGACTTGGCTAAATTGATCCAGGAGTCAATGAATAAACAAGACTTAGAGTTTCAATGCAAAGACATACTTGTCGTTACGCAAAAAATTGTTTCTAAAATCGAAGGACGCACCGTGGATTTGCGTACAATTATACCCTCGGAGCGGGCGAAAAAATTCGCTATTGAATGGGATAAAGACGCACGTGTTACCGAATTAGTATTGCGTGAGAGCGTAAGAGTCCTAAGAATGCAGTATGGGATCATAATTTCAGAGAATAAGAATGGGTTTGTATGTGCGAANGCCGGAATTGATGCTTCTAATGTGGGNAGAAAAGGTGACAATCATGTAGTTTTATTGCCTGTTGATTGCGATAAGTCTTCAGCNATGATTCGAGCGAGAATAAAAGAATTAACGGGCGTTGAAGTAGCGGTAATTATTTCAGATACATTCGGCCGTCCTTGGCGCGAAGGTGCAATTAATGTTGCGGTAGGAGCATCAGGAATTGCACCTTTGATGGATTATCGAGGATTAGACGATAATGATGGTCGCGAAATGCATTCTACAACTATAGCAATAGTGGACGAGCTTGCTTCTGCAGGAGAGTTAGTTATGAACAAGATTGACAGAATTCCTGTTGCCTTGATAAGAGGCTATGCGTATGAGACTAGTAATGAAAATGAAATTGGCATACGTGCACTTATCCGAGACTCTCAAAAAGATTTATTCCCATAATTATCATTAAGTTTTGCAGCCTCATTATCTAAATAATAGAATTGGTAGTGAAGCAGCTGGTGCCTGGATATGCGGTAGTTTCTTCGGTGTTCCTTCAAATTAGAGGATTCATATGAACAGCGATCAATTGAAGATAGGTGATGAAGTTTTTACTTCAAGGTTACTTTTAGGTACTGGAAGGCACCGAACCTCGGAGCAATTGCAAGGTAGCCTAGAAGCTGCAGGTACTGAAATTGTTACAGTAGCTATTCGCCGCTTGGATCTTTCGAATCCCAAATTGCCTAATATCCTCGATATGGTGGATCCTTCCTTATATAAGATTCTTCCTAATACCGCTGGGTGCACTAATGTNGAAGAAGTAATGATGACTGCACGATTATCTCGCTCCATGGGACTACCGGATTGGATTAAGTTAGAGGTAATTCCTGACCCAAAATATTTACTTCCAGACCCTGTGGGTACTTTGGAGGCAGCGAAGTCTTTAATAAATGAAAAATTCCAGGTGCTTCCTTACATTAACGCAGACCCTGTACTTGCTAAACGCCTTGAGGAACTCGGATGCGTAACTGTAATGCCCTTGGGATCGGCAATCGGATCTGGTCAAGGGATACATACAGCTGAGGAAATATCAATAATAATTGAGCAAGCAAATATTCCCGTAATTGTTGATGCCGGGTTGGCTGTCCCTTCTCATGCTGCTCAAGCTCTGGAAATGGGAGCAGATGCCGTGTTAGTTAATACTGCTATCGCACGTGCTGAGGATCCGATTTTAATGGCTTCAGCGTTCAAACAAGGAGTGGAAGCTGGTCGTAAAGCTTTCCTAGCGGGTAGAATTGAGCGTCAGCAATATGCTCAAGCTAGTAGTCCGTTGGAAGGCGTAATTAACGCTTCTAAGTAATAGTTTGGAATCAAAAATAAGCAATTATTTACCATTAACAGTTTTTATTACTAATTCCCAGCTTGCTGGAGGGATTAGCAAGGTTGTGTCAATGGTGTCGGATGCTGTGGATTCAGGCGTTAATGTCATTCAAATCCGTGAAAGGCAATTGGATTTTTCTGCGCAACTCAAATTAGCAAAGACCTTACGTGAGGTTACCTATAAGAGAGCACTATTATTTATTAATGATCAGTCTGAAATAGCAAGATTAGTTGAGGCAGACGGAATTCAAATACCCGAGCAGAACCTTGAAGTAATGCGGGAACAGAAAAATCAATACGGAGATAAATATTTTTCCTGCTCAGTTCATGGGTTAAAAACTGCGCAATCTGCAACTTCTTTAGGAGCAGATTTATTGGTAGCAGGAACAATTTTCCATAGTGCTAGTCATCAGGATTTACCTCCTTCAGGTGTTAATCTGATAAAGCTAATAACCTCTAAGTCAGATATTCCAGTAGTGGGTATTGGCGGAATAAATGTAAATAATGCTAACTTAGTAATTCAATCCGGTGCCGATGGAGTGGCTGTGATTAGTGAGATTACTCAGTCTCCGAATCCGAAGATTGCTGCAGCAGATTTGGTTAAAGTTGTACAAGAAAGCTGGGCCTTGAGGAGAAGCNCTAATGGTTAAGGTGATTGTTAATGGGAATACCGAAAAGATTCCTTCGAGAATGACCTTAGANACTTACTTAGAAAAAATAGGATTTGTGGGTAAATATGTCGCAGTTGCAATTAATGGCTCCGTAATAGAGAGAGACACGTTTGGACAAGTCATTTTTTCTGATAATGATGTTGTCGAAATAGTTCGACCTGTGGGTGGGGGTTAGTTTAATTACGAAATGCGTACCCAGGCTACGAAAATGGGAACAGAACCGCACTTTTTGCTGATTTCACCGTTGCATTAAATTGATTTCCTTGTTTAAATTATCGTATCCACATGAACATATGTCGTAATATATGCAGCAGTATTGCTCATAATCGTAATCATAATTACCTGTTTTCGTAATTTTATAGTTGCTTTCCGTCAAATAATAGGTTAAACTTTAATTGTCGGCTAAATTGTGGCGCTACTATGGTTTGCTGAATAACACGAAGGAAGGAGCAAAATGCTAACTATGTTGATTTCGTTGTTTACCGCTATGGAGGAAGGTTTGTCGTATTTCGCAATTGCGAGTAATTATTCAAGCCAACCAGCACAGATGGTTCAATCGATCCAATCAGTGCTAGCTTCGAAGTACGAATCTCGTAACTCTGAAGCTTCGGATGAATTACAAAGCGATACAGAAGAGTTAGAAATGGTGGCTGCTTAGCCACCATTTCTAGAAAATAGGAGACTTATTCGAATGACAGGTATTTTAGTAAAGGCTTGCACCAACTGTGGTGGTGACGTTAATTGCCTAGAAGAAATTGATGGCCCAGAGTGCCGTTGCTTACAATGCGGAAGACCCATGGACGTGAAGACCGCCTTATCTTTGCTAAATGGCACTAAAGCAAAGACTGCCGCTTAATGTAGCAGTTACTTCTCTTGGATGAGCAAAGAGCTCACGCGTAATATTTCTAAAGGTTCGTCACCGATACTTTCAAACCAATAGCGTGTGTGATGAGGAATGAANATCCCTTCATATGCTTCGAGATCGCCTAAAATTACGGCCCCATCGCCATGAAACCTTGCTTTACCATTCAAGATCAACCAATAACCATCTTGATCGTTATGGTAGTGAAGCTTATTTCCTTGGCCTTTTTCCATCACTTGTACCGTGCTGATTACAGATTCGTTGTAAATGAGGTCATAAGAACGTCCATTTTCAGGCCCTCTGTCTCTTGATCCTTCAGCGTTACGGCCAGGATATTTGAATAGTTTCACTTCATTTGCCATAGATTTTCTCCATTAAGATTTCCCCAAAGCGGTATATTACCCTTGCGCCTATCAATTAACATTATTAGAGTATGATAACCATCGTAGAGAGGATTACCTAATGGGCACAGAATTTTGGATTATCTTTATTGGCTGGTTTACGATCGCTGCCGGACTGGCTTTAACCGCGTATGTTATGCATAAGAGAGAATCCAATTAGATATTCTCGTAAATAGGGAGGACTCATGCTCACCCAAGAAATGAATGACAGGATTACTAGAGTTGGTCCTGACTCGCCTATGGGGAAGCTGATGAGGCGGTATTGGCATCCTGTGGCGGGTTCCTCGCAGCTGGATGAAGATAACCCTACCAAGGAGATACGTTTACTGGGAGAAGATCTTGTTCTTTATAGGGACAAGAAGGGGATTTTAGGTTTAATTGAACCTAGTTGCGCGCATCGTAAAGCTAGCCTAGCCTATGGCGTTCCTGAAGATAATGGAATTCGATGCGCATATCATGGTTGGATATTTAACGAGACTGGTGCATGTGTTGACCAGCCATCCGAGCCTGAAGGGTCAAAATTTAAAGACAAGGTTCGTATAAAAGCTTACAANGCCCAGGATTATGCAGGTGCGATTTGGGCTTACGTTGGACCAGAACCAGCTCCTTTGTTGCCACATTGGGATGTTTTGGAATGGGATGGATATAGACAATGGCAAGTTACTAGTCTTCCTTGTAATTGGTTGCAATGTCAGGAAAATTCTTTAGACCCACTTCATTTTCAATGGCTTCATAGATACTTTGGGGGATGGATGATGAATCGTGGCAAGTCCTCGGACGAGCGGGATGCGTGGAATGCAACTACAGGTGCCAAAGGTTCTGATCATAAAAAAATAGGATTTGACTTAACAGAATACGGAGTTATCAAGCGACGCTTGGTGGGTGAAGAGACTGAGGAAAGCGAATTTTGGCGTATTGGGCACCCAATTTTGTTCCCCAACATATTAAGAGTGGCTCATGGCATGCAATTTAGAACGCCTGTTGATGATACTCATACTTTGCACGTGACGATGCAATTTAGGCCATATTCAGAAGCTGAAAACCCTCAAACAGAAATACCGTATGTGGAAGAGCCATTATTTGATGAAAATGGAAAGCTTAGGTATGACTATGTAGTCGCTCAGGACCAATTAGCCTGGGTTATACAAGGACCTATATCAGATAGAACTACTGAGCGATTGGGCGTTACGGATGTTGGAATAATTATGTTCCGCCGTTTACTCGATGAACAAATTAGTGTTGTTGAGAACGGAGGGGAACCAATGAATCTACATAGAGACGAATCTGAAAATGAAATCATCNTTTTGCCTTGTGAGTATTTTCAGTATCCAGGTTATGAGGGAACTGGCGGTCCATTCAAAGACCTAAAACCAGCACCTGCCGAAGTAGAAGCTATCTTGTCAGGACAAGGTGCGACGCTCAAGGAATGGGATGGTGTCAAGACATTAACGGGCGAAGAAAGATACGCATTTAGCTCAGATCCTGAATCCAACTATTAGCCTGGTTTGATTAAGCTACTTCGAGTAATATTCCTGTAAGTTCTTCTGGTTTGTCTGCCATAACAATGTGCCCGCATTCGAGTTCGAATAAACGCCAAGAAGGATCGTTTTTTAATGAATCGTAGTAGGCCTGAAAATATGGGTGCGGATAGGCAGTAGCTCTAATGTATGTTTTTTTTGATACCCTCTCGATTGCTCCAGTGAGTACGATTGGTTGAAGCGAGGTACCTATGGGCTGAGCCGTTGCTAATGACTCGAACCATTCGCGATCATTAGGGTTAATGTTGTATCTTTCCATTGAACCTGGGGGCCGAGAAATTTCACCTGCTTCTTTTGCTACAAGAACAGCTTCCCTACTTTGAGGAGATTGCATTTCAAAAGCTGTCTGGCCATTTTCAGGCAGGAATGCATCTAGATAGACAATGGACTTAATCAGTTCAGGGATTTTTTCAACTACGCCGGATATTACCCACCCACCTGAAGAGTGCCCACATAACACTACGCTGGAGAGTTGTTCCCATTTTATTACGTTGACAACATCAGCGATGTGAGTGTCAAGATTTATTTCTGAGCTCATCAAATGAGATCGCTCTCCACATCCTGTTAGCGTGGGAGTAAATACCTGATGACCTTCTGCTCGAAGGATATTCGCGACTTTTCGCCAGCACCACCCACCTGCGTTAGTGCCGTGAACTAATACGTAAGATATTTGAGTTTCGGAGGCCATAAATACTCCTTACGAGTTTGCTTCTACCGTTCGAGCCTAAAGAAGCGTGACATATTATCACCCAAGATATCTTGCTTGGCTTCTTCATTNAGGCCGTTCATGTTTTGGATTCCTGCCGCGGTATTAGGGTAAGTAGAAGGAGGGTGGGGGTAGTCACTTCCAATGATGAAATTTTTACTTCCTATTGTTTCTATTGATCCGACAATAGCCTCTTCATCTGGCTCCACCGCCACAAGGCAACTTTGTTTAATTAATTCACTAGGTAATTCGTCACAACGTGCACATTGTGGTTCTATTTGGAATACACGATCGAGTGTGTACATGACCCACGGTAGCCATGATCCACCAGCTTCGAAAAATGCAAATCTAAGATTAGGAAACTCCTTTAAAACTCCACCTAAGGTCAAACTTGCCATAGCCACCATATATTCAAAGGCAAATCCGAGGTAATTGCTGACGTGAAGCCTACGCATTCTTTCCCAGCCTAATGTGTAGTTGGTTGGGATATGATCGTTGACCTGGCACTGAAAAGGATTCCCATGTACATATAGCGGAATATCAAGCTCAGATAGCGTAGCCCATAGTGGGTACAACTCAATAGAATCCCAGTTTTGTCCCTTCCAATTGCTGTTAATTGTTAATGCCTTGAGCTTTAAATCGTTCGATGCACGCTTAGCTTCTGCAATGCAACTTTCTATAGACTCTGTGCCGAAAGGAATCACACCTGCGCCAATCAGTTGATCAGGGTATTGGTTTTGCGCCGATGAAGTCGCGTTGTTATACGCCATTGACAAGGCGAGGCGTAGGCCAGGGTCCCAGTCTCGTTCTATAGGTGAACCGAAAGGATTGGCGTAAATACCATCGGGTATAAGTACTTGAGCATCGAAACCTGTTTCGGGCAGCAGTCTTACTCTTTGCTCGGCTATTCCATGCCCAATGGGCCCGTTACCTTGCGAGGTGGTTGTGGCTGTTGGGTTAACTGCACCAGTTTTTTGCCCGGCTTTAGTTGCTCGAAAGCCTCCTCGACGTGCTTCTCGATTAGAAAAAACTTCTCCGTCACGAATAAGCATGTTTACCGCAGCATCAGAAATATTGAGTGTTTTTGACACATCAGTAAAATCCGGTAAAGGGAAAAAGTGGCTATCACCATCAATTTTTAATGAAGTCGTTTTCTTATCATTTGCAACCATTTTTCCCTCCAGACATTAGATCTTTTAGTCGTCACAAATTATTAAAAGGCCTCGGACATTGTTTCAACGACGAAATCATACAACGAATCAGGATCATATCCAGCATTTTCTAAATGGCGCCTAGTCATTCTATTAACGAAAGAAGACGCAGCTTGCATGATTAGCATCCCTCTACCATTTAACGTTTTTCTACCTGATAAGCGTGCATGTCGCAATAAAACTGTTTCATTAGGTGAGTAGACAGCATCAACAAAGACTGCCGAAGACTTTGCAGAGGTAATCGCTTGCATGGAAGCCTGATTATTCAATGTAATTTCAGGATATGAAAGGACAAACCACTTTTGCCAAAAGAGAAGAGCATCATTTTGATCATTTATTTCTGGAGGATTTGCGGGAGATAGAGATGAGAACGGTTCTAAGCTAGTGAGTGATTTATTAGTGAGAGCCCTAATCCCAGATTGACCAACTGTGGAGGCATTTACAATCACATCTAATTCCGGCATATACAAGTGTACGGTTTCGGCGGGGATAGCTAATATTTTTGTACTATCGCTGACGGTAGCTTGAACTTCATAAGCAAGATCTTCTACGCGTTTTTGAGAGCGATTGGTCATATACAAAGTTCCTTCTTCAATTTGCGAAGCTATTGCAAAAGCGGCAGCTCTACCTGCCCCACCTGCCCCAAGTAGTAATACAGTTTTCCCTTTGAGAGTTGAGATGAAAGATTCTGATTCTCCTGGCAGTCGCTGGAGCATACTGGAGATAAGTCCATCGGCATCAGTATTAAATCCAGTTAAAGTCTGATCAATGTTTAGCGCAAAAGTATTAACAGCTCCAATTTGGCTGGCGGTGATATCGATTGAGTCCAAAAGATTCATGATATCGAGCTTGTAGGGAACGGTTACATTAGCACCCATGAATCCAGGGTAATTTTTTAAGGCATTTACAAAATTAGATAAATTTTCTGGGCGTACATCAAACGGGACGTAGGCTGCGTCGAAATCAAGCTTCTTGAATACGGCATTCCACATACCGGGACTTCGTGAATACTTTGAAGGAGACTCCCCGATAGATCCTGCCAGTAGGCTTTTTTCACTAGCTATTTGCGGGATTTGATTTTCAACATAAAGTTGTATATCACTTATGGTCGATTCCATAGTACTGTCTTTCATGTTCAGAATTAAATCTATTTTACGTAAAGGTTACAAGATGATTAATAATCTAACAGATATTGAGCTTATTACTTTTGCGCCAAGCGCGACAGTCGCTGTAGCAAAAAAGTATGGATTTTTCGAATACGAAGGTTTGGATGTGAAAGAAACTCGAACCCCCAGTTCATCTGAGCAGATGAGAGGTTTGATTGAGGAAAGATACCAGATAGCTTCTACAGCTTTTGATAATGTTCTGGCTTGGTCTAATAGGGAAGGATTAGAAATTTTAGCTATTGCAAAAGCGAGTTCAATGGTTAAATTGCCAATGTACGTTACATCGGAAATTAGTAGTTGGACTGATATTAAAGGCAAAGTGCTCGCCGTCGATGCTATAGATACAGCATATGCATTAGTGCTAAGAAGGATTTTGTTGGAGCATGATTTGGTCCTAGATCGTGACTATACTTTTCACCCAGCAGGTTCTACCGGATTTCGATTTGAATCAATGGAATCAGGCAAAACTTGCGGGGCGATACTGAATCCCCCGTGGAATAAAAAAGCTGAAGATGTAGGTATGAAATTATTCGCTAATCACAATCAAGTTCTTCCAGATTATCCAGGAGGTACATATGCCGTTAGTAAAGATTGGGCAATGGAAAACCATGATCTGGTTATATCTTTTCTCCGTGCTATGCTTCGCGCTACAGACATTATTTATACAAATCCAGATTCAAAAGAGATACTCTCAACTGTTGAACAAGGACTAAGTGTGTCTGCCAATGAGGCAAAGGGAATACTTAGCCGAGTACCATTCAATTTGAATCTAAGCGCTAAGGAACTGCAGATCCCATTAGACTTAAGAAGCGACTTTGGATACCAGTTACATAATGGGATTGAAGTTGAAAATTATTTGGATAAGTCCTATTTGCTAGAAATCGGCATTGAATGAAGTAGCGTTAATTGTAAAAAAAATTCGTTGACCTCTAGATTATCCATGCATACACTGAATTCAGTCGATTAATGGGTATTTGGATAGTATAAATGGCTAGCACCCAAATAGCGCTTCCTGAGTTATATGCAGCTTTCGATTATGTCGAACCTATGATTCCCGTTGTTTCTGAAGAATTGGATACTGGGGCCGATCTTATTTACGAGATGCAATGGGAAGGCCTTAGGGCGGTGTCTGTTTGCTCCCAAGGGTCAATTGCGATTCATACACGTGGAGCAAGGGATCTTACTAGTGCTTTTCCGGAAATCGTATTGTCCTTACAGAACGCACTAGAAGTAAATGACGTCATTATCGATGGGGAAATTGTGGCTTTGGACGATGATGGTATACCCCAAAGACATGCTGTCATGGAACGTTGGCTGACTGCATCTCATCATCCTAATTTTTTCAGATATGAAATTTCAGACATCTTGTATCTTGATGGGAAATGGCTCTTAGATGTGCCTCTTTATAAACGTAAGAAGCTCTTGCGTAAAGTTATAAAACCAATGAATCATATACAAATTTGCAAATATGCTGAAAATGACGGATCAGATATTCTGGAGATATCACAAGCTTTAGGCCTTCATGGAATTTCAGCTAAAGATAAATTTAGTGTTTATGAGCCAGGGAAAACATCACCAAGTTGGGTGACGCTAAAATACGCACGAACAACCAACTTGGTTATTGGTGGCTATACTTTTGGTGGTACGGCCTTACCATTCGGAGGGTTGCTTGTTGGTGCGTTTGAGCAAAATGAATTTCGCTACTTAGGAAACATTGGTGGGGGATTTAATAGTTGCGACGTAGATATTCTCTACCAGCTCCTTTCAAGACTTCACATTCAGGATTGCCCATTTAGTAGTGAGCCTTCCCTTGGCAGTTTTTACTATTGGTGCGATCCCGTATTAGCAATAGAAATCGAATTTGGAGAATTGTCATCTTCGGGAGAAATTAGGTTTCCGTTGTTTAATTCATTGAGACCGGATATTGACTCTAAGGAATGCGATATCCCCCTTCGTCTCAGTGCATAGTCTTATGCCAGTTTATAAATGCTCCAGTCGCCTTGGACCAAAGTTCCTCTTGAGTTTCTAAAGCAGATTTCCTTGGGGCAAACCCATGATCAGCTTCAGCTAAGGACGTGAACGAATTATTAGGGATTGTAGATAAAGTTTTTCTTACTATATTGATATCTGCGAATGTGTCTCGTGCTCCAGTACAGAAAAAAACAGGCAGCTTGATCTGAGATAAGTGGTCATTTTTCGCCATCGCTGGCCTTCCAGGCGCGTGGAATGGATAGGCAAAAAGTGCNAATCCACGGATTTGTTTATTTTCAGGNGCTATAAAAGAGGCGATTTTCCCTCCGAGGGAACGTCCCCCAATGACTGTATTCAGTTGATATTTTTGCGACCACTGAAGTACTTCTGTCCAAGTTTTTACGAGCACATTGTGCCCATCGGGACTACGTTTTCCTAGTTCTTGATAAGGGAAGTGAAAACGTATCAGCGAAATACGATTTTGAGGGAGGTATTGGGAAAGAAAATGTCCGAATGGGTCATGCACATTTGATGAAGAACCTGGTGCATATATAAATAAATCCTCACCTTTATCGACTATGTCGGTAAGTATTGTGACACTCAAGTCATTCTTAATTTTTGAGGTAATTTTCCCCATTCTTTTAGTACTCAGCGTTGGGCAAAAGTGCAGTTTTTCCCGGTTCTGGCATCACCTGCGCAGCGTTGAGTGCACATGCTAGCATTGAATAATAACCGGTTGTTGCAGTCAAATCGGTTACAGTTTGAACTCCTAGCATATCTTTCGCTTTGTCAAAAATACCATCTGGAATTCGGCCGTTTTTCAGTAGGTTACTGACATAATTAAATACCATGGCTTCTTCTTCTAGTAGCCCTGCTGGTGCAAGGTTGTCCCTAATGGACTCGATTGCTTCTTTACGAACACCTGCGCTCTCCGCAATAGGCTGATGTGCAGTCCATTCATATTGGCAATTCCATGTTCTTGCAACGGTCAAAATAGCAATTTCTCGCAATTCAGGGCTTAGCGTAGTTTCGAATCGTATATATGTTCCGACATGGGCAATACGCTCTGCTACGTCAGGGCTGTTTAATAACACTAGGAATGGGCCACTTACATCACCACGGCTACCGGCGACATAATCAAAATGCTTTTGGTTATTTTCTGAAAGACTTTCTCTCGTAACTTTAGGTAAACGTGTCATGCAATCTCCTTTTTAGAATATGATGTCCGTGCGATGTGTAGTTTACATATGCATTATAGGATGAAACACCAATGGCATTATGAATGGAGGGGTACTTTGCCTAAGATGACTGCAGGACAAGCGTTGATTCAGTCTTTGTATCGTGAGGGAATCAGAGTTATATTCGGAGTACCCGGTGTACAAATGTATCACGCTACTGACCCAATTATTGACCAGCCTGGAATGAGATTTATTACAGTTCGACATGAACAAGCTACAGCATATATGGCTGACGGTTTTACTCGTGCTGGTGGAGGTATTGGGATGGCGATGGTTGTTCCTGGTCCGGGTTTACTGAATGCATCTGCTGCAATTGGAACTGCGTTTGCAGCATCTTCTCCTATTTTAGTTTTATCTGGTCAAATCCAAAAAGATTTAATTGGTGTTGATAGAGGAATTCTCCATGAAGTGAATGATCAAATCGACACTATTCGCCCGATAACTAAGGCTGCATACCGGATAATGGAAGCTAATGAAGTTCCTGCAGTTGTACACGAAGCATTTAGACAATTAAAGACTGGGAGGCCTAGGCCTGTCGAAATAGAAATACCTCCCGAAACACTTGNAGAGGTTGCCGACATCGATTTACTTGAGCCAGGTGACTATCAACGATTGCCTGCAGATACTCAAGATGTACAACTTGCTGCTGACGAAATTATTGCTTCTAATAATCCCTTAATTTGGGCTGGAGGTGGGATATTTTCGTCAGAAGCATCAAATTCGTTGCTTAACTTGGCAGAATTTTTGCAATCGCCGGTTATGACGACACATGAGGGTAAAGGCGCCATACCTGATTCGCATTACCTAAGTATTGGCACGTTGAAATCACGTTCTGACGATTGGCGGCCAATGCTAAAGGAGTACGATCTTGTAATTGCTGTCGGAACTAGATTTGCTACTGCAGATCTAGAAGAAAGTCAGCGAGTTATTCAAATTGATATTGATCCTCAAGAGCTTGGAAGAAACCATCGTAATACACTTGGTATTACAGGGGATGCTAAAGGAACGCTAGAGTTATTGAAAAATGAACTTGAGGAGCGGACTGCACCACGGCCCAATCGCCGTAATGAGCTTGAGAAAATACGCACAGAACGATTTGGTCCTGATCTTAGGATCGAACCACTAGATTCATATATGCGTGCGATCAGGGAAGCAATCCCAGGGGACGGGATCCTAGTTGCTGGAATGACTCAAATGGGTTACTACAGTCGTCTTTTTTACTCGGTTGAGCAACCTAATACTTACCTTAACTCCTCATATTTTGGGAATCTTGGTTTTGCATGGCCGACAGCACTAGGCGCAAAAGTCGCTCAGCCTGAAAAGGTAGTAGTTTGTATTTCGGGGGACGGGGGGTTTTTATTTAATTCTCAAGAGCTCGCAACTGCAGTTCAGTATGGCATTAATGCGATCGTGATTGTTTTCAATGACAATGCTTTTGGTAATGTTATGCGTGATCAGGAGCAACGTTTTAACGGAAGGATTGTTGGGGCTGAATTGCATAACCCCGATTTTGTAAAATTAGCTGAAGCGTATGGTGCGATTGGCGTAAAAGTGTCGGATCCAGATCAATTGAAAATCGCAATTACTAATGCAATCAACGCTGATTTGCCCACACTAATTGAGGTTCCAATGGGGCCCGTAGAATCGCCGCTATAAGACTACATTTCGATTATGGCTCTACCAATGATTTCTCCATTCGCAAGAGCTTCATAAGCTTCGTTTACTTGATCAAGTGAATACCTGCGCGTAATGGGTGAGCTTGTATTGAGTTCACCTCTATCAACAAGACGTATTACATCAGGCATATCACTGCGTGCCCGCGCTCCATAGGAACCTACTACTGTTACCCCTCGTCGTACGAATCGTGTGATTTCTAAAGGGACTTCTACTCCGGCAGCAGCTATCCCGATTAGTACGACTTTTCCTCCGTCGCGTACTGAATTGAAAGCTTGTTGTACCGTGATCGGTGAGCCAAGGGCTTCGATTGCAACATCGACTCCTTTTCCNCCACTAAGCTTTTTAATTTTTTCGATCACGTNTTCTTTTGCACTATTGATTGTATGGGTCGCTCCAAACTGCAGAGAATTTTCAAGTTTCTCATCCTTTATATCTACGGCAATTACCTGAGAAGCCCCGAACGCTTTAGCCATTTGAATTACTTGGGTTCCGACTCCTCCAATTGCAAATATTGCAACTCGCTGGCCAGGCCGTATATCTGCTTGATTGCGGACAGCGCCATAGGCAGTAAATATTGAACAGCCAATGATTGCTGCATCATTTAAAGGGATAGTTGCTGGCAATTTGAATACTGATGTATCTGGGGTGACGGCATATTCTGCAAGCCCACCCATGCTGTACATAGCAATGGGACTTTGATCAGGTCTGAACAACCTAGTGCTCCCGTCATATAATTGACCTTTTAATCGGTTAAATGCAAAAAAGGTGTCGCATATATCTTCTCTTCCACGTACACAGTAATCACAATATCCGCAGGGCATAATGAATGAGCAAGCAACCCTGTCACCAGGGGAAACATTTGTAACACTAGGTCCNATGGTGTCTACTACTCCTGATACTTCATGCCCTAGTACTCCGGGTTTTGGGAAAGCAACTTCCCCTTNGAGCACATGTAAATCGGTGTGACATACCCCGCAGGCTTCAACTTTTATACGAACCTCATGCGCTTTTGGTTCTGGAGTAAGTAATTCTTCAATTTCCATTGGTTTTCCTGGTTGGGAAAATACTGCTGCTTTCATAGCACCACCTTAAATTTGCATATTGTTCACGTTAGAAGATTATAATCGTCTTCGGACATTCAAGGAGTAGTTATGGATGATTTAATTTCGAAAGAACACCAAAACACACTTACTCGCTATGCAGCGCGATTTTGGGCAGGCGAAGCAGAGATTGCACACAAATTTTTCTCAGAGGCTAGGACTCCTGACGAGCATTTGGTGTGGCTNCGTGTTCAAGCATACAAAGAATTGCAACCGCGCGAAGATGGAATCATCCTTAGAAATATAGAGCAGTTGGCTAAGAATTACCCTTCACTAGAAAAAGGGGTATCACGGGCCGATTTCCTTTATAACATACAATTTCTCGAGGAAGAGTTTCGCCATTACGTAGTGTTCGCAGACGTTATTGATTATATAACTGGTGGAAACTTGACTACCGAAGAATTAGCAACTTATGACATCGAAGGTGAACGCAAGTTGCGTCAGGTGCGGCGTGAATGTTACGAAACATATGGCAATCTTGGTCGTTTTGCCTCGTCTTTTTGTGAAGGTGGAGGTGCGTCAATTTTTTACGAAGGTATGCAAATTAGCGGTGATCCATTAAGCGATAAAATTGCTGCCGCCTGCAAAAATGTCTACGACGATNAAGTCGACCATGCTGCACACGGGGCGAGTGATTTAAATACGGTTGCCCAATCAGATTCTGATTGGGCTATAGCAAAAGAAATGGTTACAGCAATTTCTTTGCAGCGTCTGCATATGCGAAATGAAGAATTTAGTTTTCCAATTTCATCCGAAAGAATAGATGAAATAGCTCAAGGCGATATCGAATTGCCTGATAGGCTATCTTCTCTATTGGTGTAATTTTTTGAGCAAGCCAATGCCCCACAGGGTAGGACTACATATGTCGCTTGGCTCAGGCTTAACTCGCCAAGAATCATTGGATTTTGTCCTTCGCGCAGAAGCATTAGGATATGAGTCGATTTGGTTCGGGGAATCTTGGGGGTACGATGCATTTACTACCCTAACTTGGGTTGCCTCNCATGCAAAGAAAATTAGGCTAGGTACACATATATCTACCATATTCAGTAGAACTCCCGCTATGACTGCCCAAAGCGCTTTTTCTCTCAATGAAATAGCCAATGGTCGATTGACTTTAGGAATTGGAACAAGTGGACCTTTGGTAGTTCAGAATTGGCATGGTGTTGAATGGGGAAGCCCATTNAAACGAACAAGAGAGTATGTGGAAATTATAAGACTAGCTTTGAGTGGGCAACGGGTTAACTACAATGGGGATCTTTATAAATTGAAAGGATTCAAACTGCGTGACCTTGAGGGAGCAGTAAAGATTCCAATTATGATTGCGTCTATTGGCCCACAAAATATCCAATTAACGGGTGAAATCGCAGATGGGTGGCTGCCCATATTTCTTAGAAGGGATTCAATAGATCAATGCAAAAATTTGATTCAAGAAGGTGCTGCTTTGACCCATAAAAAATTAGATAATTTTGAAATTGCACCTTCTGTCCTGTCAGCAGTTTCAGACAATCCGTCACATACTAGGAATATGGTAAAAGCCCATATTGCTTTTTACATCGGTGGGATGGGTGATTTTTACAATAACATGATGAATAGATTTGGCTGGGCTACGGAAGCCACTGATATACGCGCAGCTTGGGACAAACCAGATCGATCTGGAAGAATCTCTGCTAGAGACTTGGTGACGAATGAGATGGTAGACCAAACAAGTGTTGCAGGAGATGCTAAGTATGCGAAGGAGCAGCTTATCAATTTAATTGACGCTGGTGTTACTCTACCGATACTGATGTTTCCGTTTGGTTCTGATAAAAAGGTCTTATCAGATACAATTGAAGCCCTTGCGCCCAAGAGAACGTAAGGTAGGTGGATTATGCGTAATGGATATAAAATTTTTGATGCAGATACACATTTTCATGCATCTTCAGAGACACTGCAGCCATTTTTAGCTCCTATATTGAGAGATTCACTAGAAGGTATTGGGCTGCAGGAATTTCGGACAGGTTGGGCTGGAGAGCAACTTAAAGCTCCATATCAGCATCTCTATCGCTTAGGAGATACATCNGGTTGGGGAGCAGCCCCTCCGAGGTATCTGGGGGAAGCAGGACCAAGGCCAAATGCTGAGAGGCACTTTCAAAAGTTCCAAGGCTTTAAGTTTCCAACTTTGGGTGGTTCCGATTGGGACATAGATGCAAGAATTAGAGATATGGATGAAGAAGGGGTTGATATCCATTTGATGGTTCCTGGTGCTTCATTGGGGCATAAGGATCCATCTATTGATATGGCGATGATTGAAAGCGTACACCGACAGCTGGACGATACTTGTGCACACTATCCTGATCGATTGAATTCATTAATCCTCGCTACTGCGCGCGATGTACAAGGTTCGGTGTCGGAGATAAAAAAATATGCAGGTAGCAGCTGGGCTAAAGGTATCTGGGTCAATCTCCCTGTGGATTATCCCGTGGACCATCCTGATTTAAACCCAATATGGGAAACTGCCGACAACTACGGGTTGGCTATAGTGCACCATAGTTTTGCATGGGGATATCCTGGTTACAGGGACTTATGGGATAACCCGTTCATTGGGAGAACAGCTTCACACCCATGGGCTGCCATGAGGATGATTGCTGCATTTCTAGGTGCTGGATTATTAGATAAATATCCGAATATTAATCTAGCGATTTTGGAATCTGGTTTTGGTTGGTTACCATTTTGGATGAGAAGGATGGAAGATCAGGTGCATTACATGGGCTATGTTGCAGATGGTCTAAAGCACCGTATGGATGAATACATGACTGGCGGTCGTTTTTTTGCAGGGATCGTGATCCATGAAGGTGAAGAGATGACCAAAATGGTGAGCGAAATGATGGGTGATCATGTTCTAATGTTTGGTTCAG